>NZ_JBGCCL010000041.1:0-48460 GCF_041262505.1 Streptacidiphilus sp. MAP5-3
TAACTGGCGTTGACTTTTGGCACGCTGTTGAGTTCTCAAGGAACGGACGCTTCCTTCAGCCCCGTTTCACCGGGCCCTCCGGGCGCTTCCTTCGTGATTTGTCCCGGTCGGCGCCGGGCACAACGAAGAAGTTACAGGGAGCTGTCCGTAGGAGCAAATCCGCGCCTGTCACTCGAATGACGTAGAGTCTGCTCCGCGCGGTGGTCTAGACCTCTCGCCGATCTTTCCCGGTCCGGGCATAGCGGCCCTGACCTGGGCGGACAACTCGTGGCTTAGGTCCGAAGTGTCCATAGTTGACATGATTTAGGCTGATCCCCGATGCGAGCCCCTGAGGGCTCGCGTCCTGGGTTCCGCCATCTAGGAGGCTCAACCATGACGACCGTGACGTCCCCTCTGGTCGGCGAGGCCATCGGGCTCGCGAACGTTCCCGACCCCGTCTTCTCCGGGGCCATGGTCGGCCCGGGTACCGCGATCAAGCCCGCGCCCGGGCCGGGTGAGGCCGTCTCCCCCGTCGACGGCATCGTGGTGTCCATGCACCCGCACGCCTTTGTCGTGCTGGATGAGCAGGGGCACGGCGTGCTCACGCATCTCGGTATCGACACCGTTCAGCTCAACGGCGAAGGCTTCGAGCTGCTCGTGCAGAAGGGCGACAGCGTCAAGCGCGGGCAGCCGGTGGTCAAGTGGAACCCGACCGCCGTCGAGGCCGCCGGTAAGTCGTCCATCTGTCCCGTGGTCGCGCTGGAGGCCTCGGTCGAGCAGCTCACCGATATCCGGGAGTCCGGTGACATCGCGGTGGGCGAGACCCTGTTCGCCTGGAACTGATTCAGCGACAGCGGTACGCCGACAACACTACGACGGAGACTCAAAGCGGAGACCGGTGAGATGACAGAGACCCTGCAGGGCGTGGGCGTGAGCCACGGCGTGGCGATCGGCCAGGTGCGGCACATGGGCACGGCGGTGCTGGAGCCGGAGGCCAAGCAGATCCCGACCGAGGACGCGGCGCGCGAGCAGGCCCGGGCACAGCGGGCGGTCGACGCCGTGGCCGCCGATCTGCAGGCGCGCGGCAACCTGGCGGGCGGTGAGGCACAGGCCGTCCTCGAGGCGCAGGCGCTGATGGCGCTCGACCCGGAGCTGATGGCTGACGTGGAGCGGCGGATCGCCGTGGGCAGCAGTGCGGAGCGCGCCGTCTACGACGCGTTCGCCGCGTACCGGGCGCTGCTGGCAGCGGCCGGGGACTACCTGGCCGGGCGGGTCGCCGACCTGGACGACGTGCGGAACCGGATCGTCGCCCGGTTGATGGGTGTGCCCATGCCGGGCGTGCCGGACAGCGACGAGCCCTACGTGCTGATCGCCCGCGATCTGGCCCCCGCCGACACCGCGTTGCTGGACCCGACGCTGGTGCTCGGTTTTGTCACCGAGGAGGGCGGGCCGACCAGCCACAGCGCCATCCTGGCCCGCGCGCTCGGGGTACCGGCCGTGGTGGCGATGCCCGGCGCGACCGACCTGCCGGAGGGTGTGGTCGTCGCGGTCGACGGCAGCAGCGGTGCCGTGATCGTCGACCCTTCGACGGAGACGCAGCAGCGGCTGCGGCGCGAGGCCGAGGAGCGCAAGGCGGCGCTCGCCGCGTCCACGGGTCCGGGCCGGACCTCGGACGGGCACCGGGTTCCGCTGCTGGCCAACGTCGGTGGCCCGGTGGACGTCCCGGCCGCGGTTGAGGCGGGTGCGGAGGGCGTCGGGCTGTTCCGGACCGAGTTTCTGTTCTTTGAGAAGCACAGCCTGGACGACTCGAAGAAGGCCCCGTCGGAGGACGCACAGGTCGACGCGTATCGCGCGGTGCTGGAGGCGTTCCCCGAGGGGCGCGTCGTGGTGCGCGTCCTGGATGCGGGGGCGGACAAGCCGTTGGACTTCCTGACCCCGGCCGACGAGCCCAACCCCGCTTTGGGCGTACGCGGTCTACGTACGTTGCTGGAGCACCCCGAGGTGCTGCGCACCCAACTGCGGGCGCTGGCGCGGGCGGCCGAAGGTCTGCCGGTGCACCTGGAGGTGATGGCCCCGATGGTGGCCGACCGCCAGGATGCGAAGGCCTTCGCCGACGCGTGCCGTGAGGCGGGACTGCAGGCGAAGTTCGGCGCGATGGTGGAGATCCCCTCGGCGGCGCTGCGGGCGCGGTCGATCCTCCAGGAGGTCGAGTTCCTCTCGCTCGGGACCAACGACCTTGCCCAGTACACCTTTGCGGCGGACCGCCAGGTGGGCGCGGTGGCGCGGCTGCAGGATCCGTGGCAGCCGGCGCTGCTGGACCTGGTCGCGCTGTCCGCGGAGGCCGCCCGCACCGAGGGCAAGAGCTGCGGCGTCTGCGGCGAGGCCGCCTCGGATCCGGTGCTGGCGTGCGTGCTGATCGGGCTGGGCGTGACCAGCCTTTCGATGGGCGCGGCGTCGATCCCTTACGTGCGGGCGAAGTTGGCCAAGGTGACGCTGGCCCAGTGCGAGCGCGCGGCTGCCGCCGCGCGGGCCGCGGACAGCGCGGCCGAGGCACGGGCGGCGGCGAACCAGGTGCTCTCCGGGGAGTGACACCGGTGCACGCCACCGGTTACGACGTGAGCGGGCCTTCGTCCTTCGGGGCGGGGGCCCGCTGCGACGTCCGCGTGCCACGTGCTGTGCGCGCCTCGGTGGAGACGACGACGCAGACGCCGACCACGACGACCGCACCACCCACGGCGATGGACCAGGTGACCGACTCGTTGAGGACCAGCCAGCCGAGCGCGACGGCGACGACCGGGTTGACGTAGGCGTAGGTGGCGACCAGCGAGAGCGGCGCGCTCTGCAGCAGCCAGGCGAAGGCGCTGAAGGCGACGAGGGATCCGAAGACGACCAGGTAGGCCAGGGCCAGCCAGGAGCTGGTGCTGACGGCGCCGACGTTCAGGTGCTCGTGGCGGAAGAGGCCGAGCGCGAGGTCGCCGAGGCCACCGGCCAGCATCTCGTAGGCGCTTGCGGTGAAGGGGTTGCCGGGCATCGGCAGGCGGGAGGAGAGGAACGAGCCGATCGACCAGAGCAGGGCGGCGGCGAGCACCGCGATGATCCCGACCAGCCGGACCGCGCCGGAGCTGCCGGGCAGGGTGAGCACGATCAGTCCGGCGAAGCCGATCAGCACGCCGACGAAGGTGGCGGCGCGGGGGCGGTCGCCGAAGAGCGTGCGCAGCACGATGACCCAGAGCGGCACGGCGGCGACCAGCAGCGCCGCCAGCCCGGACGGGATCCGGGTCTCGGCGAGGACGACCAGGCCGTTGCCCCCGACGAGCAGCAGCAGACCGACGACGGCGGCGGAGGCGAGCTGCCTGCGGGTCACCCGCAGGGCACCCGAGCCGGAGCGCCAGACGACCAGGCCCACGAGCAGGACTCCGGCGACGAGGAAGCGGAGCGCTGCCGAGAGGAACGGCGGCATGGTCTCGACGGTGATCCGGATGGCGAGGTAGGTGGACCCCCAGACGACGTAGACGATGCCGAGGGCGGGCCAGAGGAAGTTCCGGGTCCGTTCGGGACCGGCCTGACCTGCGGGGACCGACCGTTCGGTCGCAGCTGGCGCCGCCTCATGTGTCATGTGCGTTCCTCTCGTACAGCTCTGTACATCGATCCTCCCGCAGGAATACAGCCACCCGCCACGCCATTTCCTGCCGTTGTCGCGAACGGGTCTTGTTATACGAGACAGTTGCTCTCACAAGCTGAGACCTGATCTATGGTCGGCACCCAGGGAGGCAGACATGACTGAGCATCAGAAGCAGTACACCCACGGCTACCACGCGTCCGTCCTGCGCTCGCACACCTGGCGCACGGCTGAGAACTCCGCCGGCTACCTGCTGCCGGAGCTGAAGCCGGGGCTGTCCGTGCTGGACGTCGGCTGCGGGCCGGGAACGATCACCGCCGGGCTGGCCGAGCGGGTCGGGCCGGGGCTGGTCACGGCCGTCGAGATCTCCGCCGAGGTGCTGGCCAAGGCGGCGGAGGCGGTACCGGAGTCGGCCGGGGTCCGGTTCGAGACGGCGGACGTGCACGCGCTGTCGTTCCCCGACGCGTCGTTCGACGTCGTGCATGCGCACCAGGTGTTGCAGCATGTCGCGGACCCGGTCCAGGCGCTGCGCGAGATGCGGCGGGTCTGCCGTCCGGGAGGCGTGGTCGCGGTGCGCGACTCGGACTACGGGGGGTTCGTCTGGTACCCGTCGCTGCCCGAGCTGGACGAGTGGAACGTGCTGTACCACCGGGTGGCCCGCGCCAACGGCGGCGAGCCGGACGCCGGGCGGATGCTGCGCAGCTGGGCGCTCGATGCGGGCTTCGCGCCGGAGCGGGTCGAGGCGTCCTCGTCCACCTGGTGCTTCTCGTCGGAGGAGGACCGCGCCTGGTGGGGCGGGATGTGGGCGGAGCGGATCACCGGATCCGCGATCGCCGAGCAGGCGGTGGCCGAGGGGTTCGCCCAGCGCGAGGATCTGGAGCGGATCAGCGCGGCGTGGCAGAGCTGGGCCCAGGAGCCGCGCGGCTGGTTCAGCGTGCTGCACGGCGAGCTGCTGTGCCGGGTGTGACCCGGACCCGGCACAGCAGCCCGTCGGCGTTCAGCTGACTGGCGCTCAGCGGCGGTACTGCTCGAAGATCCGCAGCGCGTCGGGGTTGTCGATGGAGCCGAGGTTGACGGCCTGGGCGAGCGGCGTGCCGCCCAGGATCCGCTTGATCGGCACCTCGATGCGCTTGCCGGTGAGGGTGTGCGGAAGCGCGGGCACGGCGATGATCTCGTCCGGGACGTGCCGCGGCGACAGCTGCGTGCGCAGCGCGTCGCGGACCGCCGTACGCAGCTCGTCGTCGAGCTCCGCGCCCTCGACCAGCACCACGAAGAGCGGCATCCAGTAGCCGCCGTCGGGCAGTTCCAGGCCGATGACCAGGGACTCCTTGACGGCGGGCAGTCGCTCGACGACCTCGTAGATGTCGGCGGAGCCCATCCGGACGCCCTGACGGTTGAGCGTCGAGTCGGAACGGCCGTGGATGACCACGGTGCCGCGCTCGGTGACGGTGATCCAGTCGCCGTGTCGCCAGACGCCGGGGAACATCTCGAAGTAGCTGTCCCGGTAGCGGACGCCGTCGGGGTCGTTCCAGAAGCGGATGGGCATGGACGGGATCGGCTTGGTGACGACCAGTTCGCCGACGTCGCCGACGACGGGCTTGCCGTTGACGTCCCAGGCCTCGACGGCAGCGCCCAGGCTGGGAGCCTGGATCTCGCCCAGGTACACCGGCAGCGTCGGCACGCCGCCGACGAAGCAGCTGCAGACGTCGGTGCCGCCGCTGACGGAGGCGAGCCACATGTCCGGGCTGATCTCGTCGTAGATCCAGCGGAAGCCGTCGGGCGGGAGCGGGGAGCCGGTGGTGCCGATGGCGCGCAGCCGGGTCAGGTCGAGGTCACGGCCGGGGTGGACGTCGGCCTTCTTGCAGGCCATCACATAGGCGGCGGAGGTGCCGAACGTGGTGACCCCCGCGTCGGCGGCGATGCGCCACTGCGCGTCGGGGGTCGGGTAGCCGGGGCTGCCGTCGTAGGTGACGATGCTCGCACCCACCAGCAGACCCGCCAGCAGGAAGTTCCACATCATCCAGCCGGTGGAGGTGTACCAGAAGAACCGGTCCCCCGGGCCGAGGTCGAGGTGGAGTCCGGCCTGCTTGAGGTGCTCCACGGTAATGCCGCCGTGGCTCTGCACGATGGCCTTGGGCAGGCCGGTGGTCCCCGAGGAGTAGAGCACCCAGAGCGGGTGGTCGAACGGCAACTGCTCGTAGGAGGGGACGGTCGGACTGCTCGTCAGCTCCTCCCACTCCAGCGCGCCTTCGGGTGCGGGGCGTCCGAGCAGCGGGATGTGCACGACATGACGGAGCGTCGGCAGCTCGGCGCGCAGCTCGGCGACGACGCCGGTGCGGTCGTGCTCCTTGCCGCCGTAGCGGTAGCCGTCCACGGCGAAGAGGAGGACGGGTTCGAGCTGCTGGAACCGGTCCAGCACGCTGCGGGCGCCGAAGTCGGGCGCGCACGAGGTCCAGATCGCGCCGACGGCGGCGGTGGCCAGCAGGGCGACGACGGCCTGCGGCACGTTGGGCAGGTAGCCGCCCACCCGGTCACCGGGCTCGACGCCGAGGCGACGCAGTTCGGCGGCGAGCGAGCCGACCTGACGGCGCAGCTCGGCCCAGGTGGTGACCTGCGGCTCTGGGTGCGCCTCGTCGACGTGGAGGATGGCGGGCGTGTCGGCGTTGTGCGGGTCCTCGCCGTGGCGCAGCACGTGCTGGGCGTAGTTGAGCTTCGCGCCGGGGAACCAGGTCGCCCCGGGCATGGTCGCGTCCCCGAGCACGGCGCTGGGCTCCGTCTGGAAGCGGACGTCGAACCACTGGGTGACCGCGCTCCAGAAGTCCTCGAGGTGCTCGACCGACCAGCGGTGGAAGCTCGCGTACTCGACCGCAGGGTCCTGGCCCTGCTGGGGGCGGGGCGCGCCGTAGTACTCGGCGGCGAAGCGCTGGAAGGCGGCCATCCGGGAGGCCGCGGCTCCGGCCGGGTCCGGCCGCCACAGCGGCGTGGTCTCTTCGGTGCTCATGCGCGCTTCGTGCCTCCGACCGTCAGGCGCACCTGCACGCCGGAGGGCAGGTGGGAACGCCTGTGCTGACCTTGCCACGATCGGGGCCGGACGCGCCAGGGTCGACGGAACGCGTCACACGGCTCACGTCACGGACCCAGCTGCTGACGGACTCAGCTCGCGGACTCAGCTCGACTCGGCCCTGGGCGTCACGGCCGCAGCAGTGCCGGGTGAAGGGTGGTGGCCGGTCCGGCGCGGTAGAGGCGGGCGCGCGGACCGCCGCGGGAGTTGCCCCGTTCCGCGGTCGCGCCGGTGTCCTCGACGAAACCGGGCGCGGAGAGCACCTTGCGGTGGAAGTTGCCGGGGTGGAGGCGCTCGCCCCAGATCTCCTCGTAGACGGCGCGGAGTTCCGGGATGGTGAACTCCGGCCCGAGGAAGGCGGTCGCGAGCGGCGTGTACTCCAGCTTGCCGCGGGCGCGCTCCAGCGCGTCGGCGACGATCCTGGCGTGGTCGAAGGCCAGTTCGCGTTCGGCGAGCGGAGCGGGTAGCTCCCGGTCGCCGGTCCCACCCCCGTGAGGACCGGCGACCGGAACCCAGACGGCGCGGGCGGCGTCGCCGCCGGCGCGCGGGTCGGGCAGATCAGGTGCGAAGGCCAGGTAGGCCACCGAGACCACGTGCATGCGCGGGTCACGGTCGGGCGCGCCGTAGGAGCCGAGCTGCTCCAGGTGCACCCGTTCGAGAGCGGTCGGCGCGAGGCCGGTCTCCTCCGCGAGCTCGCGCGCCGCGGCCTCGTCCAGCCCCTCCTCCCCCGCCTTGACGAACCCTCCGGGCAGCGCCCAGCGCCCCTGGAACGGCGGCCCGCCCCGCTCCACGAGGAGGATGCTGAGCCGTCCCTGACGCAGCGTCAGCACGACGACGTCGACCGTGAGGGCGATCGGCGCGTAGGCGCGCGGGTCGTACGCGGCGAGCCACCCGGCCTCGTCGTCCTCGTGCATGCGTGCCGCTCCGGCGGGTCGATGTGTCGTGGTCGGATTGTCGCGATCGGTTTCGGTCGACCCTCGGTCAGAGTTGTTCTCTCATCGAGTTCTTCTCTGATCGAGTCTTTCTCGCTCTGAGAACAACATAGCGCATGCCGCGCCGGAGTGCCAGCCCCGCCCGGGCGCTACGCCTGCCGCAGCGCGGCCACGACGACGAGCACCTGTTCCGTCAACTCCGGCCCCACCGGCCCGTGCTGGTTCATCAGCCGGTACCACATCGCCCCGAAGACCAGGTCGACGACGGTCGGGACCGGGACCCTCCAACCGTCCGCGCCCTGGCGCTCCAACACCTCCGCCAGCAGCGCGCGACGCTCGGCGATGTAGCCGCGCAGCCTGGCGGCCAACTGCTCGTCGGCGAAGGCGTCGGAGGTCAGGCCGAGCAGGATGTCGGCGACCGGGGCCTTGTGGGCGAGCCGGAACGTCGCCTCCAGAAAGACGCGAAGGTCGGCAACGGGATCACCGCTCGGCGGCGGGGCGCCGTGGGCCGCGCCGACTTCGCCCATCGCCTCCAGCAGCACCGCGCCGCGGGTCGGCCACCAGCGGTAGACCGTCTGGCGTCCGACTCCGGCCGCGTCCGCGATGGCCTTGATGGTGACGTTGGCGTAGCCGCCGTCCACGCAGAGGGCGACGGCCGCGTCGAGGATCGCGCGACGGGCGGCGTCGCTCCGCGGACGCCCGGGAGGCTTCGGATTCATGGCCCGACTTTACAAGACAGGGTGTCTCGTTACAGAATCGAGGCATAGTGTCTCGTTACTCGTGACGAGACACGAGCGGAGATGAAGTGGGGACGGACATGGCACACACGTCGGAGCGCGTCGTCATCCTGGGCGGCACCTCGGGGATCGGCCTGGCGACGGCGGACCTGCTGCTCGACCGGGGGTACGAGGTCGTCATCGCCGGACGCAGCGAGGAGCGCCTCACGCAGGCGCTGAAGACGCTCGACAGGCAGGGCGCCGACCGCCCGGTCATGGGCCGCGCGGTGGACGCGACGGACAGCGGGCAACTCGCCGAGTTCTTCGCGGAGGTGGGCACGTTCGACCACCTCGTGGTCACGGTCACCAGGAACGGCGGGGTCACCACGCTGGCGGACCTGGAGGCAGCCGAGGTCCGCAAGCACAGCGAGGGCAAGCTCCTCGCCCACCTGCTGAGCGTCCAGGCCGCACTCGGCACGCTGCGCGCGGACGGCTCGGTGACGCTGGTCGGCGCGGTCAGCTCGCAACTGAGCGGCCCGGGGCTGGTGGTACTGGGTGCGATGAACTCGGCCGTCGAGACCGCGTCGCGGATCCTCGCGGCCGAACTTGCGCCGCGCCGGGTCAACGCCGTCTCCCCGGGCGTGATCGAGACGCCGTGGTGGGACTGGGTCCCGGCGGAGGCGCGCACCGAGGCGATCGTCGGCGCGGCCGGCGGTACGGCGGTCGGCCGCCCGGGACGGCCGGAGGAGGTCGCCCACGCGATCGCCTTCCTGGTCGAGAACACCTACACCACGGGCGTGGTGCTGCCGGTCGACGGCGGGGCGCGGCTCAACGTGCAGCGGTGACACGTGCAGCAGCGGCCCGTACGGAGGTGGCCAGTACAGAGGTGGCCAGTACAGAGGTGGCCCATACGGCGGTGCCCCGTAAGGAGGTGACCCGTCCGCGCAGCTGAACGGCGGGCGGGGATAGGGTTGGGGTGACGTCGATGGGGCGGGTCTGCCGGAGTTCCGGCGGCCCGCCCCGCGCCGTTGACCTGCTTGGCAGTTCGCTCGTTGCCCGACCGCTCGTCCTGCCCGACCGCTCGTCCGTCCGGAGGTCTGCCGATGTCCATCCAGGGTTCGCTCCCCGACGCGCTCGCCAGGGGAGTGGTGGTACTGGACGGCGGCATGTCCAACGAGCTGGCCGCCGACGGGCACGACCTCTCCGACGCGCTGTGGTCCGCACGGCTGCTGCGCGACGAACCGGCAGCCGTGGCCGCCGTGCACCGGCGCTACTTCGCCGCGGGCGCGCAGGTCGCGATCACCGCGAGCTACCAGGCCAGCTTCGAGGGCTTCGCCCGGGTCGGCGTGGACCGTGCGGAGGCGGAGGAACTGCTGCGACGCAGCGTCACACTGGCGCGGGAGGCCGCGGACGAGGCGCCCGGACAGGGGCCGCGCTGGGTGGCGGCCTCGGTCGGACCGTACGGCGCGGTGCTGGCCGACGGTTCCGAGTACCGGGGCCGGTACGGGCTCAGCCGGGCGCAGTTGCGCGCCTTCCATGCGCCGCGCGCCGAGGTGCTGGCGTCCGCCCGGCCCGACGTGCTGGCTGTCGAGACCGTCCCGGACATCGACGAGGCCGAGGCGGCACTGGACGCCGTCGCCTCGCTGGACCTGCCGGTCTGGCTCTCCTTCAGCGCGGCCGAGGGCCGGACGCGGGCGGGGCAGCCGCTCGCCGAGGCGTTCGCGCTGGCGCGCGGCAACGCGCAGGTCGTCGCCGTGGGCGTGAACTGCCTCGCTCCGGAGGAGGCGGCCGAGGCGGTCGCCCTGGCGGCGGAGGTCTCCGGCAAGCCGGTCGTCGTCTACCCGAACAGCGGCGAGGGCTGGGACGCGGCGGCGCGCGCCTGGTCCGGGCCGGCGACCTTCTCCCCCGACCGGGTGGCCGAGTGGACCGCCTCCGGGGCCCGGCTGGTCGGCGGCTGCTGCCGCGTCGGGGCGGACCAGATCGCGGCGCTGGGAGCAGTGCTGAGCGCCGGGACCCGCGGCGTCTGAGACGCCGTCGGCGGCCCGGCGGGGTGGGCCTGTGTGCTGCCTGACCTGGTTTGCTGGCAGACTCGGTGTCACGCACAGCGCCGTCGGCATTGTCGACCGCTGTTCCGACCCCTAGTTCTGTCCGTTCCGTCGTCTGTGTCCGTTGTCTGTTCCGTCGTGCTGTCTTCAGCCGCAGTGGGAGGTTCTCCGATGGCCGGGTCGATCCAGTCGCTCGAGCGCGCGGCGGCGATCCTGCGACTGCTTGCCGGCGGCGAGCGGCGGCTGGGCCTGTCGGACGTGGCCGCCTCACTCGGACTGGCCAAGGGAACGGCCCACGGCATCCTGCGCACGCTGCAGCAGGAGGGCTTCGTCGAGCAGGACCCGGACAGCGGCAAGTACCAGCTGGGCGCAGAGCTGCTGCGACTCGGCCAGAGCTACCTGGACGTCCACGAGCTGCGCGCCCGCGCCCTGGTCTGGGCGGACGACCTGGCCCGGGCCAGCGGGGAGACGGTCTACCTCGGGGTGCTGCACCTGCGCGGCGTGCTGATCGTGCACCACGTCTTCCGCCCGGACGACACCCGGCAGGTGCTGGAGGTCGGCAGCATGCAGCCGCTGCACAGCACGGCGCTGGGCAAGGTGCTGATCGCCCACGACCCGGTCGCCCGCGCCGAACTGCAGGAGAGCGAGCGCGAGGCCTTCACCCCGCGCACGCTGACCGAGCTGGCCGACCTGGACGCCGAGGCCGCGCAGATCCGCGAGCGCGGGTGGGGCGCGGCCGTCGAGGAGACCTGGACCGGGGTGGCCTCGGTCGCGGCGCTGATCCAGGACCGCCGCCGCAACCCCGTCGGCGCGGTCGCGCTCAACGGGCCGGTCGAGCGGGTCTGCCGGGACGGCGTGATCCGGCCGGAGCTGGTCGTCTCCGTACGCGAGGCGGCCCGCGCGATCTCCCGCGACCTGGGCGCGCCGCGCTTCTGACGCTCGGGCGCATTCACTGGGCGCACTCCCGATCTGACGGTCCGTTCGGCGTGTTCCGTACCCGTCCGAACGGGTGATTTGTCTATGTTGAGCGAGCAATGTCCCGTTTGTTCGACGCCTCCACAGCCACAGCTGCACCTGCATTGACGCAGGTGCAGCGGGCCACGTAGTTTTCGCACAACGGTCGACATTGTCGAACGTGAGCCGCAAACTGCACTGGGAGCCGCTGTGTCCAACAGCCATATCTTCTTCGGCGAACTCATCGGTACCGCCCTACTGATCCTGCTCGGCGCGGGCGTCTGCGCTGCCGTCACCCTGAAGCGCTCCAAGGCCGAAGGGGCCGGATGGCTCGCCATCGCCTTCGGCTGGGGCTTTGCCGTGCTCGTTGCCGCGTACACCGCGAACTCACTGTCGGGGGCCCACCTCAACCCCGCCGTCACCATCGCGATAGCCGTCAAGACCGGCGACTGGAGCCACGTCCCGGTCTACCTGGCGGGACAGTTCCTCGGCGCGGTCATCGGCGCGGTGCTGGTCTGGCTGTCCTACCTGGGCCAGTTCAACGAGAACGACGAGCCCACCCTCGGCATCTTCGCCACCGGGCCGGAGATCCGGAACCCGGTCCAGAACGTGATCACCGAGACCATCGGCACCACCGTGCTCTGCCTGCTGATCCTGACCCAGGGGCTGAACAAGGAGCTCGGCCTCTCCGGCATGGGCATCCTGATCACCGCCCTGACCGTGGTCGGCATCGGCCTCTCCCTTGGTGGCCCGACCGGCTACGCCATCAACCCCTTCCGCGACCTGGGCCCGCGTCTGGTCCACTCCCTGCTGCCGATCCCCAAGAAGGGCAGCTCGGACTGGGGCTACGCCTGGGTCCCGATCGTCGGCCCGATCCTCGGCGCGCTGCTCGCCGGCGGAATCTACAACGCGGCCTTCTGATCAACCTGACGGATCGACCAGGCTAGGCACACCCGAGAACGCGCCACCCCGCAGGGCCCTCGCCGCCCCCACTGTCAACGAGGACACACATGACCACCAGCACCGGCCAGTACATCGCGGCCATCGACCAGGGCACCACCTCCAGCCGCTGCATCATCTTCGGCGCAGACGGCCGCATCGTCGCGGTCGACCAGCAGGAGCACAGCCAGATCTTCCCCCAGCCCGGCTGGGTCGAGCACGACGCCGAGGAGATCTGGACCCGGGTCCAGTCCGTGATCGCCGGCGCGCTGGCCAAGGCCGGGCTGACCCGTGACGACATCCGCGCCATCGGCATCACCAACCAGCGCGAGACCACGGTCCTGTGGGACCGGACCACCGGCAAGCCGGTCCACAACGCCCTGGTGTGGCAGGACACCCGCACCGAGGAGCTCTGCCGCGAGCTGGGCCGCAACGTCGGGCAGGACCGCTTCCGCCGCGAGACCGGGCTCCCGCTCGCGAGCTACTTCGCCGGTCCGAAGATCCGCTGGCTGCTGGACAACGTCGAGGGCCTGCGCGAGCGCGCCGAGCGCGGCGACATCCTCTTCGGCACCATGGACACCTGGGTCATCTGGAACCTCACCGGCGGCGTCGACGGCGGCAGGCACGTCACCGACGTGACCAACGCGTCCCGCACCATGCTGATGAACCTGCACACGCTGCAGTGGGACGAGAAGATCGCCGAGTCGATGGACGTGCCGATGAGCGTCCTGCCGGAGATCCGCTCCTCCGCCGAGATCTACGGCGAGGCCGTCGGCGACCTGGCGGGCGTGCCGGTCGCCTCCGCGCTGGGCGACCAGCAGGCGGCGCTGTTCGGCCAGACCTGCTTCAACGTGGGCGAGGCCAAGTCCACCTACGGCACCGGCACCTTCCTGCTGCTCAACACGGGCGAGAAGGCGGTCAACTCCTACCACGGGCTGCTGACCACGGTCGGCTACCGGATCGGCGAGGAGGCCCCGGTCTACGCCCTGGAAGGCTCGATCGCGGTCACCGGCTCGCTGGTGCAGTGGCTGCGCGACCAGCTCGGCATCATCTCCACCGCGGCCGAGATCGAGACGCTGGCCTCGACCGTCGAGGACAACGGCGGCGCGTACATCGTCCCGGCCTTCTCCGGCCTGTTCGCGCCGTACTGGCGCTCCGACGCGCGCGGCGTGATCACCGGCCTGACCCGGTACGTGACGAAGGGTCACCTGGCCCGCGCCGTGCTGGAGGCAACCGCCTGGCAGACCCGCGAGGTCGTCGACGCCATGGAGAAGGACTCCGGCGTCACGCTCTCCGCGCTCAAGGTCGACGGCGGCATGACCAGCAACAACCTGCTGATGCAGAACATCGCGGACGTGCTGGACGTCCCGGTCGAGCGCCCCTACGTCGCCGAGACCACCGCGCTGGGCGCCGCCTACGCCGCCGGTCTGGCCGTCGGGTTCTGGCCGGACCTGGACACCCTGCGCGCCAACTGGCACCGCGCGGCCGAGTGGACGCCGCGGATGGACGAGGCGACGCGCGACCGCGAGTACAAGAACTGGCTCAAGGCCGTCGAGCGGACCATGGGCTGGATCGACGAGGACTCGACGTCCGGCCGCTGACGCCCGGACCCCGCAAGACGGGTGCGGCGGGCCCCGCACGGGGAGGGCCCGCCGCGCCGTTCGCACCACCACCAGAGAAGTTGAGGGATCTTCCGATGCACTCCATGCCGACCCTGGGGGCCAACCGCACGGCCGACCGCGCCCAGGCGCGGGAACTGCTGAGCAGTGCCACCTACGACCTGCTCATCATCGGCGGCGGCATCCTCGGCACCGCCGTCGCCTGGACCGCCGCGCAGTCGGGGCTCCGGGTCGCCATGGTCGACGCCGGTGACTTCGCGGGCGCGACCTCCAGCGCCTCGTCGAAGCTGGTCCACGGCGGCCTGCGCTACCTGCAGACCGGCGCGGTCAGGCTGGTCGCGGAGAACCACAAGGAGCGCCGCGCGCTCTCCACCGACGTGGCCCCGCACCTGGTCAACCCGCTCACCTTCTTCGTCCCCGTGTACAAGGGCGGCCCGCACTCCGCGCCCAAGCTGGGCGCGGGCGTCTTCCTCTACTCCGCGCTCTCCGTCTTCCGTGACGGCATGGGTCACGTCGCCACGGCGGCCCGCGCCGGGCAGGCTGTCCCGGCGTTGCGCACCGAGGGCCTGCGCTCGGTGGCCGTCTACAAGGACCACCAGATGAACGACTCGCGCGTCGCCGTGATGACGGTCCGCGCGGCGGTCGACTCGGGCGCGGTCGTGCTCAACCACGCCGAGGTCAGCGGGCTTCGCTTCACCGGCGGCCGGGTGACCGGCGCCGAGATACGCGACCGGCTGACCGGCGACGAGTTCGGCATCGACGCGCGGCTCGTCCTCAACGCGACCGGACCGTGGGTGGACCACCTGCGGAAGATGGAGGACAAGGGCGCCGCGCCCAGCATCCGGCTCTCCAAGGGCGCGCACGTCGTCGTCAAGCGCAAGGCCCCGTGGCAGGCGGCGCTGACCATCCCGATCGACAAGTACCGGGTCTCGTTCGCCATCCCGTGGGAGGACCACGTCCTGCTCGGCACCACGGACGAGGAGTACACCGGCGACCCGGCCGACGTCCGTGCCACCGAGGCCGACGTCGACCAGATACTCGGCGAGGCCGCGCACGCGATCCGCGACGACCATCTTGACCGCGACCTGATCACCTACTCCTTCGCGGGCCTGCGCGTGTTGCCCGGCGGTCCGGGCGGGACTGCCGCCGCCAAGCGCGAGACGGTCGTCTCCGAGGGCCGCGGCGGCATGCTCTCCGTGGCAGGCGGCAAGTGGACGACGTACCGTCACATCGGCCGCGTGGTGCTGGAGAAGCTCGCCCACGTGCCCGGCACCGGGCTGGCCGAGGACATGTCGGCGATCCCGCGCACCGTGCCGCTGCCGGGCGTCGGCAGCCCGAACGCCGTCGCGCACCGCCTGCTGGTGGACCGCGAGCCGGGCGCCCGGATGGACCCGCTGGTGGCGCGTCACCTGGCCACCCACTACGGCACGCTCTCCTTCGACCTGGCCCGCCTGATCGACCAGAACCCGGCGCTGGGCCGCCCGATCCACGCGGACGGCCCGGACGTGTGGGCGCAGGTCGCCTACGCGGTCGACCACGAGTGGGCAGCAACGGCGGACGACGTCCTGCGGCGACGCACGACGCTGACCGTGCGCGGGCTGGACACGCCGGAGGTCCGCACGGAGATCGAGTCCTTCCTGGCCGGGCGCAGCGCGCAGGGCTGAGCCTCCACCGGTCCCCCAGGTGGGCCCCGGCGCACGATGCGCCGGGGCCCACCCTGCTTTTTGAACGCGTTCAATATGGGCGTACGCTCCTGATCGAAGCGGAGGCCGACCGAGCGTCGTGCTCAGGGCCGTCCGCTGCTGCGCTGAAGGGGGAGCTGGTCGGCATGAAGGTGGTAATTCCGGGCGGAACAGGACAGGTAGGAACGATCCTGACCCGCTCCTTGGAGGCGGACGGGCACCAGGTGGTCGTGCTCACCCGGCGCCCCGCCCACCCGCGCGAGACGGCCTGGGACGGTCGGACCCTCGGCCCCTGGGCCGAGGCGCTCGACGGCGCGGACGCCGTCGTCAACCTGGCCGGGCGCAGCGTCAGCTGCCGCTACACCCCGGCGAACCTGGCCGAGATGATGGCCTCCCGTGTCGACTCCGCCCGGGTCGTCGGCCAGGCGATCGCGGCTGCTGCCCGTCCACCCCGGGTGTGGCTGCAGATGAGCACCGCGACCGTCTACGCCCACGCGGCGGCCGGTGCGGCGCCGAATGACGAGACTCACGGGGTGCTCGGCGGCACCGAGCCGGACGTGCCCGGCTACTGGGAGTTCAGCGTCCGGATCGCGCGCAGCTGGGAGCGCGAGCAGGAACTGGCCGTGACGCCGCAGACCCGCAAGGTGGCGCTGCGGTCGGCCATGGTGATGAGCCCGGACCGAGGCGGCGCCTTCGACGTGCTGCTCGGCCTGACCCGGCTGGGCCTCGGCGGCGCGGTCGCCGGCGGCGGGCAGTACGTGTCCTGGATCCACGACGTCGACTTCGTCCGCGCGGTGCGGTTCCTGATCGGAGACGAGGGCGGGGCCAAGGGCGAAAGCGACGCAGCGCTCTCCGGCCCGGTGAACCTTGCCGCCCCAGGGCCGTTGCCGCAGCGGGAGTTCATGCGCGCGCTGCGCCAGGCGTGGGGCACGCCGGTCGGACTGCCCGCGACCCGGCAGATGGCGCGCCTCAGCGCTTTGGCGCTCCGGAGCGACGCCGAACTGCTGCTCAAGAGTCGCCGGGTGGTGCCCGGACGACTGCGGGACGCAGGGTTCGCCTTCGAGCACGATCAGTGGCACGACGCGGCGGCCGACCTGGTCCACCGGGTCCGCTGCCGACAGGGCGGCGAACGCAGGGGCGAGGCGCTGCGGTCCGTGCTGACGCCAGCGTGGCTCCACGGCTGAGCGATGACGGCCGAACGGTCGCGCGGCTGAGCGATGATGGCCACATGACGATCCCCTCCGCGCTCGCCTCGTTCGCCGTCGTCGCGGGCCTGCTGACGCTGATACCCGGGCTGGACACGGCCCTTGTGCTGCGCAGCGCCGCCGCGCGGGGCCGGGCGCACGGCTTCGCCACGGCACTCGGGATCAACACCGGTGCGCTGTGCTGGGGTGCGGCGGCGGCCTGCGGTGCGACCGCCGTGCTGACGGTGTCCCAGGACGCCTATCTGGGGCTGCGGATCGCCGGTGCCGCCTACCTGCTGTGGCTGGGCGTCGGCATGCTGCGCGCGGCCCGACGCCCCGAGGCGGCGCTCGGCGGGTCGGTGGGCGACGGTCCTGCCCCGGCGCTCGCCCGGCTGTCGGGCTCGTACCGGCGCGGGCTGACGACCAATCTGCTCAACCCGAAGATCGGCGTCTTCTACACCGCGATGCTGCCGCAGTTCATCCCGCCGCACGCGCCGCACCTGGCCATGGGCCTGTTGCTCGCCCTGGTCCACGACGTCGAGGGGATGGCGTGGTTCAGCCTGCTGATCCTGGGCACCACGCGGCTGCGCGCCGCGCTGCGGCACCTCCGCCTCCGGCGCGCCACGGTCCGCCGGGCGCTGGACGCCGTGACCGGCGTGACGCTGATCGGGTTCGGCGTGGAGCTGGCGTTGTCCGAGCGCTGACCGAGCGCTGACCGCCCCGCCGATCAGGTCAACGTGTCGCCGTAGCGGGCCGAGACCTCCTTGAGGCGCCTGACCTCCTGATCGTGGCACTCGTGTTCGCACCCGATGAGCTTGCCCGAGACCACTCGCACGCCGACCGCGCAGGCGTGCGGTTCTTCGGGTTCCACGCCCTTGCAGCCGGGCGCGAGGTACTTGTCCGGGGGTGTCCACAGACCGCCGTACGGCTTGGACGGATCTCGAGTCGTCTGCGCCATAAAGCAAGTGTGCGTCAAAAACCCTTGCTGGTAGGGCAGATCGCCGAAGATCGCAACGCACGGGCGACGCGGCGGCGGTGACTCGGGCACCGGGAGGGGAGGAGGCTAGGCCTATTGTGGCGGCTGTGACTGAGAGCAACGCGACCCCCGGACACCACCGCAGCGACGTCATCGCCCACCACGAGACCCCGGAGGACCTCGACGCCCTCCGGCGCCGGACGCACATCTCCAGCAACATCCTGGCCGGCTCGGTCTGGCTGGCCCACAACATCGACCGCGCCGTGATGACCGAGAACGGCCCGCTGCTCCGCGCGCTGGCCTCGGCTGCGGACGCCGTCCACGAGCTCGGCCTCCACCTCAACCAACCGGACCCGGCCCACCTCGCCACCGCGCTGCGCGAGCTGGACGCGGCGCGGGAGCTGGTGCGCGGAGCGCTCGACGGCGACTGAACTACCACTGATCCGCGGCCGGCCTGCGGCTGGTCCACCGATCGGTGGGGCGGACTCAGCCGTCCGGTTGACCGGGAGGATCAGCCCTTGTCCCCGGCGGACGGTTGATGTGGGAGCCGGGGTCGCCCGGCGATTCTGGAGCCAACCCAAGAACAGCCGAAAGGCCGGACAGGAAGGCTCCCGAGATGAACACCGTGCAGACCTCCGTCAGCTCCTCCAATTCCTCCGTCTCCTCGTCCACCACGGCCGAGGCGTTCCGTCCCGTCAAGCGACTGGTCGGCGGCTATGCCGCCCTGAGCGCGGGCACGCTGGTGGTCGCCTACCTCATGCGGAACCACGCAGATCTGGTCACCCCGACCGTCTGGATCCGGGGCGGGATCGTCGCCTTCACCTCGCTGCTGATGCTGGCCCTCGCCGCCGGTGCCGCACGCGGCCGACGCGGCGCGTACCGCCGCCTGCGGATCGCGTCCGGCGTGATGCTGGCGGTGATCGCGGTGATGGCCTCGCTCCCCGGCGTGCTCCCCGTCTGGATGCGGTTCGAGCAGGGCGTCTGCGGCGTGCTGCTGGTCGGCGTCGTGGCGATCGCGAACAGTCGGCGGACGCGCGCGCTCTTCGCCGTCGACGGCCCCGTCGCGCGTTGACGCCGATACATTGGCGGAAGGGCCGACGGTTCAGGGTGTTCCGCACCTTCAGCGGGAGCCGTGTGAGCCACGTGAGCCAGGTGAGCCATCAGGGAGACGCAGTCATGGTGCAGGAGGGCACGACCGGTTCGACGCGGCAGTGGTCCGCGACGGCCACGGTCGTGCCCTATCTGCTGCTCGGGCTGCTGGTCCTGGTCACCGTCGCCGAGAAGGCGGGCAGCCCGACCCAGCGCGGATCGCTGCCGGTCGACCTGCTCCTGTGCGGGGCGGCAGCCGCCTGGATGCTCTGGGTCTTCACCCTGCACCCGGCCTGGCGCGAGCGGCCACACCTGATGGCGGGCTTCTTCGTCGTGCTGATCGCGATCACCGCAGCGCTGGTGGTCAGGGACCCGTGGTTCGGGTTCTTCACCCCAGCCGGATACATCTACGCCTTCCGGCTCCTGCGCTGGCCGGTACAGCTCGTCGGGGTCGGTGCGGTGGCCGTGGTCGCCGGGACGGCGCAGGCGAACGGCATCGACAAGTCGACTGCCGTCGGCGTGCTTGGCTACCTCGGCGTAGTGCTCGCCAACGTGGTCCCGATGTGCGCCGCCGCCGTAGCGATGCGGCGACGCGCCCACGACCACGCCGAGCGCGAGCGCGCCCTCGCCGAGGTCAGTGCCACCAACCGTCGGTTGGAGGCGACGCTGGCGGAGAACGCGGCCCTGCACGAGCAGTTGCTGGCCCAGGCCCGCGCGGCGGGCGTCCAGGACGAGCGCCGGCGGATGGCCCGCGAGATCCACGACACCCTGGCCCAGGGCCTGACCGGGATCATCACCCAGCTCCATGCCGCGGAACACGCGGCAGAGCACGCCGCCGACGCGCCCGAGGTCCGACAGCGCCACATCGAGGCGGCGACGCGGCTGGCGAAGGAGAGCCTGACCGAGGCACGCCGCTCAGTCCACGCGCTGAGCCCCGAGCCGTTGGAGTCGGGGGCACGGTTGGGCGACGCGGTCGCGGGCGTGGCGGAGCGCTGGTCGGCGCTGCACGGCATCCCGGTCCGGGTCACCACGACCGGAACGGTGCGCGCGCTGCCGCCGGAGGCGGAGCTGGCGCTGCTGCGCACCGCGCAGGAGGCGCTGGCCAACGTGGCGAAACACGCACGCGCGTCGCGGGTCGGGGTGACGCTGTCCTATCTGGAGGACGAGGTGGCGCTGGACGTCCGGGACGACGGCAGCGGCTTCGACCCGTCGGGGGTGGCGGCGCGTGTCAATGGATCCGCACCTGTACCGCAGGGCGGGTTCGGGCTGGTGGCGATGCGGCAGCGGATCGAGGGCCTGGCTGGGACCTTGCAGATCGAGTCGGAGCCGGGCGGCGGCACCGGGATCTCGGCGCGGGTCCCGAGGAAGGAAGAAGCGTGAGCGAAGAGAACGTGATCCGTCTGCTGATCGCGGACGACCATCCCGTCGTGCGCGACGGCCTGAGTGGGCTCTTCGCGCGCGACCCGGAGTTCGAGGTCGTCGGCGAGGCCGCGGACGGCGCGGAGGCGGTCCGGCTGACGGAGCAGCTCCGCCCGGACGTGGTCCTGATGGACCTGCGCATGCCGGGCACCGACGGCGTCATGGCCATCCGCGAACTCGCCGCGCGCGGCAGCACCACCCGGGTGCTGGTGCTGACGACGTACGACACCGACAGCCACGTCCTGCCGGCCATCGAGGCGGGCGCGAGCGGCTACCTCCTCAAGGACGCGCCACGCGACGACCTCCTCCGCGCGGTCCGTGCCACCGCGCGCGGCGAGGCGGTGCTGGCACCGTCGGTGGCGGCACTGCTGATGAGCCGCGTGCGCGGGTCGGACCCGACGGAAGCCGGTGACTCGGCTGCCGTCCCAACGAACGGTCCGTTGAGCCAGCGCGAGGTGGAGGTGCTCCAGTTGGTCGCCTCCGGCGCGACCAACCGCGAGGCAGCGGCCAAGCTCTTCATCACCGAGGCCACGGTCAAGTCCCACCTGCTGAACATCTACGCCAAACTCGGAGTCAGCGACCGCGCCGCCGCCGTGAGCGAGGCCTTCCACCGCGGCCTGCTCCAACCCCAGCGGCGTCCGACGCAGGGGTGAGGAGACCATGGCGAACCAGGCTGACGGCATAAGCCTCGACCTCTTCGCGGGCATTCCCGTCAGCGACTACGCGACGGCGGTGCAGTGGTACGAACGGCTGCTCGGCGGCCCGCCCGCGTTCTATCCGCACGCCACGGAGGCGGTGTGGCAGTTGGCGGAGCACCGGTACGTCTACGTCGTCGAGCAGCCGGAGCGTGCCGGAGGCGCGCTGGTCACCCTGTTCGTCGACGACCTCGACGCACGCGTCGCCGCGATCGCGGTCCGGGGTCTGGAGCCGGCGCGGCGGGAGGCTTACCCCGAGGGCGTCCACAAGGTCAGCTACCGCGACCCGGACGGCAACGAGATCGCCTTCGGCGGCAAGGTGTCCTGACTCGGGGGCCCGCGCCGGAGGCGCTTTCGGTCGTCGGCACGATGTCGGTCGACGGTGGGCGCTACGCTGACCGGATCGGGAGCGACAACGGGGGCGACAGTGCTGGTGGCGTGGTGGGTCTGTTGTGCCGTGGTGCTGGTCGGGGTGGAGGTTCCGCTGTTCCGGCGGGCCCACCGCAAGCACAAAGCCTGGATGAACGGCCACATGACCGAGTACCGGGCGATGTCGAGCAAGGAACGGAGCTGGGCGGGCGCGGACCGGGAGCTGTGGATGACATCGGTGATCTTCACGATCATCGCGGTCGTCGTCGGGCCGATCGGCGCAGCCCTGATCAGCGGCAAGATCTAGCCAGGCCCCCGCCGTTCACCTGCCTACGGTCCGCCTGTCCAACAGTCAGCCGCTCGCCGAGTCCCGTGAGCGCAGCCTCACCGAACACCCTCTGCCCCATCCACAACGCCGCCGTGATGCAGGCCTGGAGGGGCAGCAATAGCTGAACTGCCCCTCGTCACGGCCGATTCCGGATCTGGTGCAGGGTTATGTGCAGCGTCGGCGCGCTGCGGGGGTACACCCTACTTGGAACAGCAACTCGTCTACGTGGCTTGGGTTTCAGTCGCGTTCGCCGCGTCGGGCGTCACTCGCCCACGCTCCTGGACCGTTCGACACGACGACCTGTCCGGCCGTCTTTGCTGACTCAACGGCCAAGCAATTCAACGACGTTGGCCCATAATGGCATCTCTTTCGCGGCCGCTGCGCGGCCCGGTGTCGATCCTCAGCAGGAGGACCCCTTGAGCGCGCTCACAAAACTGGACCACGAGCCTCAGCCCGCCCCGACTGCCGTACCGCCCACGAGATGACGGCCGCGCCGGTACAGCCCCTGCCGGGGGACTTCTTCGTGGTGAAAGTCGACGGCCCCGTCGGGGTGTTGATATCAATCGGCGAGTTCCTCAATGGCTCCCGATTCGGCCACTGGGACCACGCCGGAGTGTTCGTCGGCGACGGCCAGGTCGTCGAGGCGGAGCCGGGTGGGGCGCGTCTGGCCGGTGCCGACGAGTACGCGGGGCGGCCGATCGCCTGGTCGACGGGCCACATCGATCTGACCGACGTCCGGCGGACCAGGATCGTGACCGCCGCCCGCGGCTTCGTCGGAGTGCCCTACAGCGCCGCGGACTACTTCGCCCTGGCCTTGTGGCACTTCCGCCTGCGGATCCCGTGGGCGAAGCACGTCATGACGTCGCAGAAATCGATGATTTGCAGCCAGTTGGCCGATGCTGCCTACGCCGCCGCCGGCGTCCATCTCTTCAAGGACGGACGCGCCCCAGGTGATGTCACGCCTGCCGATTTGGCGGCGCTGATCGGAGCCTGACGCGTTCCCTGCGGTGGTCAGCCCTTGGGGCCGAGCAGGAACAGCACCCCGAAGAGCAGTATCCCCAGGACGATCGTGCAAGCCACCGCCAGGCAGCAGCCCTTGGGGGTGTCTCCTGGCTTCGGGGTGTAATTGGTCTGCGCGGTGTTGGAGGGCATGGCTTGGACCCTACCTGTGCCGTCAGGCAGCGAGTCTCGAGAACATCTCGCTGTCGAGGCGATGGCCTTCTGGGGTCATGGCGGGGAGATACCGACCAAATGCATGATCATGCGGCGAGGGGTTCGGGCTCCGGTTCGTCGTCGGCTCCGTGGGCGCGGAGGGCCTCAATCGCGTGCAGCCACACGTCGACGAGCTGGGTGTGGCGGTGGTGCGCGAGCTGCGTCCACGTGGTGGTGCCGCGGGCATGTACCTGGATCGCGACGTTCGCTTCGATCACCGCCCGCTGCAGTTTGCGCAGCTCAACACCAGAATCCACACGATCATTCTACCGGGCGGCGCTTCAATTCCCGTACCAGGTGGACGACTTCCGCCGAGTCAGCCAACTCGCCAAATCCGCACCCCGGCCAGTCGACCGATAGGCTCGCCCGCATGCAGATCAGCGCTGTGGTGTTCGACGTCGGCGAGACCGTCACCAGCGACCGCCGCTTCTGGGCAGATTGGGCCGACTGGCTCCAGGTCCCACACCACACCCTGTCTGCGCTCGTCGGCGCCGTAGTCGCCCAAGGCCGAGACAACGCGGACGCCCTCCGCCTGATCAAACCCGACCTGGACCTGTGGGCCGAGTACGAGATCCGGGAAGACTCCGGGCACGGTGAGCGCCTCGACGAATCCGACCTCTACCCCGATGTCCGCCCCGCACTGCAGGCCCTCCGCGACGCCGGCCTGTGGGTCGGCATCGCCGGAAACCAGACCACGCGCGTCGGCCAGCTACTGCGTGCCCTTGACCTGCCCGCTGACGCGATCGGTGTGTCCGGTGAGTGGCAGGTCGCGAAGCCTTCCGGCGAGTTCTTCGCGACCCTGTGCACGTGGGCCGACCGCAACCCGGCGGAGATCCTCTACGTCGGCGACCATCCGGCGAACGACATCGCCCCCGCGCAGGCCGCGGGGTTGAAGGCCTGTCACATCCGCCGCGGACCGTGGGGCTACCTCTGGGCCAACGAGGCCGAGGCCGCGGGCGCGGACTACCGCGTCAACTCGCTGACGGAACTCGCCGAACTCCTGGCAGGCTGACAGCAGAAGCGCCCGACCTGGATGGGTCGAGCGCTTCACCGGCACAGCAACTGAGCGCGCAAGTACCGTTCCGGATAGTGAGTCAGGAACGGAGTGCCAGGATGCCACCGCGCAACCCCGACATAGTAGGGGCGCGTATCGCCGCCGCCCGCAAGCTCAAGCGACTGGATCAGGCCGAGCTCGCCGCAGCCGCGCACGTGTCCACGAGCACCATCAAGAAGATCGAGCAAGGCAGCCGATACCCGTCTGATCAGGTGCTGGAGTGCATCGCCGACGCCCTCGACGTCGACCCTGAGCAGCTCCTTGGCAGCGCCGGGTTCACCTCCGGGCGCGTCCATGACGCGATCCCCGCGCTGCGGGCAGCGATCGACGCCTACGACCTCCCCGACGACGGCCCTGTCCGACCCCTGCGGGCCTTGCGTGAGGCCACCGTGGCCTTGGAGCAGAAGCGTCTGGAGTCGCACTACTCGCAGCTCACCCGTGCTCTCCCCGCCCTGCTCGCCGAACTGTCCCGCGCCGTCCACACCCTGACCGGTGTCGAGCAACAGCAGGCCGCCACCCTCCTCGCTTCCGCGTACCGCTCGGCGGACGCCGTGGTGTATAAGTTCCGATACCACGACCTGTCCGCCCGCCTGATCGAGCTGATGCGCTGGTCCGCCCGCCTCGCCGAAGACCCCGCGATCGACGCCACCGCCGCCTACGTGCGCATGGAGACGTTCTTCGCCGACGGGAAGTCACAGAATGTCGCCACTGGGCTGCGAATGCTGGAGGCCGCGATCGACGCCGCACCCACCGGACGCTCCAGAAGCGTCACCGCCGCCGTCGGCGCCCTCCACATGCGGGCCGCTGTAGCCGCCGGCCGCATCCACGACCGCCCCCGGGCGCGGGCGCATCTCGCCGACGCACAACGGTGCGCCAAGCGCGTTCCTGAAGGCGTGTATGCGGGGACTGCGTTCGGCCCTGACTCGTACTACGTGCACCAGGTGGCCGTCGCTGTCGAGCTCGGCGACGCCACGAGTGTCCTGAACGCCGCAAAGTCGTGGAAGCCGCCCGCGAATCTCCCGGCGGAGCGCCGCTCGCACTTCTACATCGACATCGCCCGCGCCCAGCTGTGGCAGTCCCGCGACGACGACGCGTTCGAGTCCCTGCGTGTGGCCCGGTCGATTGCGCCGCAACACGTCCGCGAACACGGCCAGGTCCACCAGACGCTGCAGTCGCTGCTTCGGTCGAAGCACTCGGACCGGGACGCCCTGATCGGCTTCGCGGAGTGGGCCCACGTCGTCTGACCAGCCGTCCACCGGGGACACACAGTGTGTCCCTCGCCTCTCTTCCCAGTCGTCAGCATGGATCACGCCAGCCGATTCGCCCGCTGCGAGGAGGTCCCATGCCTTATCTGCTGGAACGACGCCTGCCCGAAGAGATCAGCATCGCGCGCCTGCATGGTGAGGCGTGCATAGGGTGCGGTGCGACGGGCGCCGGACTGCCCGCTGTCGCCTGCGGGTGAGATCAGGGTCCTCGGCCCGGACGACGAGCGGAAGTTGTGGCCGGTCGTGAGGTGCCCCGACTGCGTGCTGCGGGAGACGTCATGAGCGACACCACCATCCCCGCGCCGCCAGAGCCGACGATCCCTGTCCGCTGGAACACCCCCGACGGCGCCACCCTCCAACAGCTCGTCACCGAGCCCCAGCTCCACGGCGAAGCGTGCATGCTCTGCCACAGCACCCGCCCCGGCCTTGAAGACGCCGGGCACGTGTACGGCGAAGTCGGCGGCGGCTGGCGGGCGGAGGCCTGCCCTGCAGGCGAGTGCGAGGGGGGCGGCGTGAGCCGGACTGTGAAGTACGACCGCCGTGACGGCGGCTACCTGGTCATGGAGAACGGCCGACCGCTCACCGACGAGCATGGGCGCCCGCTGCGGTTTGAGGACCACCAGCGCGCCGAAGAGGTCGCCAAGCGTCGGGACGGTGGCCGGTGACCGGGCCCCGCCCGCCGTACCCGGAGACGCGAGAGCCGTTCACGTGGCCGACCCTGGGCGTGCGCAAGTGGCGGGCGCCGGAGCGCTCGTACTTCGGCACGTGCAACCCGGCGGCGACCGCCGAGGATCACGTCTGCCCAGTCGGTGTGCGGAAGGTGAACGGGCGCGTGTACGGGTGCGACTGTGCCTGTCACACTGCGGACCGAGCTCGGCTGACGGGGCGTTGAGGAGGATATGGAGGGCGTGCGGGACGGGCATTCACTACCACTCGCTTGGGCTGTCCAACCGACCGCCAGAACCCTTTCCCGGCAGCAGACGTCTCCTAGTCGGCAGAACCGTGTAGTAGCCACTCAGTCTCGGAGGGACCTGGGACCAACTCCGCAGAACTGATGCCGAGGGCCCGGGCGAAGCGCGCGAGTTGATCGACGCTCACCTGGTAGACATCGTTCTTGGCTCGGCTGACCGTCTTGTGGTCTGGGGAGTGCGCGACGAACCCCTCCCCGACTGGATCCAGCAACACCGCTGGGCCGTCGGCGCACTCCTGCGCGCAGCCCGCAACTCACGCGCCCTCAGTCAGGTCCAACTCGGCGAGATCGCGGAGACGTCCTACATTCGACGATCTACGCCTTGAAACCCTCAATGCCACGTAGCGGCGACAGACTCCCACCCAGTTGTGCTGGAGGGCACCGGGGTGGGTAGGCGCGAACCCCCGGAGCGCCAGCACCTGACACGGACTCAGAGAGAGATCTCAGAAGTTCACAAGTTACGGATGAGTACCGGATGAGGTAGGCCATCGCTTGTAGTTGCCCGGGTAGACGACAGGGCGGCTGCAACGAGTCGAGAGAACCCGTTGCAGCCGCCCCGCAGAGCCAGAGACGCTATATGACCAGCGACAACGGCAGAATCAGAAGGATCGCGGTGACGGAGATCAGGGTCTCCATCACCGACCAGGACTTGACCGTCTGGCCGACGCTCATCCCGAAGTACTCCTTGACCAGCCAGAACCCGGCGTCGTTCACGTGGCTGAAGAAGAGCGAGCCCGCGCCGACCGCCAAGACCAGGAGGGCCGTGTGGGTTGTGCTCATGCCGACCGCGAGCGGGGAGACGATGCCCGCTGCAGTGATCGTCGCGACCGTTGCCGAGCCGGTGGCGAGGCGGATGAGGACGGCGATCAGCCAGCCCAGCAGCAGGGCGGAGATGTGCAGCTTGTCCGCCCAGGAGCTGACCGCGTTGGCGACACCGACGTCGACCAGGGTCTGCTTGAAGCCGCCGCCCGCGCCGACGATGAAGACGATGCCGGCGATCGGGCCGAGCGAGGAGCTTAGCGAGTCGGAGATGCGCTGCTTGGTGAAGCCGGCGCCCTTGCCCAGGGTGATCATGCCGACGAGCACCGCCAACAGCAGTGCGATCAGCGGCGAGCCGACGAAGTCGAAGATCCGCTGGACGACGGCGGTCGGCGAGTTGACGACGACGTCGAAGAACGCCTTGGTCAGCATCAGCACGACCGGCAGCAGGATGGTGACGAGCACCGCGCCGAAGGCCGGGGTGTGCTCGGAGGAGTCCACCGCGGTGGAAGCCGCGGCCGCCTCGGATGCCGTCTGCTCCGGGATCTCCAGCGGGCCGACCCAGCGCTCGGCGACGCGGGAGAACAGGGGGCCCGCGATGATCAGGCAGGGGATGGCGACCAGCAGGCCGAGCGCAAGGGTCACGCCGAGGTTGGCGTGCAGGGCGGTGACGGCGACCAGCGGGCCCGGGTGGGGCGGGACCAAGCCGTGGAGGATCGAGAGACCCGCCAGCGCGGGTATGCCGACCCGCATGAGCGGGAGGTTGCCGCGCCGGGCGACCAGCACCACGATCGGGACCAGCAGCACCACGCCGATCTCGAAGAAGAGCGGCAGGCCGAGCACGGCCGCGATCAGCGCCATTGCCCAAGGCAGCTTCCGGCCGCTGGAGCGGGCCAGCACGGTGTCGGCGATGACGTTCGCGCCGCCGGAGTCGGCCAGCAATTTGCCGAGCATCGCGCCGAGGCCGATCAGCAGCCCGGTGCTGGTGACGGTCGCACCGAAGCCGGTCCCGAAACTGTCGGTCAGCTTGTCGAAGGGCGCGCCGGCCACCACGGCCAGCACGATCGAGCCGAGGGTCAGGGCGAGGAAGGGGTGCAGCTTGAGCCTGGTGATCAGCAGCACGATCGCGCCGATGCTGACCAGGGCGGCGAGCAGCAGCTGGCCTTGACTGTGGGAGTGGGCGAGGGCAGGGGTCGCGTCCGCCAGCAAGGCGGTGGGGGTGGACAGGCTGGTCACGCGAGGTCTCCGTTGACAGGCCGTGGCAGCAGTGCCACGGCGGACTCGACGAGGTTTTCCGGGGAGGCGTCGACGTCCAGGACCGCGCCGTTCTCGTCCGCGCCGAGCGGTTCGAGGATGGCGAGCTGGGAGTCGAGCATGTGGGCCTTCATGAAGTGACCGCTGCGGTGCGCGAGACGCCCCTCGATGAGCGCGTCCGGGCCGGTCAGGTACAGGAAGAAGGCCGAGGGACAGGCTTCGCGCAGCAGGTCCCGGTAGCTGCGCTTGAGCGCCGAGCAGGTGACGACTCCCCCATTGCCGGCGGCGACCTGCTCGCCGAGCCAGGTGCCCAGGGCCCTGAGCCACGGCTCGCGGTCCTGGTCGTCGAGGGGGTGCCCGGCCGCCATCTTGGCGATGTTGGCGGCGGGGTGGAAGTCGTCGGCTTCGCCGTAGGGCAGGCCGAGGCGCTGGGCGAGGCCCTGGGCGACGGTGGTCTTGCCGACCCCCGCCACACCCATGACGACGATGGCCCTCGCCGGGCGCTGGATCTCGACGCTGAGAGCCATTGCTGGTGCTCCGTTCTTCATTCTGGTCGCCACAGTGTCGTTCAAAGGTATGACTTAATCAACCCCTGTTTCCACAATGGTCATACTTATCGCCCGCGGTACGGGTTCGGCCGTACGCCCCCTAACCTGGACGGATGGACTTCCAGGGCCTGCCCGGCCGCCTACTCGCCGATCTCGGACCCTCCATCGCCGCCGGTGAGATCCCCGTGGGCTCGATCCTGCGGATCGAGGGGCTGGAGGAGCGCTACGGCGTCTCCCGCACCGTGGTCCGCGAGGCGGTGCGGATGCTCGAATCGATGCGGATGGTTGCCTCGCGCCGCCGCGTCGGGATCACGGTCCGGCCCAAGGCCGAGTGGGACGTGTTCAACCCCACCGTGATCGCCTGGCGGCTGGCCGGTGCGGACCGGGGCGCACAGCTGCGCTCGCTGGGTTCCCTGCGGGTCGCCGTCGAACCCGCGGCGGCCGGGCTCGCGGCCACCCAGGCGACCGACGACCAGCGGCGGGCGCTCAGCGCGCTGGCCATGGAGATGACCATGACCGGCCGGGCGGGCGACCTTGCCGCCTTCCTCCGGCACGACGCCGACTTCCACGCCACCGTGCTGCAGGCGTCAGGGAACGAGATGTTCGCGCATCTCGGCGACACCGTCGAGGCGGTGCTGCGCGGGCGCACCGAGCACCACCTGATGCCGCATCACCCGGAGGAGTACGCCGTCCAGCTGCACCGCGAGGTGGCCGAGGCGGTCTGCTCGGGCGACGGCGAACGCGCGGAGCGCGCGATGCGGGCGA
Source organism: Streptacidiphilus sp. MAP5-3 (assembly GCF_041262505.1). Lineage (NCBI taxonomy): Bacteria > Bacillati > Actinomycetota > Actinomycetes > Kitasatosporales > Streptomycetaceae > Streptacidiphilus > Streptacidiphilus sp. MAP5-3. Next base: position 29,434 of record NZ_JBGCCL010000041.1, read on the forward strand.
TCGTGGCCGGGGCACTGGAGGAGCTGGAAGCGATCCTGGAGTAGCCCGGACCTCGCCTGGGACCGTCGGCAGCACCGCCACGACCGGTAGCCGTGCGGTGACGTTCTGCCGGTCTTGTGGTGATCTGTCCGACGCGGGACGCTGAATCCACGCGCGGGAACGCTCCGCGCGGGGAAGGAGGTCGAGCGGCATGACCTTCGTTCAGGTCATCGACTACGAGACCGAGGAAGCAGAGCGGTTCGACGCCCTGATGGACGACTGGCTGCAGGCAACCGAGGGCAAGCGGACCGCGACCCACTCCTCTGTGGGCAAGGATCGCGACAACCCGACGCACTTCATGCAGATGGTGGAGTTCCCGTCCTACGAGTCGGCGATGCGCAACAGCGAACTGCCGGCGACCCGGCACATCGCGGAGGAGATGCAGCATGCCTGCATCACCCCGCCGCGCTTCGTCAATCTGGAGATCGTCCGCGACGAACGGATGTGATCCACGCAGGCGCTCCCGCCGCCGGGCCGCCGCGCCGTCCCGACCTCATCCCTCTGTCGGGACGGCCGACCGGGCCGGAGCGGGAGCGTCGGACGTCTCGTCGTAGGTGGGAAGTTCGCGCATGCCCCGGAGCGGCGAGAGAAAGACCGCAAGGAAGGTCGCGGACCCGCCGACCGCGGCGACGAACAGCGTGTCGCGCACGCCTATCGCTGTGCCGAGCACGCCGCCGAGGAACGCACCGAACGGCATGGTACCCCAGACCAGGAACCGCATCGTCGCGTTCATCCGGCCCAGCAGGCCGGGCGGGCACAGACCCTGACGGAAGCTCACCTGGGTGATGTTGTAGACCACGATGCCCACCCACATGACGATCTGCGCCACCGCGAACAACGCCAGCGTCCAGTCTCGCTGCACGAACGGTGTGACCAGCGCACACGGGCCGAAGACTGCGGCGGAGAGGCAGATCGCCGGGCCCTGGCCGAACCGGGTGGCGACGCGTGCGGCGATCAGCGCGCCGGAGTGATTGGGTTTTGTCAATCACTCGTAGGATGCTGTGCATGACCCAGCGCAGACCGGCCACCGACGACGAGGCGAAGGCGCTCGCCTCCTCGCTGCGGCTGCGCATCCTGCGCATCTGTCTGGGCGAGGCGCACACCAACAAGGAGATCGCCCGGATCCTCGGACGCGACCCGGCGAGCGTGCTGCACCACACCAGGACGCTGGTGCGGACCGGGTTCCTGGAGGCGCAGGAGGAGCGGCGCGGGGCCCGGGGCGCCCGCGAGATCCCGTACCTGGCGACGCGGAAGTCCTGGCGCCTCGAAGTCCCGGCGCTGGACCGGACGATGCTCGAGACGTTCCTGGAGGAACTCGCCCTGGTGCCCGCGGCGGACGTCGACAGCACCCGCATGGGCCTGCGCCTGTCCGCCGGGGACATGGACGAGTTCCGCACCCGGCTGCGCGGCCTGCTGGAGGAGTTCGCCGGGCGCCCCAACGATCTCACCGAACCGGCCTGGTCGTTCTTCCTGGTACTCCACCCCGACCCGAATCGGCCCGACCCGAATCGCCCGGACCCCGACCGGCCCGACTCCAACCGGTCCGCGCCGAACGCCCAGGACGATTCCGGCACCCCTCACGACCTCGGCAAATCCGGTGAATCCGACGATCCGACCGGCCCGCGGGGTCCCTCGAACGGACCAGTGTCGACCCGGTAGGGTCCCGGGTAGCCTGCGAACGGCAGGGAGGGACGGGGCCTGGGGAGGAGCCGAGTGAGTCAGCCGGATGCGTGCTGGGATCCCGACGCCGCCGACGTGCTGCGTGCATGGGCCGCGGACGAGCGTGCCCGCGGGGACAGCCTGGCCACGGCGTTGGAGTCGATCGCCGCCAACGGACTGCCCACGGTGGAGGAGTGCGTCGCCTGGGAGGAGATCCGGGAGACCGCGCTCGCACGGCTGGCCGAGGGTCCGACGGGCCGTGTCCTCTAGGCGGCGGCTCAGGCGTGCGCAGATCCGGTTCACCGAGGGCGCGCGCAAGCAGGTCGACGCGCTGACCGGCACCGAGGAGATACGTCGGCTGGACCGGGCGCTGACCGCGCTCTCCCTGGCCCCGGAACTCGGACTGCCGACGCGGTTCCCCCTGCTCCGGGACTACCGCGACGAGTTGGAGGACGTGCGCGTCATCTACTCGGTGTCGGTGCTGCGTTCGACCATCCTCGTCGCCTACGTCGAGGCCTAGGGCAGCACGGACTGACGGTACGGAAGCACAGAACAGAACGAGGCAGGTTCGACAATGGCGGGTACGACGATGGTTCGAGTCTCGGACAAGGCGCGCCGCGCGCAGGTACGACTGCTGATGGGCGCGGCCTTCACGATGGCGTCCCTGGTGTTCACGGTCTTCGTGTCGATGGCGCAGGCGCAGCAGATGGGCGCGTGGTTGACCGCGACGGTGGCGGGGGTGCTCCTGACGACCTGGTTCGGCCTGGACGTCTGGATCACCCGCCGCGCCAACCGCGAGCAGCTCTACGGCTCCGGCAACGTCACCCCGATGACGGGCGCGAGGCGCCCTCGCTGAGCTCCGAGCTCGCCACGGTTTCGGTCGTCGCCGCCGCCGCCGACGCGTCTGTCTCCGCCTCCGTCTCCGCGTCCTCGGGACGCGGGCGGCGGAAGACGCGGGTGGCGCTGACGGCGCCGTGGATCTCGGCGTCCTCCTCGTCGATCTCCGGCAGGCCGGGGCGCAGGTGCTCCTCCACCGAGATGTACTTGAGGCCGGCCCGCAGGTCGGCGTCGTTGCGCAGGCGGATGATCAGCGGGAACTCGGCCAGCGCGGTGGTGTCGAACAGACCCGTGGTGTAGATCAGCTGGACGCCGAGCGCGTCGGCGACGGCGCGCTGGAGCTCCAGCAGGTAGGTCGCGTTGGCGCGGCCGATCGGGTTGTCCAGGAAGAGTGTGCCCGCGTGGCGCAGCTTGGCCTGGCCGCGGTCGTTGGCGCGCAGGGCGGCCATGGTGCAGTAGAGCGCGATGGCCGCGGTCAGCAGCTGGCCGCCGGAGAAGACGTCGGACATCTGACTGACCGACACCCGCTCGGCGCGCAGCACCGCGTCGGGCTTGAGGATCTCCACGGTGACGCCGCGCGGCTCCAGTGCGGCGTGGACACCGCGCAGCAGCAGGGACATGCCGTCACGGCGGTTCCAGTCCACCGCACCGGCGTTCGCGCCGGAGGCAGGACCGCCGTGGCGCTTGACCGCCGCGCGGGTGGCCTCGTCGATGACCTCGCCGAGACGCTCAGTCAGCACCGCGTGGTCGGGCTCGTCGAAGCGGATCCGCAGGAACTCCTGGCCCGACCACTCCCCCAGCCCCTCCGGCAGGCGGGAGAGCCGCTGCGCGGCGCGCAGCGTGGCGAGCGAGGTCTCGACCAGGCCGCGCAGCCGGTCGACGATGCTGTCGCGGTTGCGCTCCAGCTGGTTCAACTCGTCGGTCAGCACCCGCAGTCGGGGTGCGAACGCCGCCGCCCACTGGGCCGCGTACTCGGGCAGGACGGAGGCCGGCAGCTCGCGGATCTGCTGGCGGGCCGGGGTGCGGACGGCCTCGAACCGGGTGGCGTTGGCATGCCGGACCAGCGCGTCGCCGGCATCGCGGACCGAGAGGTCGGCGGCGGACAGCTCGGCGCCGGCGGCGCGCAGCAGACGGCGGGCGTCGGCGGCGGCGTGCCGGGCCTCCGGCAGGGTGCCGGTGACCGGCGCGACCTGCTCCTCCTCCTCGGCCTGCGCGTTGCCCGCGTCGGCGGCGGGCTCGCGGAGGCCGTCACGGAGCTGGGCCGCGGTCTCGTCGAACTCGGCGGCGGCGTGCTGGGTGGCTTCGTGACCGCGCAGCAGCTCGGCGTGGGCAGCGCGGCCCGCGTCCAACGCATCGCTGCGGCTTGCCAGTTCGGCGCTGGCCGCGCGGAGCAGGGTCTGCGCGTGCTCCTGGTCGCTCGGGACCAGCTCCTCGGGCAGCTCGGTGTGCGCGTCCCCGGAGGCGGGGGCGCTGCGCTCGGCCTCGCCGCGCAGGCGGCCGAGCTGCTCGCTGGCGGCGGAGGCGCGGGCCTCGATCGTCTGGACCAGATCCTCGGCGCGGGAGGCAGCCGCCTGGCGGCCGGGGCCGTCGGCTCCGTCGGGGCTTCCGAGCAGCTCCTCAGCGCGGGTACGGACCTTGTTGGTGAGCCGGTCGAGCTCGGCCCGTGAGCCGGACTCGTCGCTCTCCGCCCGGGCCTGCTCGGCACGCAGGTCCGCGCCGACCCCGACCTTCTCGTAGAGCTGGGCGGCGACGCGGTGCGCCTCACGCAGCGCGGGCAGGGACGCCGTGGGAAGTTCGGCATCGGCCGCGTCGGCCCGGCTGCGGGCGTCCTCGGGCAGGTCGGCGCTGGGGAGTTCGGCGCGCTCGGCGCGCAGCGCGCGGACCGTGCGGCGGGCGTCGTCGGCGGCGCGCTGGGCGGCGCGGCGGTCCTCGTCGGCCGCGTGGGCGCGCTCCTCGCAGACGTGCTGACGCTGCTCGGCCTGGGCGGTCTCGTCACCGAGCCCGCGCAGCCGGGCGGTCCAGGCACCGCGCTCGCGCAGCCGGTACGCGAGACCGGCCAGCGCGTCGGCGCGGCGGCGGGCCTGCTGGGCGCCTTCCAGTCGGGACTCGCGCAGCCGGGCGGCCTCGGCGCGCTCCTGCTCGGCCTCGGTGTGCTCGGCGCGGGCCGCGCTGCGCTCGGCGCCCGCCGCCTCCAGCGCGGCACGCGCGGCCTCGACCTCGACGGTCAGCTCGGCCAGGTGTCCGGCCGGGCAGCTGGCACGCCAGGAGGTGAGCCGACCGGCCAGCAGCCGGTCCGCGCCGAGGCGGGCCGCCAGTTCGCGGATCTGCTCGTCCCGCGCGGCGGCGCGGTCGCGCAGCTGACGCCGCTCCTCGTCGGCGGCGGACTCGTCGTGCATGGCCGGGTTCGGCGGGACCAGAAAGACGCCCGCGGACGCGGCCTCGACCTCGGCGGTCACCGGGCCGAGCAGGGCGGCGGCCGTGCCGACGGCCACGGCGGACCGCGGCAGCAGCGCGGCGGCGGCCAGCACCTCGCGGGCTCGCTCCAGCGTGTCCGGGTCGGTGACGATGACACCGTCGACCAGCTGCGGCCGGGCGGCGAGGATCCGGTCGTGGTCGACCGGGTCGACCGACTGCGCCAGGTAGCGCCAGCCGGGCAGCGCGGGAACGCCGTGCTCGCCCAGGTACTCGACAGTGGCCAGCACGTCGGGGCCGGGCGGCAGCAGACCGCCGTCACCAAGGGCGCCCAGGATCCGGGCGTCGTCGGCGGCCTTGGTGCGCAGCTCGAAGAGGGTGCGCTCGGCGCCCGCCACCGCGTTGTCGAGTTGCTCGCGCAACGGGTCGACGGCGGCGTCGAGCTGTTCGGGCGTCAGCTCGCCGTCACCGACGCCGAGCAGGGCGGCGACGCGCGGCTCGGCGGCCAGCAGACCGAGAGTGTGCCGCTCCGATCCGAGAGCGCCCTCGGCGGCGGCGAGGGCGTCCTGGGCTCGCGCGGCGGCGAGCTCGGCGCGGTTCTCGCGGGAGGAGGCCTCGCGGGAGCGTCCGGCGGCCTGCTCGGCGGTGGCGCGGGCCTGCTCCCAGGCAGAGGTGGCCAGCTTCTCGGCGTCGGCGGCCTCCAGCGCGGCACGGGCCGGGTCGACGAGCTCGGCGTCGTCCGGATCACCGGTGGTGGCGTCGATCCAGCCGGCGCGGACCGCCTGTTGGGTCTCCTGCTCGACCTCGGCCAGGCGCTGGCGCAGGTGGTCGCCCTCGCTGCGGCTCTTCTGCGCTGCGGTGGCGGCGGCGGTGGCGTCACGGCGGGCGGCCTCGCCCTCGGCGAGCAACCCCTGGGCGCGGGACTCCTCGCTGTCGGCGCGTTCCTCCGCCGCCTCGGCTGCGGCCTCCAGCGCGCCGACCAGCGCGACGGCGGCCTTGGTCCGGGCGGCCAGGGCGGGGGCGGCGTCGCGCTCGGCCTCACGGATGGCGGCGGAGACGCGGGTCGCCCGGTCGGCGGCGGCACGGTGACGCAGCACCAACTCGGTTGCCTGCCAGGCGGAGTGGAGCGTGCGGGCGTCCAGCAGCTCACGACGGAGCGCGGCGGCGTCGGCGGTGGCGGCGGCCAGCGCCAGACTGGCATGACGATGCGTCAGCTCAGCGGCGATCAGTGACTGCCGGGTGCGCGCGGCGTCCGCCTCGGCGGCGGCGTCCGCCGCGGACTCGACCTGTGCCTGCAGTTCAGCGGCGCGGGCGCGCTCCAGCCCGGCGCGGGCGCCCAGCGAGCGGGCCAGGCGACGGGCGCGCCGCTCGGCGCCGCGGTGGTGCTCGCGGACCGCCTCACGCGCGGTCGCGGCCTCGGCGATCCGGTGCAGCAGGTCCAGCGAGCCGCCGGTGAAGTCCCGCTCGGCGGTCAACTCGGCGCGGCGACCCAGCTTGGCGGCGAAGCCGTGGACCAGGTCGGCCAGGCCGTCGGTGTCGCGGGTGTCGGTGACCGCGCGGAGCAGGAGGTCGGTGAAGTCCTTGTCGCTCTTGACCGCGAAGAGGCCCGCCGCCTCACCCTCGTCGGCGTTCATCTCGCGCTGGTAGCGGAAGAGTTCCGGGTCCAGGCCGAGGCTGCCGAGGTGCTCGATCCAGCGCTCGTGACCCTCCTCCCAGCTGATCTCCAACTCCGGCGCGAGCTTGCCCGCCTCGGTGAGCGCGTCGCGGAAGCCCTTCATGGTGCGGCGCCGGCCACGCGCGCTGACCGGGAGGGTGCGCGGCGAAGCCGCTCCGTCGAGGGTGGTGGCGGGCGACGGGTGGGCTTCCTCGCGGGGCGCGGGCATCAGCACCGCACGCTCGGCGACCGGCAGCGAGTCCAGGCCCAGCGCCGGGCTCGGCCGGAACGAGTACCACGCCTCGGCGAACTTCCGCGGGTCGGCGGATACCTGACGGCCGCGCCACTCGCTGACCTTGCCGACGACGACGGTCTCGCCGGTCAGCGTGTGCTGCCACTCCAGCGCGACGTGCCCGCAGTCGTCCGCGAGCAGGAACTTGCGCAGCACGCCGGAGCTGGCGCCGCCCAGGGTGTTGCGGTGACCGGGCAGCATCACCGAGAAGATCAGCTTGAGCAGGACCGACTTGCCGCCGCCGTTCTCCAGGAAGAGCACGCCCGCGGGTGCGGGCCGCCGGGCCGGGCCGGTCTCCTCCTCGTCGAAGAAGCCGGGCTGTCGCGGCACCGGATCGGGCACGAGCTCCCCGACGCCACTCAGGTCGAGCACGGTGTCGGCGTACCGCGCACCGGCAGGGCCGATGGAGTACAGGCGGACCCGGTTGAGCTCGTACACCTTGCGCACTCATTCCCAGTTGCTTGATCGACAGGCGGGGTGCCATGTCTCACCAGAGGATATCCAGTGATTGCGGTACATCTCCGGATCTCCCGCCCGGCCTCCGACTCCACGTCGCTCAGCACGCAGCGCGCGGCTCACATCCCGCACGATCCGGCGCAGGCCGTCGAGTACGCGGGACCTCATGGGCCGCCGCCCGGTCAGGTCGGCGACGGGAGGGGGCTCAACGTCTCCTGAGCAAGCAGGCTGCCATCGAGAGTGATGGTCACCGTGCTCCCGTGGAGGACATACCGGTAGGCGCCGTTCGTCGCCTCGATCCCGCCAGCCGTCCGGGTCGCCGGCATCACCAGCCCGGTCCCTGGTTCGTCGACGAACTCGCCGTAGTAGTACAGACGCTTTTCGGCCGTCAGGCAGAGCGTGATCTGGGTGGTCCCAGCAGTGTAGGCCTCGACCAGGCTCGCCCCTTCGCCGCCGGGGAGCTGGTCCGCGACACGTTGGGGGCACGGTTGCTGCGCCTCGGCTGTGGCGACACCCGTAGCCGTGGAAGTGGCGTCCGGACCGCTGGGGCCCGACGGACTGAACAAGCTCTCGCAGCCGTGCAGCAGCTGCTGGCTGAAGAAAAGGGCTGCTACGACAGCGATGGTGGTAAGGCAGCCTCGCACGCGCTTCCCGACGGGCGCCGGCGGCGGTGGGATGTAGCGCGGGGCTATCCGTCTCGGGCGCGGAGGCGGTAGCGGCGGGGCCGGAGGACTCGGCGAGTATCCGGCGCCGCCCGGTGGCGGGTAGAAGAGGGCCTCCGGGCGCGGGGTGCCGCCCGAGCGGGCAGTGGTGGTGGGCTTGGCAGGCCGGGGTCCGGTCGAACGCGGCGCTCCGGTCTTCGTCCCGCCCGTGACTGTCGGTCGGCTCGCCGCAGTGGGTCGGTGGGTCGAGGTCGCTCGGTCGGCCGACGCCCGAGGTGAAGTGGAGGGCTCGGCAACTCCAGGAGTTGGCGCCTTTCTGGGAGTACGCGGGGCGGCTCCACTGCTCCGCGGTTCGCCTCTCCCGTCCCGTGGCGAGGAGGACTTCGTGGACGCGGGGCGGGACGCCTGGGTCGAGGGGCGGGACGCCGGCTTCCACGGCGCACTGCATACCAAGCATTGGAGGTCACTGGCGGCGTTGCGGACTTCGCAGTCCGGGCACGTCCAGTCCTCCTTCGGGCGGGCCACGGGGGGCCTCGGCTTCGAGGGCGCCTTCGGGGAGTCGCTGGGGCGGGGCTCCTCGCACACCAGGCAGGCCCGTCGGCTGGGCGCGTTGTAGGTATCGCACGAAGCGCAGCACCAGGTCGGGCCGGTCACAGAGTCTCTCCTTCTGCTCCCCCGCTACTGGGCGACAGGCGGCGTGGGACGGTTCAGTCGTGCCAGCAGGAAGTCGTAGAGTTCCGCTGCCTCTTCGGAGACCGGGAAATTCACCCAGTCCGGACTGGCGGCAGGCACACGAGTCGCGGTCTTCGGTGGAGGTGTCTCCCGCCTCCGGAGACGACCCAGGAAGTTGGCGAACTCGTGTGCGTCCTGCGCGCACTGCGACGGCACTTCGAGCCGGACGGAGACCCGGCTCTTCGAGGGGCCGGGACCTGTCCGTCCCGGTTCGAAGGTCAGCACTATCTGGACTCCGGAACCGTCGGGTGGACGCAGTGACACCACGTCGGTGCACCAGTCGAGCGGGAGGTCCATGCCGCCTCCCGCCTCCCAATGCACCCGCACCCGGCCTGCCACGTGGCTCAGTTCGGCGCCCGCGCAGAGGACGCGCAACTCAGGAAGTTGCCTCACGTCCGAGCTCACAGACTGTTGGCGATCGTGTCGATGATCTCGTCCATCTCGAACTCCTGCAGGCCGTCGCCCGCCTTCGACGGGAAGTGGAGCGTCAGGTCCCACTCCTCGGCGATACCGGACCACGGGTCCTGATCCGGTGCGAAGAGGACCAGACGCTTGGCCGACTGCTCCATGAGTGCGGATTGGCTGCGCGCATACCCCCACTGCTCGAACAGGTCATCGAAGCTGGCGGGTACCGAGGCCGGGTAGCCCTGCAGTTTCGAGTGCTCCCCTCCCAAGGGATGTGCCGGCGCGTCAGTGAACACCACCACGACGTGGCGCCGACGATCCAGGCCCGTCTCCCAGGGGGAGGCAACCGCGAGGGAGAGCGCCTCCAAGCCCGACTCGGGGATGTCCCCGCCGCCGGCGGCCTCGACACCGCGCAGGAAGGTCTCGAACTCGGCGGCCTGCTCGGGGAGACGCAGGAAGTCGGTCTGTTGCATCGCGTCGTCAACGCGGTCACCGAAGTCACGGAAGGCGATGGTGCGAATCCGCAGGTAGCTGATCGCCTTACCCTTGGAGTCCATGACCTCCGCCAGCCGCTGGTGGAAGGACAGTGCGCTCGCCTTCACCGACTCCAGCACCGGCCCCATGCTGGCTGTGGCGTCGATGCAGAGCACGATGTCCACCGCGTACTGCAGATTCCCCTGGTACTGGCTGAGTTCCGAACCCATCTGACTCTCTCCTGTGTGGTAGTTGTTCCGGTCAGCGTCGGCGGTCGCCGAGGTTGATGCGGACGCGGGACACGCGCGCAGCCGATTCGGCAGCCGGTGTTCCTGCCGCCGGTTCGGGCGCTGCCGTCGGGCCGCCGTCACGTCCGGTCAGGTTCTTCCTCAGACGGCTCACCGGCGCGGTCGCGTTGGCCGGCGCGGCAGCGGTGACCGTAGCCGGGTCCGGCGTCGTGGCTGGCCGACTCGTCCCCGGCCGAGGATGCCGCAGCGCGCACAGGTCGGGGTCACGCAGTGTGTTGAGGAACGCCGCGATCCGGGGGCGTGCCGTCGGGGCGACCGAGGTGAGTGCCCGCACCAGCCCCTGGACCGTGCTCGAGAGCCGGGAGTCCAGCGTGAGGCTCTGTCCGGCGTTGACCGCGTCCGCCGGGGAGCCGAAACGGCGGTCGTAGCCGGGAAGCTCACCGGTCAGGTAATAGTGGGTCATCAGACCGAGCGCGAACATGTCCACCGCGGTCGTCAGGTGCGTGGGCGCAAGCTCCGGATCCTCCTGAACGTAGCGGCGCCATTCCGGCGCGCCGTAGAGGGAGTCACCCGCGATGTCATGCGGGCCCGGGGGATTACCGGACAGGTAGGAGTCGTCGAAGTCGATGAGCTTCGCGATCTGCAGTGCCTTGTCCTTGTTCTGCTGGGGCAGGACGTTGGCGGGCTTGAGGTCGCCGTGGACGATGCCGATGCCGTGCAGCAGTTGGACACTGACCGCCAGCGATCGGAGCAGCACCGACTTCTGTCGCGGCTCCAGGAGTTGGGGCTGCTCCAGCGGGGCGGCCTCGATCCGGGCGGTGACCTTGTAGTAGGTGCTCCCGGAGAAGAAGAAGTCCTCGGCGAGGACGAGGTTGCCGGCCCCCCGCATGTCCGGTGCGAGCCGGGCCATCACTCCACGGTGGCGGTCCTCGAACTCCTGGCACACCGACAGGCGGATCGCCTTGCTGCGCTCGCTGCCGGGCGAGTCGTCCCTCGGCCGCTTCGGTTCCAGGAACTGCTTGATGAAGAAGTCCCGTCCGTCCTTCTCCGCGAAGGCCCAGATGCACTTGCCGCCGTTGTTGTTGGTCGGCGAGGAGACGACACGGTATCCGTTGACGACATCGTGCAGCTTCACTCGTCCTCCTGCCGCAGCTCGGGCAGCAACGTCTCGTAGGTCTCCCGGTAGGCGTTCCACTGCGCCAGGCGCCAGTCACGCATGGCGTCCTGGTCCTCCAAGGGCGGCATCTCGCGGTACCGAGACTCCGCCTGCTCAAGGCGTGGCGCAAAGGCCTCGCGCAGCGCGTCGAAAGTCTTGAAGCCGACAGCCGCCAGCACAAGTGACGCATCGTCCGCTGAGTAGCCCCGCACCGTCTCGGCGAGGTCGTGAGCCCACCGACTCATGTCCGGCGCACGTTCGAGGTGACTCAGCAGCAGGTACTCGAAATCGCCGGGCGTGTTGACGTAGCCGAAGAAGCCGTCGGTCGAGCAGAGGTAGATGCCGGGAGTGCTGAGCCGGTGATGGCTGCTCTCCACATGAAAGGGGCGGTCGGCGCAGATCATGTTGGTCATCGGCGGGTCCTGCACAAGCTGTTCCAGAGCGTCGGTCTCCTCCGTGTGGTCCCTGGTGAGCACCTGCAGACCCTGGTTGGGCGTGAGAACGTAGGCGCGCGAATCCCCGGCCCACATGGCTTCGGCCACCAGACCGGAGCCCTCGTACCGGTAGTGCACAGCCGCGATCGTGGTCGGCAGTTGGCGCCGCATCGTTCCGACGACCTTGCTGCGCGCGGCCGGCACGGCCGCCACCAGAACCCGGCGGAGTTCGTCCTCCAGGGTCTCGCAGCTGGGGTGTTCGCCGGAGACGATCCTGTCGTGGAACCAGAGTTCGGTGGCCAGTCGGGCCGACCGCGCTCCCGTCCAGGCCCCGGTGCGCTCGGTTCCGGAGGCGCTGCGCCAGGCCGGAGCGGATCCGGCACCACCGGCGCCGTCGAAGACGGCCAGCAGGCCTGTCTGCGTGGGGCGGTGGAAGAACATGAGCGGATCGGCGTCCTCGCCCAGCCCGGGACGCCGCTCAGTCCACACGCTCAGCGCATACAGTCCTGGTTGGGAGTGGAAATGCGTCCCCACCGGGTTCGGTTGCCGAGCAGGAACCCGAACCAGTGCTGACGACTCCGGGGCCGGATGCCCGCTCATCGGTCGTCACCGTTCTTCCTGCCGCTACCCCGCAGGGATCCGCGTACGCGGCTCATCTTTGCGGCGCCGTCCTGGTCCGCCGGACTCGACGCGGCCGTGGCCCCTGCCGACGACCGGGGATCGTAGCGGCGGTCCGTGGGCGGGCGGTCCTCCGCGGGCGGGCGCTCTCCGGGCAGCGGTTCGTCCTCGGGGGGAGCCGCGGGCGGTTGGGAGACGACCTCTCCAGGCAGACTCCGCGCCTCGCCCGCGAGTTCCACCGGCCGAGCCGCCGCCCCCTCGGCAAGTGGACGCGGCAGTCCGCGGCCCCGGACCCGGCTCATGCGCGTCCCGCCGAAAGGTGCGTCGCTCCCACTCAGGATCCGGTCCACGAGGGCGCGTTCGATATCTGCCGACTCGAACGGCTCGCGGTCCGCGTCGCCGCGCTCCAGGACCAGCTTGAAGGTCTTCATGAGCTCGTCGCGCTCGTTCGACTCTGCCCGCTCGATCCAGTCCAGCGCAGCCCGCGGTCCCTCCCGCTCCATGATCTCCGCGAGCAGCCCCTCCACGCCATCCGCACGCATCATGTCCAGATGCCGTTGACGCCGCATGCCGTCAAGGCGTGTGTCCCGGACGAGGTCACGGTAGGCGCGGCCACTGGCCGCAGCTTCGTCCGGGTCGATCACCAGCTCGACGTGAAGGTTGCGCAGCCGAACGGCTCGGTCACCGTCCAAGTCACGGACTTCACGGTTGAGGGCCGACTCGGCCTCGTGGAAGTCGGCGATGTCGTAGTGCCGGCTGACCGAGCGCAGCATCCGCCTGATGGGGTCGAAGAGCGCGCCACTCATGTCCCGGATGCCACGGGAGACGACCTCCGCAGGATCGGCCACCGAGCAGGTCAGGGCCAACTGGCTGCGGAAGGCGAACGCGGCGTCCCGGCTGAGCAGCGTCATGTCCAGGACCAGGCGGTGTTCGGTGGTGTCGACGGTGATCCCTTGCCGGTACATGCCCAGCCGGGCATGCGGGATCTCCTCGCCATGACGCACCGTCACTGCATAGCCCTCATGGGGGACGAGGACGAGTGCGCGCCCGGGGCTCGGTGGCCGCAGCGGGGTGAGCATACGCAACCAGGACAGGTCCTGAACGTCCAGGACCGGATCGTAGGTCAAGTGACCCATGGGGACCTCCCTCCAAGGAGTTCCAAGTCGACGACTGTGCCCTCGGCAGTCAGTGCGGTGCGGAGAGCAGGGACCGGAGGAGCGTTGCGGAGACTGTGGAGGGCCCGTCGGGGTCCTTAGCCCACCTCTCCAGGTGGTACAGCAGACGGTCACGGTGCTTTCCCTTGCGTGCCGCGATCCCACGGAGCAGCTCGGCCACCGTGCTGACCCCGCCCGGGTCCCGCCCACCGCACTCGTCAATCCAGGTTCGGAGGGCCGGTAGAGCCTGGTCCTGCACAGGCTTGCGGGCCAGAGCCCTGGCCCACAACTCCTCCAACTCCCTGCGGTATGTGCCCACCTCGACCCACAGCCTTGGCAGCGGGGCGGCGGACCCCGCTTCTGCCGAGGTTGACGGATGGCTGCGGTTAACCACGAAGAGGAAGACACTGAGGCTCTTGGCAACCAGGGGGGACAGATCCTGCGGCTGTGACCACTCCAGCAGGGCTGACAGCACAGCGGCGCCTTGACCCTGGTCGAACAGTTGGACGGAGCTCCAGGCGACCGGCAGCAGATTCCCCCAGTCTTCCCGCCAGTCCAAAGCGCTTCGCAGGACGGTCATCGCCCGGGTCGGCTGCCGTCGGCCGAGCGCCCCGCCGACCGCCGTCGCAGCGGTCTTGGCCAGCCGCCGTTCAACGGCCGAACTGCCATCGGCGGCCCATCCGCTGAGCTGGACCCAAACGTCCTCGGTGAGCTCAGGGCGTCCGGCGACGACGCCCAGTGCCGTGGCCGCGGCCTGGCGCACCGGCCAGACCGTGCTGCCCGCCCAGGACGAGAGGAAGCGGTGCAGCGCGTGTCGATGGTCGCCCCACGCCATGACGCCCGCCGCTACCGCAGCCCTGGCCCGGACCTCGACATCGGCATCGGTGAGGAGCCTCCTGAGCCACACGACCAGTCCGTCGCGGCATCCGTCAAGATAGGTCCAGGCGTAGCTGAGAACGGCCTGCCGAACCAGCGGGCTACGGAATCTGACCACCGGGGCGCCGGCCCGAACCCCACCCGAGCCCTCGGCGTCCACGATGTCGAGCCAGATCTGCTCCCGGCCGACGCGGTCGCCGAAACGGAGGCCGACCGGAGCTGCTCCTTGGGGCGAGAGCTCCGAGTACAACCGGACCGCCGCGTCCGCGACTGTCAGATAGCTCGCCTCCTCCAGCGCGGCGGCGGAAACGACGAAGCAGAGCGTCTCCAACTCCTCGTGGCTGCTGAACCACGCGCGCACCTGCTCGGTCGGGTCGCGCACCGCCGCGACCTCCGCGGCCAGGTCACGATCGGCCCGGATCGCCCGGGCAAGCCGCACGGCAGTCGCGGGCTCGGGCCGTTCACGCAGGGCGGCCAGCGCGAGGGAGTCCGTCAGCAGGCGTCGCAGCCGGGACCGGTCCTCGGAGTCGGGGTGGCTGCCGAGCAAGTGTCGTTCGAGGACAGCCAGTGCATCCACCGCGCCCAGGTCACGGCGGACGAACGGAGTCCGGTCGGCTGAAGGGGCCAGAGTGGTCCGTGGCGCCCCGGTGATAACCACCATGTAGCTGTTCGATGCGCGCAGTCCCCTGGCCACAGCGTGGAGCCGTCCCGAGTCGATCCTGTGCGGGTCGAGCCCCTCAGCCGCATCCACGTGTTCGTCGAGCGGCACCAGATAGCCACTGTCCTTCGCCGGCTGCCAGCCCGGCTGAAGCACGGCCACGGGATCCGTGACCAGGAGGCAGGTGCCGCCGTCCGCGGCGCCCGCATCGAGTAACGCCTCAGCGAGGAGATTGGCAGCGGCTGCCTCGCGGCCGGTGCCCGAGTCGGCGGCGAGCACCAGCAGATGAAGCTCGCGCAGGACGTTCAACACCTGGAGGAAGCCGTCCGGTTGAATGAAGGCAGCCAACAGCTCGTCAAGTTCCTCGGCCCCGAAAGGTACGGACGAATCGGAGCTGCCCGCAGCCGAGGCTCCACCCCGACTCCCATGGCCGCTGACGGTGTTGAATCCGCCGCCGAAGCTGACCGTGTCATGGAAGAGCGCGAGAGTACCGATACTCAGGCCGGACGGCTCGCTCTGCAGGCGGTCAGCGATGAGGTCGGCGATCCGGGCTGCCTGCGCGGTCGCCGCCCAGTCAGTCTCCTCCTGCGCCCCGTCCTTGAGTGCACGCAGCGCATCCTGCTCACTCTGGGGGCCATCGGCCGTCTCTTCGGTCGAGCCCGAGCCGTTCTTGGTGGCGCCGGACCCGGGGTCGGCATCCGAGGAGTCCGGCGCGGGTCCCGCGCCAAGGCGCGCCCGGTCGGCTTCGCTAGTCAATATTAGGTCTCCAACGGAGAAGTCACGGGTCCTGGCGGACATGGTCAAGGTGGTTACGCGGTCAGAACGGTTGCGGTCAGGAGAAGTTCAGATCACCCTTGACCTCGACCTTGCCGTGGTTGACCTGGACGTTCTTGATCACTGCGGCGTTGACCGAACCACCGCCAGGGCTCCCCTGCACCTTGATCGCCTCATCGATCATCGCGCGAAGCTCGCTCTCGAACGCGCGGTCCTGGAGCATGTAGGCGTGCAACAGGCGCTGCAACCCGTCCCGAGCCACCTCGTCTTCCGGGCTCTCGACAGCTCTCTGCAACGCCGCCACGGCCTGGGGGTCACCACGGAAGCGATCCCTGATCCGCGTGGTCAGACGAGTGACCGCAGCCACGGAGGCTTTGCCCACCCCGTCGCCTGCCGACTGGAGAGCACTGCTCGCCACGAGTGCTGCACCGGCCACCGCCGCAGTAGTGATCGGATCCATGCTTCATTCCCCCGAGTTGGCGTATACCGACGGGTACCCACCAGAGACGGACGGTACACGCAGGAAAGCCACCATAGTGCCATGCCCGTGGCACATGCGCAGCGTTTCGGGAAGCAACTCGCCGCAGCCCCGCCGCTGCGCGCACCCGCCGTCTCGATCCGTCAATGTCGGTTCGCCTGCCAAGAGTTGGCGACAGACCGGCGCAACCGTACCCGCAACCCAACGCCCAGCCCCCACCCCGACAGCGGCGCCCGAGCGAGACCGAGCGGTCGGCCTGGCGAGCGGTCCTCCTCGGGGCACAGCCAAGTGGCGTGGGGGGAACAGCTACCCCGTCGTCCTCTGCTCCTGCAGCCGGCCCTGACGCCCCGCTGGGCCGGACCGGTTCAGGCCGGATCGGTTCAGAGCTGCGGGGCGTGGGCGCGCAGGGTCTCGCCGAGCTCGGCCGCGCGGGGGTGGGCGAGCTCGCGGAAGATCACACAGGCCTGCTCCCACCGCTGCCGGGCCTGGGCGCTGTCGCCCCTGGCAGCGTGGGAGTGGCCGAGGACCTCCAGGGCGACGGCCTCGTCGACACGGTTGCCCAGGCGGGTGTTGATCGCGTAAGCCTCCGTCGCCCGCTCGGCCGCCTCCTGGGTGCGGCCGAGCAGCAACAGTGTGTCGGCGACGTTGCTCAGAGTCCGGCCGATCGCGAATTCCTCGGTGCCGGCCTCGCGAAAGCGCCGAAGCGCGTTCTGGTAGTGCTCCAGAGCGGTGTCCAGCTTGCCGAGTTGCTTGTTGGCCTCGCCGAGGTTGAGCTGCGCCGAACCCTCGGGGTGGATCGCACCGAGGCTGTGATAGATGTCCGCCGCCCGCTCCAGCAGGGGCAGAGCCTCGGCCGCCCGTCCCATGTCGATCCTGAGGTAGCCCAGATTGCCCATGCACGACGCCTGACCGCGCAGGTCCCCGAGACGTCCGCGGATCTCCAGCGAACGCAGCAGGCAGTCTTCGGCCTCGGCGACTCGTCGGGCGGCCCGGTGGGCGGCCCCCAGGGCGTTGAGCGCCCAGGATTCCGCCTCCGGGTCGTCCAGCGTCCGCGCGCTCGCCACGGCCGTCTCGTACGTGCGAATCTGCCCGGGTTGCTCGGGGCGCAGGTCGAACAGCTCCCACAGAGTGTTCGCGAGCTGCCACGCGACCCGGTGCCGACCGGTCTGCGCCGCCGCAGTCAGCGCCGAGACCAGGCAGTCGCCCTCGGACTCGGACCACGCGAGTGCCTCGTCGAAGCCGGCGAACTCCATCGGCACACAGGTCGGTTCAACCGAGGGGAGATCGAGGTGCCTGCGCCCGGGGTACAGCCGTCGTGACGCGGCCTCGCTGCTGTACAGGAGCCAGGACAGCAGGCGGTCCGTCGCGGCGTCGCGGTCGCCCGACGGCTCCTCGGCCGCGCATTCCACGGCGTAGACCCGGATGAGATCGTGCTGACGGAATCGCCCCACCCCGGCGTGCTCGATCAGGTACGTCGCGGCGAGGTCCTCGAGCAGACGGGAGGTCTCGGCCATGGGCAACCCCAGCAGTGCCGCGGCGGCTCCCAGGCTCGTCGTCGGGCCCGGACTCGACCCGAGCAGACGGAAGGCCCGGGCCTGGTCGGGCGGAAGGTTCCGGTAGCTCACTGCGAAAGTGGCCCGGACCGCGCGGTCCTCGACCCGCAGCACGTTGAGTCGTCTGTTCTCGTCGGCGAGCAGCCCGGCGAGGTCCCGCACGGACCAGTCCGGTCGGGCCACGAGCCTGCTGCCGGCCAGCCGGATGGCGAGGGGCAGGCCCGCGCAGGCGTCCAGCGCGTCCGCTGCCGCATCGGGTTCCGCATCCACGATCGCGTCACCGATGATTCGGCGCAGTAACGCCGACGCCTCCTCCGCCTCAAGCACATCCAGAGTCAGCCGGGCCGCGCCGTCGAGCCCAGGCAGGGTGCTGCGGCTGGTGATGAGTACCCGACTGCAGCCGGCCCCCGGCAACAGCGGACGGATCTGCGCGGCATCCTTGACGTTGTCCAGGAAGACAAGCACGCGCCGGTCGGCCAGCAGGCTTCGGTAGCGGGCGGCCCGCTCATCGGCATCGACGGGAATCTGCTCCGGCGCCATGCCGAGGGCGCGCAGGAACCGCGCCAGGACGTCGTGCGGAGCCGTCGGCTCCGCCTCGGTCCCCTGGAGATCGACCTGCAGTTGGCCGTCCGGGAAGGACCGGAGCACCCGGTGGGCGACGTGCACGGCCAGCGTGGTCTTGCCCACCCCGCCAGTGCCGCTGATCGCCGTGAGCACGACCGGCGGCACCGGTCCCGTGGCGGTGTCCTGGAGCATGGACGCCAACTGCTCCGTCACCGCCGATCGACCCGTGAAGTCGTGCAGGTCCGCCTGGAGTTCGGCGGGCCGGGACGGCGGGATCCCCACGCCGGGCCGGGCCGCGGAGCCCGGAGTGTTCACCGCCGAGACGAGCCGATCCCGATCGGTCGCCTCCAGCGCCATCGCCTCGGCCAACCGGGAGACGGTCGACAGTCGCGGTCGACGCCGCCCGGACTCCAGCATGCTGATGGCGTGGTTCGACACGCCGGAACGCTCTGCCAAGTGCTCCTGCGTCCAGCCGACCTTGAGCCGACACGCACGCAGCAGACTTCCGAACTCCCCCAAAGCCCCAGCCCCCCGGTCAGGCCTTGCCCGGGAGCAGGAAATGCGCATGCGGCTGCCGCTGCGATCACGCAGCAGCTTTCCTCCCCCAAAGACCGACCATAGCGACTGCACAGACGACTTGACCAGCCACCACCAAGCAGTCCGGCCAAAGGAGACTGCCGTGACAGGCGAGCGGGGTGAGGTGCCCTCCTCAGCGCTCCCCACCACCGCCCGCCTGGTCATCCGGCTCCGCGCTCATCGAGCTCCGCGCGGGTGCGACCGGATCGTGATGCTCAGCTCATCGTGAACTGCTGGAAGGCGGCGTACGGACCGTTCTGGTCCTGACAACCGAAGTCCCGCAGCCCGTAGCTGCTGTCGTCGACGCACTTGCCCG
>NZ_JBGCCL010000042.1:0-47393 GCF_041262505.1 Streptacidiphilus sp. MAP5-3
GCGGGGGGGGGGGGGGGTCCGGGCGCCCCAACCCCCTGGGGGGGGGGG
The DNA here is from genome assembly GCF_041262505.1 of Streptacidiphilus sp. MAP5-3. NCBI lineage: Bacteria > Bacillati > Actinomycetota > Actinomycetes > Kitasatosporales > Streptomycetaceae > Streptacidiphilus > Streptacidiphilus sp. MAP5-3. The sequence continues at coordinate 49 of NZ_JBGCCL010000042.1, forward strand.
GCGGGGCCGGGGGCCCCCCCCCCCCCCGGGGGGGGGGGGGCGCCCCGCCCCCCGCGCCCCTGATAGTGCAACTACCTGCGGGAGCGAAATGAGCTCTCAGCCGCTGAACTCCTCCAGGCCCTTCTGGGCCTGGGCCAGGAGCTCGCGGCGGCCGTCCAGCTCGGACTGGAGCTTCGCCACCTGGCGTGCGTCGCCCTTGGCCTGCGCCGCAGCGATCTGCCGTTCCAGCTTGTCGACCGCCGCCTGCAGCAGGCCCGTCATGCCCGCGGCGCGGGCCCGCGCCTCAGGGTTGCTGCGCTGCCACTCGGCCTCCTCTGCCTCGCGGATGGCCTGCTCGACCGTCCGGAGGCGACCCTCCAGGCGCGGACGCGCATCCCGTGGGACGTGGCCGATGGCCTCCCAGCGCTCGGCGATGTCGCGGTAGGACGCCTTCGCGGTCTTCAGGTCGCCGATCGGGAGCAGCGCCTCCGCCTCGACCAGCAGGGCTTCCTTGGCGTGGGCGTTGTCGCGCTCACCCGCGTCACGCTCGTCGAAGACCGCCGAGCGGGCCTGGAAGAAGACGTCCTGCGCGCCCCGGAAGCGGGTCCACAGTTCGTCCTCGGCCTCGCGCTGGGCGCGGCCCGCGGCCTTCCACTCCGTCATCAGCTCGCGGTAGCGGGCCGCCGTGTCGCCCCAGTCCGTGGAGCCGGACAGCGACTCAGCCTCGACGACCAGCTTCTCCTTCTTGAGCCTGGCCTCCTCGCGCTGCTGGTCCAGCTGCGCGAAGTGCCCCTTGCGGCGCTTGGAGAACGCCGAGCGAGCGTGGGAGAAGCGGTGCCACAACTCGTCGTCGGACTTGCGGTCCAGGCGCGGCAGGCCCTTCCAGGTGTCCACGAGGGAGCGGAGCCGGTCGCCGGCCTCGCGCCACTGGGACGACTCGACCAGCTGCTCCGCCTCGGCGACCAGCGCCTCCTTCGCGGCGCGGGCGTCCTCCTGGGCCTTGGCCCGGGCCGCCTTGCGCTCCTCGCGACGCGACTCGACCTCGGCCACGAGCGCCTGAAGTCGCTTGGCCAGGGCGTCCAGGTCGCCGACCGCGTGGCCCTCGGTCACCTGCGCCTGCAGGTGCTCGATGGCCGTGAGAGCGTCCTTCGCCGCCAGGTCGGTGGTGCGCACGCGGCGCTCCAGAAGGCCGATCTCCACAGCGATGCCCTCGTACTTGCGCGTGAAGTAGGCCAGCGCCTCCTCGGGAGACCCCGCCTGCCACGAACCGACGACGCGCTCGCCGTCGGCCGTCCGCACGTAGACGGTTCCCTCGTCGTCGACCCGGCCCCACGGCTCGCTGCTCACAGCGCCTCCTCCATATGGCGCCCGTCTTCTGGACAGTTGTCGCAGAAGGGACGGACGCCGCCCACGTTCGATTGTCCGGCCGGTTCACAACCGCGCTGCCGGAAGCGCAGAAGCGCACCCTACAAGACGCCAACATAGGCGACGACCACCGGCGCTGTCCGTATCCCCGCCCGGATTGTTGCCTGCGCCGTCAAACCGCTCCGGTGGGTCGTCGCCCGTAAAGCGTTGCGCGCCCGCGCGGGCGCGCAACCGGGTCAGCTCTTCGTCGTGGTGACGCTGTTCATGACGACCGGCTGCATCGGGTGGCCGTCACCGCTGCCGTTGCTGTTGTCCGTGCCCTTGGCGGCAATAGCGTTGAGCACGTTCAGGCCGCCCGTGATGGTGCCGAAGGGCGTGTAGTTCGCGGGCAGCGCACTGTCCTTGTAGACCAGGAAGAACTGCGAGCCGTTGGTGTTCGCACCGGAGTTGGCCATGGCAATGGTCCCGGCCGGATAGGTGCCGCCCTTGACGGCCGGGTCGCTGAGGTTCTCGTCCTTGAACTGGTAGCCCGGGCCGCCGGAGCCGGTGCCGGTCGGGTCGCCGCACTGCAGCACGTAGATGCCGGACGTCGTCAGACGGTGGCAGTAGACACCGTCGAAGAAGTGCTGCCCGGCAAGGAACACGAAGGAGTTGACGGTGTGCGGCGCGGCGGCGGCGTCCAGCTTGAGGTCCACCTCGCCCTGCCCCAGCTGGATCTTGGCGGTGTACGTCGCCGAGGTGTCGATGGTCATGGCCGGCTCGGTCTTCCAGGAGCCGTCCTTCTTCGCCGGGATCGTGTAGCCCGCGGCCGTGGTGGCGCCGGCGGCGGACGCCGAGGCGGACGGGGCCGCCGCCTTGGTCGCGGACGCGGCGTCCGAGGACTTCGCCGACGACCCGCTCGGCCAGAGCGCGACAGCGCCGACGGCGACCGCCGCGACGGCGACGACCGCTGCGCCGACGATGGCCGTGCGGCGACGGGACTCAGCGACCCGCTGCGCGCGAGCCTGGGCCTGGCGGTCCAGCTTCATCCGCTGCAACTCGCGGCGGCGCTTCTCCTTGTCCTTGGGAAGCTGCTGGGGCCTGCGCGTGTCGTTGGGGGCCACCGCCCACACTCCTCGGGTCTGCGGTCAGGTCGGTCAGTCGGTCAGGTCAGTGTTCGTCGGTGCGCAGACGGGCCCGTCAGAGCCCGGTCGCGGGGATCCTCCCACCCGACGGCGGCCTAGTGTAGGGAGCGAACCTGTAAACGCGAGGTGAGATGCGGCTACGAGCCGCCGGACGGGCGACGCCGACCTCGCGCGGCGAAGCCGCTGACGCGCCGGATACGGGTTCGCGATCCCTCCTGTACCGCCGGTAGGCTGCATGCAGCATCCGCAGCCATCCACTGGCGCAGGTACCTGAAGCAGCCACCACCGACGCGCAAAGGACCCACGTGTTCATCGCCGGCTTTCCCGCTGGAGCCTGGGGCACCAACTGCTACCTCGTGGCCCCCGCCGCCGGTGAGGAGTGCGTCATCGTCGACCCCGGCCACGAGGCGAGCGCCGGTGTCGAGGAAGCGGTGCGCGAGCACGGGCTGAAGCCGGTCGCGGTGGTGTTGACGCACGGGCACATCGACCACGTCGCCTCGGTCGTCCCGGTCTGCGGCGCACGCGGGATCCCGGCCTGGATCCACCCGGACGACCGCTACATGCTCTCCGATCCGGAGAAGGCCCTCGGCCGCTCCCTCGGCGCGCAGCTGATGGGCGGGATCACGGTCGGCGAGCCGGACGACGTCCGGGTGCTGACCGACGGCAGCGTCCTGGAGCTCGCCGGGCTGAGCCTGACGGTCGAGCATGCGCCCGGCCATACCGAGGGGTCGGTGACGTTCAGGACGCCCGCCGCACCGGAGCTTCCGCCGGTGCTGTTCTCGGGTGACCTGCTCTTCGCCGGCTCCGTCGGACGCACCGATCTTCCCGGAGGCGACCACGACGCCCTCCTGCAGTCGCTGGCCCGCGTGTGCCTGCCGCTGCCGGACGAGACCGTGGTCCTCTCCGGTCATGGCCCCCAGACGACCATCGGTCGCGAGCGTGCCGCCAACCCGTACCTGCTTCAGGTCGCCGGCAGCGCCGCGCCGACCGGCGCCCCGCGCCGCGGAATCTGATTGAGACGAGACGTGAGCAGCAACTCCCAGGCCTTCCAAGCCATCAAGGGCACCTACGACATCCTCCCCGCCGACGCGCCGACGGTGCTGGCCGTACGCGAGGCCTTCGCCGCGCCGCTGCGCCGGGCCGGTTACGGCTACATCGAGACGCCGGTCTTCGAGGACATCAACCTCTTCTCGCGCGGCGTCGGTGAGTCCACCGACATCGTCACCAAGGAGATGTTCGCCTTCACCACCCTGGGCGGCGAGCGCATCGCGCTGCGGCCCGAGGGCACCGCGTCCGTGCTGCGCGCGACGCTGGAGGCCAACCTGCACCGGGTCGGCAACCTGCCGGTCAAGGTCTGGTACAGCGGCTCGCAGTACCGCTACGAGAAGCCGCAGAAGGGCCGCTACCGCCAGTTCTGGCAGGTCGGCGCGGAGGCCATCGGCGCGGAGGACCCGGCGCTTGACGCCGAGCTGATCATCCTGGCCGACGACGCCTACCGCTCGCTCGGGCTGCGCAACTTCCGCATCCTGCTCAACAGTCTGGGCGACCGCGAGTGCCGTCCGGTCTACCGCGCCGCGCTGCAGGACTTCCTGCGCGGCCTGGACCTGGACGAGGAGACCCGCCGCCGCGCCGAGATCAACCCGCTGCGCGTGCTCGACGACAAGCGTGCGGACGTGCAGGCGCAGCTGGTCGGCGCGCCGATGCTGGTCGACTACCTCTGCGAGGGCTGCAAGGCCTACCACGAGCAGGTCCGTGAGCTGCTGACCGCTGCCGGGGTCGCCTTCGAGGACGACCCGAAGCTGGTCCGCGGGCTCGACTACTACACCCGCACCACCTTCGAGTTCGTCCACGACGGCCTCGGCTCGCAGTCCGCGGTGGGCGGCGGTGGTCGCTACGACGGCCTGTCCGAGATGATCGGCGGCCCGGCGCTGCCGTCCGTCGGCTGGGCGCTGGGCGTCGACCGCACCGTGCTGGCGCTGGAGGCCGAGGGCATCACCCTCGACACCCCGGCCGCCACCGACGTCTTCGCCGTGCCGCTCGGCGAGCAGGCCCGCCGCGTCCTCTTCGCGACGGTCACCCAGCTGCGCCGCGAGGGCGTCTCCGCGGACATCGTCTTCGGCGGCAAGGGGATCAAGGCCGCGATGAAGGCCGCGGACCGCTCCGGCGCCCGCTGGGCGATCGTCGCCGGCGAACGCGATCTCGCCGACGGCGTCGTCCAGTTGAAGGACCTCAGCACCGGTGACCAGACTCCGGTCGCCCTCGACGTTCTCGTCACCACCCTGAAGGAGAAGCTCCAGTGATCCGCACCCACGAGGCCGGCACGCTCCGCCCGGAGCACGCCGGCACCACCGTCACCCTCGCCGGCTGGGTAGCCCGCCGCCGCGATCACGGCGGCGTGGCCTTCGTCGACGTGCGGGACACCTCCGGCACCGTCCAGGTCGTCTTCCGCGACCTGGAGGCCGTGGGCGAGCTGCGCTCCGAGTGGTGCGTCAAGATCGTCGGCGATGTCCGCGTCCGCCCCGAGGGCAACGAGAACCCCGACATCCCGACCGGCCAGGTCGAGGTCGTCGTCTCCGAGCTGACCGTCCTCTCCGAGGCCGCGGCGCTGCCGTTCCAGGTCGCGGAGTACGAGCCGGGTTCGGTCAACGAGGAGGTCCGCCTCAAGTACCGCTACCTGGACCTGCGCCGCGAGGGTCCGGCCCGCGCGCTCCGGCTGCGCTCCAAGGCCTCGCACATCATCCGCACGGTGATGGAGGAGAACGGCTTCCTCGACATCGAGACGCCGTACCTGACCCGCTCCACCCCCGAGGGCGCCCGCGACTTCCTGGTGCCGGTCCGCCTGCAGCCGGGCCACTGGTACGCGCTGCCGCAGTCGCCTCAGCTGTTCAAGCAGCTGCTGATGGTCGCCGGCATGGAGCGCTACTACCAGATCGCGCGCTGCTTCCGTGACGAGGACTTCCGCGCCGACCGTCAGCCGGAGTTCACCCAGCTCGACGTCGAGGCCTCGTTCGTCGACCAGGAGGACATCCTCAAGCTGGGCGAGGAGGTCGTCTCCCGCGTCTGGGGCGAGGTCCTCGGCTACGAGGTCCCGCTGCCGCTGCCGCGGATGACCTACGCCGACGCCATGGCGCGCTACGGCTCGGACAAGCCGGACGTCCGCTTCGACAACGAACTCACCGAGCTGACCGAGTACTTCAGCGGCACCGAGTTCCGCGTCTTCCAGGCCCCGTACGTCGGCGCCGTGGTGATGCCGGGCGGCGCGTCCCAGCCGCGCAAGCAGCTGGACGCGTGGCAGGACTGGGCGAAGGCGCGCGGCGCGCGCGGGCTCGCGTATGTGTTGATCGACGAGGAGACCGGCGAGCTGCGCGGCCCGGTCGCCAAGAACCTCAGCGAGGAGCACCTCGCCGGCCTGGCCGACGCGGTCGGCGCGAAGCCGGGCGACTGCGTCTTCTTCGCCGCGGGCAAGAAGGCCGCCTCGCAGGAGCTGCTCGGTGCTGCGCGTCTGGAGATCGGCAAGCGCTGCGGGCTGATCGACGAGTCCAAGTGGGCCTTCCTCTGGGTCGTCGACTTCCCGATGTTCGAGCCGATCGAGGACGACAAGGGCGAGTTCCAGGGCTGGCACGCGGTGCACCACCCGTTCACCGCCCCGACGGCCGAGTCCATGTCGACCTTCGACACCGACCCGGGCAGCGCGCTCTCCAACGCGTACGACCTGGTCCTCAACGGTTCGGAGATCGGCGGCGGTTCGATCCGTATCCACCAGAAGGACGTGCAGAAGCGCGCGTTCGACGCGATCGGCCTGTCGCCCGAGGAGGCCCAGTCGCAGTTCGGCTTCCTGCTGAACGCCTTCGACTTCGGCCCGCCCCCGCACGGCGGCATCGCCCTGGGCCTGGACCGCCTCGTCGCCCTGCTGGGCGGCTACGAGACGATCCGCGACGTCATCGCCTTCCCGAAGACGTCCAACGGCGGCGACCCGCTGACCGGCGCTCCGACGGAGATCACTGCTGCGCAGCGCAAGGAAGCCGGCGTCGACGCGAAGCCGAAGCAGGCAGAGGCGTAAGTCGTAGCTTCTTCAGGGGCGCGGGGAACTGCTTGCAGTTGATCAAGCAGAGCACCGCGCCCCTGACGTTTGCAACGTCCCTGTCAGACCGAAGCAGGCGCCTGTGTCGGCATCACGGCAACCGGGTCCAGCGCAGGCGCGCCTTCGTCGAAGGCCAGCCGTCCGCCGAGGACGAGGTGCATGCGGTCGTGGTCCAGCTCGCGGGTCCAGTGGCCGATCAGGACCGTGGCGACGGCGTTGCCCGCGAAGTTGGTGAGGGCGCGGGCCTCGCTCATGAAGCGGTCGATGCCGACGATGAGGCCGACGCCGTCCACGAGGGCCGGGGCGTGGGACTGGAGGCCGCCCGCGAGGGTGGCGAGGCCGGCGCCGGTGACGCCCGCTGCGCCCTTGCTGGCGATGATCATGAAGAGCAGCAGCGAGATCTGATGGCCCAGCGACATCGGGCGGTCCATCGCCTGGGCGATGAAGAGCGAGGACATCGTCAGGTAGATCGCCGTGCCGTCGAGGTTGAAGCTGTAGCCCGCCGGGACGGTGATTCCCGCAACCGGGCGGCTCACGCCCAGGTGTTCCATCTTGGCGATCAGGCGCGGCAGCGCACTCTCGCTCGACGAGGTGGAGAGGATCAGCAGGAACTCGCGGCCGAGATACCGCAGCAGGGCGAAGACATTGACCCCGGCCACCACGCGCAGCAGCAGGCCCAGCACCACGACGACGAAGATCGCACAGGTCACGTAGAAGCCCAGCATGACCATCAGCAGCGACTTCAGCGCGGCCCAGCCGGACGCGCCGACCACTGCTGCGATCGCGCCGAACGCGCCCACCGGCGCCGCCCACATGATCATCGACAGCACGCGGAAGACCAGCCGCTGCAGGTGCTCGACGCCGCGCAGGATCGGGGCGCCCGCTGTGCCCATCGACTGCAGCGCGAAGCCGACCAGCAGCGCGACCAGCAGGGTCTGCAGCACCTGGCCACCCGTCAGCGCGGAGACCAGGGTGGTCGGGATGATGCCGAGCAGGAAGTCGCCGGTGCCCTCGCCGCCGCCGGCGGCGACCTGGGCGTGGCCCGCCTTGGCCAGGGAGTCGGTGAGGTGCAGACCCGCGCCCGGGTTGACCAGGTTGCCGACGACCAGGCCGATCGCCAGTGCGACCGTCGACATCACCACGAAGTAGCCGAGGGCGAGACCGCCGACCTTGCCGACCTTGGCGGCCTTGGTCACCGAGCCGATGCCCAGCACGATGGTGGTGAAGATGACCGGGCTGATCATCATCTTGATCAGGTTTACGAAACCCGTGCCCACGGGCTTGAGTTGCAGCGCGAACGACGGCGCGGCCAGGCCCACCACGATGCCGAGGAGCACTGCGCCGATCACGGCCAGATACAGGTAGTGCGTCCGTTCGCGTCTGACTGCTGAGGCTGCTGCCATGAGTGCGGCTCCCTTGCCGGTGGTGGTCGTCGTCCCCGGGACCTGACGGTGCGTCCGGCCGCAAGCGGTGGGCGGGCCGGTTGCGACGACTATGGGGGCGGGCGTGGGGAGGGTCACGTTTGCGTTCATATCGTTCACGGCACGAGCGCTACTCACCCGGCGCAGCGGCAGGCAGACTGGCCACCATGCACCGGACCTTGCACCACGACCGGGCCGAACCGCCCACACTGCGCCGACGAAACCGCGTCGCGCACAGCCTGGCCGGGCAGCTCTTCGCGGTGCAGGTGCTGATCGTCGCCGTCGTGGTCGCCGGGGGAGCGGTGCTCGCCTACATCTGGACCAGCGACCGCGCCGAGCAGGCCGCCGAGCGGCAGGTCGTCGCGACGGCACGGGCTGTCGCCGACGCGCCCACCGTCGCGCAGGCAGCCGTCGGCCCGCACCCGACGGCCGTGCTCCAGCCGTACGCGGAGCAGGTCGGCAAGGATGCGGGCGTCGACTTCGTCACGATCATGGACACCCACGGCGTGCGCTGGACCCACCCGGACCCGGCGGAGATCGGCAGACACTTCCTCGGCCACATCGCCCCCGCACTCGCCGGGCGGACCTTCACCGAGACCTACACCGGCACGCTCGGCCCCTCCGTCCGCGCGGTGACACCGGTGCGCGACGCGCACGGCAGGATCGTCGCGCTTGTCAGCGTCGGCATCACGGTGGAGAACCTGAGCAGCCGTCTGCGCGGGGCGATCACCGGGCTGGTGCTGGTCGCGCTGGCCGCGCTGGCTCTCGGCGGTCTCGGCACCTGGCTCGCCAACCGCCGCCTGCGCCGCCACACCCACGGCATGGGTGCGGCCGAGCTCAGCCACCTCTACGAGTACCACCAGGCCACGCTGCACTCCGTGCGCGAGGGGCTGGTCCTGCTCGACCGCGCCGGGACGGTCGTGCTCTGCAACGACGCCGCGCGCGAGCTGCTGGGCCTGGACGGCCCGGTGGAGGGCCGCCCGTTCGCGGAACTCGCCCTGCCGGAGCCGCTGCGGGCGGCGGTGGCCGGGCCGGAGCCGGTCCGGGACCAACTGCACCTGACCGCCGACCGCGTCGTCGTGGTCAACACCTCGCCGATCGGCGACGGTTCGGATCTCGGCACCGTGGTCACCTTTCGGGACCACACCGAACTCCAGGCGCTCAGCGGCGAGTTGGATTCCGTCCGGGGTTTCGCCGAGGCGCTGAGCGCGCAGGCGCACGAGGCGGCCAACCGGCTGCACGCAGTCGTGTCGCTGATCGAGACGGGACGCCACCGCCAGGCGGTCGACTTCGCCACCGCCGAGCTGGAGTTGGCCCAGCAGCTCACCGACCGGGTCGTCGGCGCGATCGACGAACCGCTGCTGGCCGCGCTGCTGCTGGGCAAGGCCGCGCAGGCGGCCGAACGCGGCGTCGACCTGGTGCTGACCGAGGAGAGCCGGATCGACGACGCGCTCCCCCCACAGCTCAGCGCCCGGGACCTGGTCACGCTGCTCGGCAACCTGATCGACAACGCGATGGACGCCGCGATCGAGGGCACGGCCGAGCACGACGGCCCGCCGACGGTCACCGTCACCGCCCGCACCGACGCCCGCGAGATGCTGCTGCGCGTCGCCGACACCGGACGTGGCATCGCGCCGGACGCCGTGGACCGGATCTTCGAACGCGGCTGGTCGACGAAGCCGTCCGGGCAGCAGTCGGGACAGGCGGGCGGGCAGGCCCTCGGGCGGGGCATCGGCCTCGCGCTGGTCGCCCAGGCCGCGCGCCGCAACGGCGGCAGCGTCACGGTCGGCGAGGGACGCGGCGCCGTGCTGACCGTGCGGATTCCGCTGCAGCACGAGGGAGTGGGTGCGCGGTGATCGACGTGCTGGTCGTCGAGGACGACCCGGTCGCGGCCGAGGCGCACGCCCGCTACGTCGAGCGAGCCGCCGGATTCCGCTGCGCGGGAGTCGCCCACAGCGTGGCGGAGGCGCTGCGCTTCCTGGAACGTGCGCGGAACACGGGCACGCCGGTCGCGCTGATCCTGCTCGACCTGTACCTCGCGGACGGGCACGGTCTGGAGTTGGTGCGCGGCATCCGCGCGGCCGGGCACGGGGCCGACATCATCGCCGTCACGTCGGCGCGGGACCTCGCGACCGTGCGGCGCGCGGTGTCGATCGGGGTCGTGCAGTACCTGCTGAAGCCCTTCGCGGCGGCCACGCTCCAGGACCGGCTGGCGCGTTACGCCCGCTACCGCGCCAGCCTGGAGCGCGGGGGAGAGGCACTGGGCCAGGACGAGGTGGACCGGGCCTTCGCCGAACTCCGCTCGCCGCGCGGGACCACCCTGCCGAAGGGCCTGACCACGCCCACCCTGGAGGCCGTCGCCTCGGTGATCCGCGAGGCCGACGCGGGGTTGTCGGCGGCAGCCGTCGGCACGGCGGCGGGCGTCTCGCGGATCACCGCGCGGCGGTACCTGGAGCACCTGGTCGAGACCGGTCGGGCGCGGCGCGAACCGCAGTACGGCCAGGTGGGGAGGCCGGAGTTGGTCTACCGCTGGTGTTAGGCCGTGACCCTGTCGGTGCTCTGGATGGTCGCGGTCGCGGTCAGCTGCCGAGGGTTCGCCCCCCAGCAGCGTGGCGCAGCAAAGGGCAAGCAAGGGCGGGAAGCCGCGGTCTCCCGTAACTCCCCGCCCCGTCCGCCCTGCCCCGCTCGCCCCGCCTCCCGCATGCCGTCGCCAGTCGGCGACCTACCCCGTGACCGTGCCGACCGTGCCGGCGGCGACGGTGCGGCCGCCCTCGCGGACGGCGAAGCCGAGACCCGGCTCCAGCGGGACCGGCTGGCCGAGGGTCACCGCCACCTCGACGGTGTCGCCCGGCATGGCCAGCGGCACGCCCTCCGGGAGGGTCACGTCACCGACCACGTCACCGGTGCGCAGGTAGAACTGCGGCCGGTACCCGCTGGTGATCGGCGTGCGGCGACCACCGTCCGCCGTGCTCAGCAGGTGCAGCCGGGCTGTGAAGGCCTGGTGCACCGAGGCGCTGCCGGCCGCCGCGACCACCTGGCCGCGCCGGACCTCGCCGCGCTGGACGCCGCGCAGCAGCAAGGCGACGTTGTCGCCTGCCTCGGCGCTCTCCATGGTCCGCCCGAACGTCTCCACGCCGGTGACCACCGAGACCACCTCCGACCCGAAGCCGAGCACCTCGACCCGGTCCCCCATCCGGACCCGCCCGCGCTCGACGGCACCGGTCACGACGGTGCCGCGACCGGTGATGGTCAGCACGTTCTCGATCGGCATCAGGAACGGCGCGTCGGTGTAGCGGACCGGCGTCGGCACGTGGACGTCCACCGCGTCCAGCAGCGCGAGCAGCGCGGCCGACCACTGGGGGTCGCCCTCCAACGCGCGCAGCCCGGAGACGCGGACGACCGGCAGCGTCGCGCCGTCGTAACCGTGGGCGGCGAGCAGCTCGCGGACCTCGAGCTCGACCAGGTCGAGCAGCTCCGGGTCGCCGCCGTCGGCCTTGTTGAGCGCCACCACCACGTGCTCGACGCCGACCTGACGCGCAAGCAGCACGTGCTCGGCGGTCTGCGGCATCACGCCGTCGTGGGCGGACACGACCAGGATCGCGCCGTCCAGCTGGGCGGCGCCGGTGATCATGTTCTTCACGAAGTCGGCGTGCCCCGGCATGTCGACGTGGGCGTAGTGGCGGGTGGCGGTCTCGTACTCGACGTGGGCGATGTTGATGGTGATGCCGCGCGCGGCCTCCTCCGGGGCGCGGTCGATGCGGTCGAACGGCACGTAGCTGCCGCCGCCGCGCTCGGCCAGCACCTTGGTGATGGCGGCGGTAAGGGTGGTCTTGCCGTGGTCGACGTGACCCATGGTGCCGATGTTCAGGTGCGGCTTGGTCCGCACGAAGGCCTGCTTGGCCATGGTGATCCAGCTCCGGAAGTCTTCTGTGGAAAGCGATGTGACGGAACCTCAGCATCGGGCCGACCTTCCCCGACTGAGGTCCCGGGGACGCGTCCCGGAGAAGGTCAGCTTCGCGCGCCGTCGAATGCAGCGCCGAACACGGCTGCGGCTGCTGCGACTGCCGGAAGGTGCGCAGCGGCCATCGCACCCGCGACTGCGGGGAGCTGGGCGATGGGCTGCGGGAACATGCGGATCATCCTGCCGCCGGAGTGCCCCAGGGCGCCAACGGTTTTCCGTCGGCGCGGCCAAGCGGCCACCCGTGGCCGGAGAGAGTGCCGTGGACCACTCCAGCGGAGTGAGCCTGCTTCAGGCCTTGGTCAGACGCCTGCGGCTGCGAACGGCCCGTCGCCTGCGGTGAACACCAGCCGGGCGAAGTTCTCGGCGATGCGTCGGTGCCCGGCCGGATCGGGGTGGATCGCGTCGGGCAGCGGGAACTCGTCGTAGTCCGCCGGGCCGTAGAGCGAGCGACCGTCCAGGTGGTGCAGGTTCGGGTCGTCGGCGGCCCGCTCGGCGACGATCCGGGCGAGCTCCGCGCGGATCGTGGTCAGCGTCAGGCGTCCGGCAGCGCGCTCGGCCGGGTCGCCGGTGGCCTTGAACCGCAGCGTGCCGCCGGAGAAGTCGGGTGCCAGCGGACCGGGCGTGTCCTCCTGGACCGGGCAGAGGATCGGCGAGACCACCAGCAACGGCGTGGTCGGATGGCCCTCGCGGATGGTGTCGAGGAATCCGTGCACGGCCGGACCGAACGCGCGCAGCCGCATCGCGTCGGCGTTGACCACGTTGATGCCGATCTTCAGGCTGATCAGATCGGCCGGTGTGTCGCGCATCGTCCGCGCGACGAAGGGATCGAGCAGCGCGCTGCCGCCGAAGCCGAGGTTGACCAGTTCCACCCCGCCGGTGGCGGCGGCCAGGGCGGGCCAGACGGTGGTGGGGCTCGCGGCGTTCGAACCGTGGCTGATGGAACTGCCGTGGTGCAGCCAGCGCCTGCGGCCGCTCGCCGGCTCGGGCGCGATGGGCGCGTCGGTGCGCAGGGTCAGCAACTCGGCCGTCTCGTTGTGCGGGAGCCAGATCTCGACGGCCTTGTCCCGCGCCGACAGGCCGGCGAAACGCGCGACGCCGGACGGGCCTTCACGGAGCTCGGCGCTGCCTGTCGTCATGTCGACAAGAAGCGTCCGGCCGCCCGCGACGACGGCCTGCGCGGTCAACGTGCCGTCGACGAGCAGGTCGTAGACCCCGTCGGCCGGAGCCGGCAGGCCACGGTAGACCCGCTTGGTGGGCACGGTCTCCAGCTCGACCGTGGTGGCCCGAGTGCGGAACGCCAGCCGCACGCCGGAGGGCTGCGCCTCGACCATGGCGAACTGCGCGTCAGGAAGCTGTCGTCGGGCCCATGCCGGGAGCCGGTGCGGGAGGAGTCCGCCGTGCGGGGTGGTCTCGACGTCAAGATGGCCGCGCAGCAGCTCCTCGGTGACGGGGGTGGTGATCAGGGTTGGGGCGGTGTGCGCGGTGTGTGCGGTGTCCATGGTCTCGGCTCTTCGGTGTTCGGCGAGTTGGTGGTCGCCGAGTGGGTGGTCGTCAGTCGGCCTGGCCGTCCACGGCCTGGGCGCCCCGGGCGCGGAGCATGGCGTCGAGGGAGTCGATGGTCCAGGACCACGACTCCTGCGCGTCGACGGCGGTGTGGCTGAACCCGCCCGCTGTCTCCAGCTCGACGAAGCCGTGGACGAGGCCGCCCAGCATCCGCACGGCATGCGTCTGGTCCGGCTCGGCCAGGCGGTAGCCGCGCAGCAGGGCGCGCGTCATCTGCGCGTGCCGCACGCCGGCGCTTGCCGCCGCCGTCTCCGCGTCGAGCCGGAACCGCGCGGCCTGGTAGCGGCCCGGGTGCTCGCGGGCGTAGTCGCGGTAGGCGTCGGCGAACGCGGCCAGCGCGCCCCGCCCGGCGCGGCCCGCGATCGCGTGGGCCACGCGGTCCGCCAACTCCTCCAGGGCGAGCAGCGCGATCCGCGTCCGCAGGTCGTGGGTGCTCTTCACATGTGCGTACAGGCTGGCGGCCTTGACGTCGAAGCGCCGGGCCAACGCCGAGACGGTGACCTGGTCGAAGCCGTCCTCGTCCGCCAACTCGGCTCCCGCCCGGGTCAGTCGTTCGGGGGTGAGTCCCGCCCGCGCCATGGCCGTCCCTTCGTCACGCGTTCGCCTATGTCAAGTATGCATTTTCCTACAGACTATAGGCAAATGACTTCATGGCGTTGAACGCGAGGCGCACGGACTGTCGGTGCGCGCCGGTAGGGTCGAGACGTGGAGCCAGACCTGTTCACCGCCGCAGCCGAGGACCTGCAGACCAAGGAGCCCGGACGTTCGCCGCTCGCGGTACGGATGCGGCCCCGGTCGCTGGAGGAGGTCGCCGGTCAGCAGCACCTGCTCAAATCCGGCTCGCCCCTGCGGCGCCTGGTCGCGGCGACGAACGGGCCTGCCGCGACGTCGTCGGTGATCCTCTGGGGGCCTCCCGGCACCGGCAAGACCACGCTGGCCTACGTGATCAGCCAGGCCACCGACAGTCGCTTCGTCGAACTCTCGGCGATCACGGCAGGCGTCAAGGAGGTCCGCGCGGTGATCGAGGGCGCGCGCCGGGCCGTCGGGACCAGCGGCAAGGAGACCGTCCTCTTCCTCGACGAGATCCACCGCTTCTCCAAGGCCCAGCAGGACAGCCTGCTCCCGGCCGTGGAGAACCGCTGGGTCACGCTGATCGCGGCGACCACCGAGAACCCGTACTTCTCGGTGATCTCGCCGCTGCTCTCCCGCTCGCTGCTGCTGACGCTGGAGTCCCTCACCGACGACGACATCCGTGCGCTGCTACGCCGCGCCGTCGCGGACGAGCGCGGGCTCGGCGGCGCGGTCGAGCTGGCCGAGGACGCCGAGGACCACCTGGTCCGGATCGCGGGAGGCGACGCCCGCAAGGCGCTGACCTCGCTGGAGGCGGCGGCTGGCGCGGCGATCGAGCAGCAGTCGGAGGCGGTCACGCTGGAGCTGACCGAGACGGCCGTCAACCGCGCGGCGGTCCGCTACGACCGCGACGGCGACCAGCACTACGACGTGGCGAGCGCGCTGATCAAGTCCATCCGGGGCAGTGACGTCGACGCTGCGCTGCACTATCTGGCCCGCATGATCGACGCGGGCGAGGACCCGCGCTTCATCGCCCGGCGGCTGATGATCTCCGCGAGCGAGGACATCGGCGTCGCCGACCCGAACGCCCTGCCGCTGGCGGTCGCCGCCGCGCAGGCCGTGGCGATGATCGGGTTCCCCGAGGCGGCGCTGACCCTCTCGCACACGGTCATCGCCCTGGCCCTCGCCCCGAAGTCCAACTCCGCGACGACGGCGATCGCCGACGCCCTGGCCGACGTCCGCGGCGGCCTCGCCGGCCCTGTCCCGGCGCATCTGCGCGACGGGCACTACGCAGGCGCGAAGAGGCTGGGCCACGCCCAGGGCTACGTCTACCCGCACGACCTGCCGGAAGGCATCGCGGCCCAGCAGTACGCGCCGGACGCGATCCACGGCAAGCAGTACTACCGCCCGACGCGGCACGGCGCGGAGGCGCGGTACGCCGACATTGCCGAGTGGGTGCGGGGGCGGCTTGGTGGCGAAGCCCCCCAGGGGCGCGGGGAACTGCGCGAGTGACCACGGGCGTGCGGATGGCCCTGCGCGTTCGGCCTCACACCACACACGGTGGCTTGTCGCGCAGTTCCCCGCGCCCCTGGTAGTGCAACTACCTGCGGCAGCATCGGCCCGGCTTGCCGCGCTCACGCGGCGGAGCCGCAGATCAACGGAGCCCCGCCCCGGACGCTGCAACTGGCTGTCCGCGTCATACGGACTGCCCAACACCCCGTACACTGTCGGGAGCGAGACGTCCCGTGTTCGCGCCCGGCAGGGCGCGGCGTCACCGGCGGGGCGTCATACAGGCCGACGTCCGTGAGGGCGACGGCAGGAGCGTCTGCGCACCTTCGGGTGTCGCGTGCAGCCCACCACCCGTACGGGTCGGTGGGCCACTCGCGTGCAGCACTATGTGCCCGGTCCTGGGAACGGCTGCCGGCTCACCCCTGGGGTGAGTTGGTCTCCCGGACCGCGAGAGGCGACCTCCTTCAACAGCGGTGAGCCAGTTACACACCGAAAGAGGTAGCGGTTCATGACGAACCAGAAGCGCCCCAAGGTCAAGATTGCCCGTGCACTGGGCATTCCGCTGACCCCGAAGTCCGTCAAGTACTTCGAGGCCCGCCCGTACCCCCCGGGGCAGCACGGCCGTGGCCGCAAGCAGAACTCGGACTACAAGGTCCGTCTGGTCGAGAAGCAGCGTCTGCGCGCCCAGTACGACCTGTCCGAGACCCAGATGGCGCGCGCGTTCGACCGTGCCCGCAAGGTCGAGGGCAAGACCGGTGAGGCGCTCGTCGCTCTGCTGGAGACCCGTCTCGACGCCCTGGTCCTGCGTTCGGGCATCGCCCGCACCATCTACCAGGCCCGTCAGATGGTCGTCCACGGCCACATCGAGGTCAACGGCCACAAGGTCAACCGCCCGTCGTTCCAGATGAAGCCCGGCTTCGTCGTCACGGTTCGCGAGCGTTCCAAGGAGAAGACCCCGTTCGTCGTCGCCCGTGAGGGTGGCAACGCGGGTGAGGGTCAGACCGCGAAGTACCTCGAGGTCAACCTGAAGGCCCTGGCCTTCCGCCTGGACCGCATGCCGCAGCGGCGTGAGGTTCCGGTCATCTGCGACGAGCAGCTCGTCGTCGAGTACTACTCGCGCTGACCCGCGAGCGGTCCTCGCAGCGCCCCCACGGCCTCACGGTCGTGGGGGCGCTGTGCTTCCCCGGACCCGGCGTCGGAACCGGCCTCGGTCCCTGCTTCGGTCCCGACTGCGTCCTCGCCCGCACGGTGGGCGCCCGCACGGTGGGCGAGCGCACGTGCCGGGGGGCCGGTGAGGACGCGCGCGACGACGGTGTCGAGGTCGAGCCCGGCCCCGGAGCGGAACGATTCCGCGCTCTCCTCCTCGGCGAGGCCCGCGCGGATGCGTCGGGCGCACTCCTCGTGGGCGGCGGTGAAGTTGCGTGAGCCGAAGAGCGGCGTGCCGACCGAACGCCAGACCGTGCTCGCCGCGCCCTGCAGCAGCGCGGCCTCGTGCAGGTCGCCCGGCGAGCCGTCGGGGCCGGGCGCGGTGGTGATCAGCGCGACCAGTTCCAGCCCGAGCACCAGGCCGACCAGGTCCCGGAACGCGTGGTTGAGGCGGACGCACTCGCGTGCATGCCTGAGGGCGAGCGCCGGTTCGCCGTCGGTCCAGGCCGAGAAGGCGCTGGCGAAGAGGCCGTAGGCGTAGGCCCACTGCTCGCCGAAGCGTTCGCACTCACCGCGCACCTTGGCCATCCAGGTCGCGGCCGTGGCCTTGTCGCCCCGGAAGGTGTGGGCCAGCCCCAGCTCGAACATGCCCATCAGCACGTTGCTGTTGAGCTCGCCCAACTGGTCGTAGTGCCACAGGGCTTCGTCGAAGAGCTCGACCGCGCGGTCCAGCTCGTCGCCGATCAGCGCCGCGCAGCCCTGCCGGTGCACGGCGTACGCGAGCGCCCGGTCGTCGCCCGTCTCCAGCGCCTGCTGGCGGCACTCCTCCAACACCGGCAGCGCATGGGGGAGATCGCCCTGGAGGGTGGCCAGGTAACCGGTCACCCAGAGGGCCTTGGCCCGCGCATCGGTGGGCTCGGGGGCCAGCGCCAGGGCGCGGTCCAGCCACATCCGGCCCTCGGCCAGGTGGCCGCAGCCGACCCAGAAGTACCAGAGGGTGCCCACCAGGAAGAGCGCCAGCTGCTCCTCGCCCGGCTCGACCAGGCAGTACTCCAGCGCGGCGCGCAGATTGCTGTGCGCACGCTCGGTGCGGACGCAGGTCTCCAGCTGGCGCGGGCTGAACCACTCGACCTCGCCCCAGGTGGCCAGGCCCAGGTACCAGTCTCGGTGGCGGCGCTGCGGTTGCAGCTCGGTGGCGGAGTCGTGGAGCCACTGCGCGCCGTACTCGCGCAGGGTGTCGAGCATCCGGTAGCGCGGCGTGCCGTCGGCGTCGAGAGGCTCGTCCTCGCGCAGCACGATCGACTTGGCGACCAGCTCGGACAGCACGTCCAGCACGTCCTCGGCGGGCAGGTCGGGACCGGCGCAGACGTACTCCGCGGCCTCCAGGTCGAACGGACCGACGAAGACCGAGAGCCGGGCCCAGAGCAACCGTTCGTGCGGCGAGCAGAGTTCGTGGCTCCAGCCGATCGCGGTGCGCAGCGTCTGGTGTCGGGGGAGCGCCGTGCGGCAGCCGCCGGTCAGCACCCGGAAGCGGTCGTCCAGCCGCTGGGTGATCTGCTCGACCGACAGCACGCGGAGCCGTCCGGCCGCCAGCTCCAGCGCCAGCGGGATGCCGTCCAGACGGTGGCAGAGCGTGGCGACCTGCGCCGAGGACTCCTCCGTCAGCCGGAACGTGGGCAGCACTGCCGCGGCCCGCTGGGCGAAGAGGGCGACGGCGTCCGAGTCGGGACCGTCGGCCGGGAGCGGCGCGAGCGGGAGCAGGTGCTCCCCGGCGACCTCGAGCGGCTGGCGGCTGGTGGCCAGCAGATGGAGGCCCGGGGCGGCGGCCAGCATCATGCCCACCGTGGGGGCCAGCTCCTCCACCAGGTGCTCGCAACCGTCCAGAACCAACAGCAGACGGCGGGGGCGCAGGAAGTCGAGCAGCACCTCGCGGACCGGCCGGGCCGTGCCGTCGGTCAGCCGCATCGCCTCGGCGATCGTGTGGCAGAGCACCGCGGGATCGGTGACCGTGGCGCACTCGACGAGCCAGACGCCGTCGGGGAACCGGTGCGCGGTCACGGCGGCGGCGCGCAGGCCGACCCGGGACTTGCCGACACCGCCGGGGCCGACCACGGTGACCAGCCGCGCCGCCCGCAGCAGCCGCTGCGCCTCGGCCAGCTCGGTCCGTCGGCCGACGAATCCGGTGAACTCGGCGGGCAGGTTGCCGGACGAGCCTCTCTGCACAGATACCCCTTCGGAGGTTCGGAGGCCAGCGCCGTGGCCGGACAGGCGCTGGGTACTTTCCCCTGGACGGCCCAACGAGGTGACCAAACGGTAGGTTACGTTCCCGTCGCGGATCCGCTCAGGAATGTCGCCGTTGCAGCACGCGCCGCCGGGCCGGGTGGTAGGGCGGTCGGGATCCTCCCACTTGGCGCGATAGGGTTTCGCAGAACGTTCAAGCTTGTGCCGGTCGGCTGACGCAGGTCAGCCGTTGCGAGGGAGCGCCAAGGTGTCGGGTGGAGAGGTCGCGGGCCTCGTCGTCGCCGTGTTCTGGGCGGTGCTGGTCACTCTCCTCGCCGTGGTGCTGGTGCGGCTCGCCCGCGCCCTGCGCCAGGCGACCGAGTTGGTCGAGGCGGTGACCGAACGCGCGGTGCCGCTGCTCGACGAGGCGGCCGACGCGCTGCGCGCCGCCAACGACCAGCTGGTCCGCGTCGACGCGATCACGGCGGACGTCCAGGACGCCGCCGCCAACGCGCACGCGCTGTCGTCGACGATGGCGGCCACCCTGGGCGGCCCGCTGGTCAAGCTCTCCGCCTTCAGCTACGGCGTCCGCAGCGCGGTGGCCAAGCAGCGGGCGGCGGGGCGGCCCGAAAAATACGTGCCGCACCAGACGGAACGCGAGATCATCGAGCGGATGGTGAAGGCCGAGGTGCAGCGGGCGACGGTGCGTCGCAACGGACTGCTGCGCCTGCTGGGCCTGGGAAGGAGGGCCTGACCGATGCGCCGGATCTTCTGGATGGCGGTGGGCGCAGGCGCCACCGTCTGGACCCTCAACAAGGCGAACCGGGTGGCCCGTTCGCTCACCCCCGGCAGCCTGGCCGAGGGCGCGGCCGTCGGCTCGCTCGAAGTCGGCCGCGCCGTCCGCAACTTCAGGGACGAGGTGCGCGCCGGCATGCTCCAGCGCGAGCTCCAGCTCAACCGCGAGCTCGGCCTGGACGGCAGCGTGCTCGCCGCGCCCGGCCCGTCCGACGCGCCGGTGCTGCGTGCAGCGCCGCAGCGCTCCGCACTTCCCCGCGGCCGTGACGCGGCGGAGCCGCCCGCGCGGCAGGCATTGGCAGCACGGAATCCGCAGAACCTCCAGCACCAGCACCAGCCCAGCATCACCACCAGCAAGCTCGACCGGAATGAGGACCTGTAATGGAGTCGGCTGAGATCCGCCGCCGCTGGCTGCGCTTCTTCGAGGAGCGCGGCCACACCGTCGTCCCCTCGGCGTCGCTGATCGCGGACGACCCCACCCTGCTGCTGGTCAACGCAGGCATGGTGCCCTTCAAGCCCTACTTCCTGGGCGAGACCAAGCCGGACTTCTCCCGGGCGACCAGCGTGCAGAAGTGCGTCCGCACCCCGGACATCGAGGAGGTCGGCAAGACCACCCGCCACGGCACGTTCTTCCAGATGTGCGGCAACTTCTCCTTCGGCGACTACTTCAAGGAAGGGGCGATCACGTACGCCTGGGAGCTGCTCACCAGCTCCGTCGCCGACGGCGGCTACGGCCTCGACCCGGAGAAGCTCTGGATCACCGTCTACCTGGACGACGACGAGGCCGAGCAGATCTGGCGCGACGTCGTCGGCGTTCCCGCCGAGCGGATCCAGCGTCTGGGCAAGTCGGAGAACTTCTGGTCCATGGGCGTCCCCGGGCCCTGCGGCCCGTGCTCGGAGATCAACTACGACCGCGGCCCGGAGTTCGGCGTCGAGGGCGGCCCGGCCGTCAACGACGAGCGCTACGTGGAGATCTGGAACCTGGTCTTCATGCAGTACGAGCGCGGTGCGGGCACCGGCAAGGAGGACTTCCCGATCCTGGGCGACCTCCCGGCCAAGAACATCGACACCGGGCTCGGCCTGGAGCGCCTGGCGATGATCCTCCAGGGCGTCCAGAACATGTACGAGACGGACACGCTGCGCGTCGTCATCGACAAGGCCACCGAGCTGACCGGCGTCCGCTACGGCGCCGACCACGCCTCGGACGTGTCGCTGCGCGTGGTGGCCGACCACATGCGCACCTCCGCCATGCTGATCGGCGACGGCGTCACCCCCGGCAACGAGGGCCGCGGCTACGTGCTGCGCCGCATCATGCGCCGCGCCATCCGCAACATGCGCCTGCTGGGCGCCCAGGGCGAGGTCGTCGAGCAGCTGCTCGACGTCGTGCTCGACACGATGGGCCGGCAGTACCCCGAGTTGCTGACGGACCGTAAGCGCATCGAGACGGTCGCGCTGGCCGAGGAGACCCGCTTCCTCAAGACGCTCAAGGCCGGCACCAACATCCTTGACAGCGCCATCACCGAGACCCGCACCGCGGGCGGTGCGGTGCTCTCCGGTGACAACGCCTTCCAGCTCCACGACACCTACGGCTTCCCGATCGACCTCACCCTGGAGATCGCCGCCGAGCAGGGCCTCTCCGTGGACGAGGACGGCTTCCGCCGTCTGATGAAGGAGCAGAAGGACAAGGCCAAGGCCGACGCGCGCGCCAAGAAGACCGGCCACGCCGACGTCCAGGCCTACCGCTCCATCGCGGACGCGTCCGGCGAGAACCAGTTCACCGGCTACGCCCACAACGAGTCCGAGGCCACCGTCGTCGGCCTGCTGGTGGACGGCGTCTCCGCGCCGGCCGCCTCCGAGGGCGACGACGTGGAGGTCGTGCTCGACCGCACCCCGTTCTACGCCGAGGGCGGCGGCCAGCTGGCCGACCACGGCCGGATCCGCACCGAGTCGGGTGCCGTCATCGACATCCACGACGTGCAGAAGCCGGTCCCCGGCGTGATCGTGCACAAGGGCGTCGTGCAGGTCGGCGAGATCACCGTCGGCTCCGCCGTGCAGGCGACCATCGACGTGCGCCGCCGCCGGGCCATCGCCCGCGCCCACAGTGCCACCCACCTGACCCACCAGGCGCTGCGCGACGCGCTCGGCCCGACGGCCGCCCAGGCCGGTTCGGAGAACTCCCCGGGGCGCTTCCGCTTCGACTTCGGCTCGCCGACCGCCGTCCCCGGCACGGTGCTGACGGACGTCGAGCAGAAGATCAACGAGGTGCTCTCCCGCGAACTCGACGTCACCGCCGAGATCATGGGCATCGACGAGGCCAAGAAGCAGGGCGCCATCGCCGAGTTCGGCGAGAAGTACGGTGAGAAGGTCCGCGTCGTCACCATCGGCGACTTCTCCAAGGAGCTGTGCGGCGGCACGCACGTGCAGAACACCGCCCAGCTGGGTCTGGTGAAGCTGCTCGGCGAGTCATCCATCGGCTCCGGCGTGCGCCGCGTCGAGGCGCTGGTCGGCGTGGACGCGTACAACTTCCTGGCCCGCGAGCACACCGTAGTGGCCCAGCTGACCGAGCTGGTCAAGGGCCGTCCGGAGGAGCTGCCGGAGAAGATCTCCGGCATGCTCGCCAAGCTCAAGGACGCCGAGAAGGAGATCGAGAAGTTCCGCGCCGAGAAGGTGCTCCAGGCCGCCGCCGGGCTGGCCGAGGGCGCCGAGGACGTGCGCGGCACGGCCCTGGTCACCGGCCGGGTCCCGGACGGCACCGGCGCCGACGACCTGCGCAAGCTGGTTCTGGACGTCCGCGCCCGGGTCGGCCAGGGCGGCCGGGCCGCCGTCGTCGCGCTGTTCACCGTGGCCAACGGCCGTCCGCTGACCGTGATCGCCACCAACGAGGCCGCCCGCGAGCGCGGCGTCAAGGCCGGCGAGCTGGTCCGCGCCGCGGCCAAGACCCTCGGTGGCGGCGGTGGCGGCAAGGACGACGTCGCCCAGGGCGGCGGCCAGGACGCGTCCGCGGTCGGCCAGGCCGTCGAGGCGGTGCGCACCCTCGTCGCCGAGAAGGCCTGAGGCGCGTGGACGCTGTGGACGCGCCGTCCATGCGCCGAGGCCGCCGGATCGCCGTGGACGTCGGCGACGCCCGGATCGGGGTCGCGAGCTGTGACCCCGACGGGCTGCTGGCCACTCCGGTGGAGACGGTCCCGGCAGGTAAGAAGTCACTCGGAAGACTGACGGCCATCGTCGAGGAGTACGCGGCGATCGAGGTCGTCGTGGGGCTCCCGCGCTCGCTCAGCGGGCGCGAGGGACCGGCGGCGGCCAAGGTCCGTGAGTACGCAGGCCAGTTGGCCACCCGGGTGTACCCGGTGCCGGTGCGGCTGGTCGACGAGCGGATGACCACCGTCAGCGCGGCGGCAGGCATGCGCGCCGCAGGAGTGAAGTCGAAGCAGGGGCGCTCGCGGATCGACCAGGCAGCAGCCGTGGTCATCCTGCAGAGCGCGCTGGAGACCGAGAAATCCAGCGGAAGACCGCCCGGCGAGACGGTCCAGCCGTTGTAGAGTGACGCCCGGCTGAATGGGGGTCCGCTTTCTGGCGGGCCCCTTTCGTCACACTGAGCGACGGGCGGCGCGGCTCAGCGTGGCGTGGACGTGGCCAAACCGAGTTGTCGGACTCGGTCGGGTAACGTTCCGTCCACGGCGCCGCCGATGGGCACGCTGGTTCGATTCGCCGCTGACGCCTTCTGGACCGGGCGTCGCTGAATCCGAGGGGATGCATGACCGACCAGGGCCGGGGCTACGGCTCCGAACCGTGGGGCCAGGGTGGCCCCTACGGGGACCAGGGCGGCTATCCGCCGCAGTCGCCGTATCCGTACGGGCAGCAGACCGGGCAGCCACAGCACCCCCAGCAGCCGCAGCCGCCGTACCCCTACGGTCAACAGCACGGCCAACAGCACGGTCAACAGCCGTACCCGCAGCACCCGCAGGCGCCACAGCCGCCGCAGGCGCAGCACCCGCAGCAGCCGCAGCAGGGCTGGCCGCAGGATCCTTACGGCACCGGCCAGCAGCCGGTGTACACCCCGCCGCAGCAGCCGCAGCAGTACCCGTACGGCCAGCAGCAGTCCGGCCACCAGATCGGTCAGCCCCAACAGCAGCCGTACCCGCAGCAGCCGCCGCAGCCGGGTCCGGGGCAGCCGCAGTACCGGCCGCGTCCGCAGTCGCAGCCGATGCCGGGCGCGCCGCAGGGACCGCAGAACCCGCAGGCGACGCACCCTCAGCCGCAGCAGCAGCCGTCGGGTCCCGGCCCGGACGGGATCGACTGGGTGGCCGAGGCCGCCCGGCTCGAGGCGGAGGCGCGGGGCGAGACGTTCCCCGGCGAGTCCGACGAGGATCTCGACCCCTACGGCGACGGCCACGATGGCTATGGGGACGGCCACACCGCTGGTCGCGGTCGCAGGCGCAGCGACGAGGACGTCTTCGTCGAGGAGTCCGAGGACGGCGAGGAGGCGTACGTTCCCTTCCTCTCCGAGTCCGACGACAGCCGCAGCGGTCGCCGCAAGGACGCGGAGCGTGGCCGCAGCGAGCGCAAGCGCAGCGGCATGACCTGCCTGGGCCTGTCCCTCGTGCTGGTCGCCTGCCTCGGCGCCGGTGGCTACTTCGGCTACCAGTACTACGAGTCGCACTTCGGCCCGCCGCCGGACTACGCCGGCAACGGCACCAGCACCCAGGTCCAGGTGCAGATCCCGGACGGCGCCACCGGTGACGTCATGGCGCAGGTCCTGGTCCAGGCCGGCGTGGTGGAGAGCAGCAAGGCGTTCACCAACGCGTACAACGCCAACAACAAGTCGGTCTCTATCCAGCCCGGGTACTACGAGCTGAACTCGCACATGTCCGGCGCCGCGGCCGTGCAGCTGCTGATCGACCAGGCGGGCGGCAACTCGCTGGTGATCCCCGAGGGCAAGACCTCCAAGTACATCTACGGCAGGATCGACCAGGCCCTCAAGCTCACGCCCGGGACCACGGCGGGTGTCGCCAAGGCGGACGCGAGCCAGCTCGGCCTGCCGCCCGAGGCGCACAACAACCCCGAGGGCTTCCTCTGGCCGACGCGCTACTCGATCGCCACCGGCATGAAGCCGCTCGACCTGCTCAAGCAGATGGTGGCCAACACCAACAACGAGATCCAGAAGCTCTCGCTCGCCACGGCGGGCAAGTCGCAGAACCTGGGCGACGCCTACGCGGTGCTGACCGAGGCCAGCATCCTGCAGGCCGAGGGCAACAACGTCGGGGACTTCGGCAAGATCGCCCGGGTGCTCTACAACCGCCTGAACACCAACGCGACCAACGGCTACCTGGAGCTCGACACCCCGCTGCAGTACTTCCTGGGCAGCACCACCTTCACCAACGCCCAGAAGGACGGCATCACCAACGGCTACAACACCTACAAGTCCAAGGGCCTGCCGCCCACGCCGATCAGCAACCCGGGCGAGGCGGCGATCCAGTCGGTGCTGAACCCGACGCCGGGCCAGTGGGTGTACTTCGTCGCCGTCGACTCGACCGACACCAAGTTCGCGGTCACCTGGAGCGACTTCCTGAACGACGTCCAGCTCTACTGCGCCAACCACGGGCAGAACGTCAACCGCTCGACGGGACAGTGCCAGTGACGGACCGTCAGGATCAGCTGCGGGTACGGCGGGCTGCCGTGCTCGGCAGCCCGATCGCGCACTCGCTCTCGCCGGTGCTGCACCGTGCCGGGTACGAGGCGCTGGGGCGGGCGCCGCAGTGGCAGTACGACCGTTTCGAGGTCGACGAGGTGGGTCTGCCCGACTTCCTCGGCAAGCTCGACGTGGCGGGCGAGGGCTGGGCCGGGCTCTCGCTGACCATGCCGCTCAAGCGCGTGGTGATCCGCCTGCTCGACGAGGTGAGCGCGGGCGCGCTGGCGGTCGACGCGGTCAACACGGTCGTCTTCCACCCGGACGGCCGCCGCACCGGCGACAACACGGACGTCCCCGGGCTGGTCGCCGCGCTCTGCGAGCGCGGCGTCACCCGGGTCCGCAGCGCGGCGGTGCTCGGCGCCGGGGCGACGGCGTCCTCGGCGCTGGCCGCGCTGGCGCAGCTCTGCGACGGTCCGGTGCTCGCCTTCGTGCGCGGCCCCGAGCGGGCGGCGCAGATGCGGGCGCTCGGCGAGCGGCTCGGCGTCGACGTGGTCCCGCAGGAGTGGGACCGGGCAGCCGAGGCCTTCGATGCGGAGCTCGTCGTCTCCACGACGCCGGTCGGCGCGACCGACTTCCTGGCCGATGCGCTGTCGGCCGCGCCCAGGGAGGGTCTCGGCGCGTTGTTCGACGTGCTCTACCACCCGTGGCCGACGTCGTTGGCCGCCGCCTGGCAGCAGCAGGGCGGCGTGGTGCTCGGCGGGCTCGACCTGCTGGTGCACCAGGCCGTGCTCCAGTTCCGGATGTTCACCGGCCTCGCGGACGCCGACGTGGTCGGTGCCATGCGCACCGCCGGGGAGGCCGCACTGGCCGCCGCGCACTGACGGCCTGGTGCACGTTCCGCTTCGCGGAACCGCGTCCCCGCGCGCCCCACGAACCGTCCCACGGACTGATCAGTTCGTGGGACGGATTCTGCTCCTGCGTGTCCGACATGGGAGGATCGCGACAGAGGCAGTTTCGGGAGCTGAAGGAGCACACCCTTGGGAACGCTGCGCTGGCTGACGGCCGGGGAGTCGCACGGCCCCGCACTTGTCGCGACGCTGGAGGGTCTGCCCGCCGGAGTCCCCGTCACCACCGAGATCGTCGCCGACGCCCTCGCGCGTCGTCGGCTCGGTTACGGCCGTGGTGCGCGGATGAAGTTCGAGCAGGACGTGGTGACCTTTCTCGGCGGCGTCCGCCACGGTCTGACCATGGGCTCGCCGGTCGCGATCATGGTCGGCAACACCGAGTGGCCGAAGTGGGAGCAGGTCATGTCGGCCGACCCGGTCGACGCGGAGATCCTGGCCGGTCTGGCCCGCAACGAGCCGCTCACCCGCCCGCGTCCGGGCCACGCCGACCTGGCGGGCATGCAGAAGTACTCGCTGGACGAGGCCCGTCCGATCCTGGAGCGCGCCAGCGCCCGTGAGACCGCGGCCCGGGTCGCGCTCGGCGCGGTCGCCCGCTCGTACCTCAAGGAGACCTGCGGGATCGAGCTCGTCTCGCACGTCGTCGAGCTGGGCGCGGCCAAGGCCCCGGCCGGGGTGGTCCCGGTCCCCGTCGACGAGGCGCGGCTGGACGAGGACCCGGTGCGCTGCCTGGACGCCGACGCGTCGAAGCGGATGGTCGCGGAGATCGACCAGGCCCACAAGGACGGCGACACCCTCGGCGGTGTGGTCGAGGTGCTGGCCTACGGCGTCCCGGTCGGTCTGGGTTCGCACGTGCATTGGGACCGTCGCCTCGACGCGCGGCTGGCCGCCGCGCTGATGGGCATTCAGGCGATCAAGGGCGTCGAGGTCGGCGACGGCTTCGAGCTGGCCCGGATCCCCGGATCGCAGGCCCACGACGAGATCCTGCCGACCCCCGAGGGCGTGCGCCGCGCGTCGGGCCGCTCCGGCGGCACCGAGGGCGGCCTCAGCACCGGCGAGCTGCTGCGGGTCCGCGCCGCGATGAAGCCGATCGCCACCGTGCCGCGCGCGCTGGCGACCATCGACACCCGCACCGGCGAGGCGGCCAAGGCGCACCACCAGCGTTCCGACGTCTGCGCCGTCCCGGCGGCGGGCATCGTCGCCGAGGCGATGGTCGCGCTGGTCCTGGCGGACGCGGTCAACGAGAAGTTCGGCGGCGACAACGTCAGCGAGACCCGTCGCAATGTCCAGGGCTACCTCGACCACCTGGTGGTGAAGTGACGCGCAGTGAGTTGACGCAGCCCGTCGTCGTCCTGGTCGGCCCGCCCGGCGCCGGGAAGTCCTCGGTCGGCGAGCTGCTGGCCGCGCGGCTCGGCGTCGGCTTCCGGGACACGGACGCCGACGTCGTCGCGATGGCGGGCAAGCCGATCGCGGACGTCTTCGTCGAGGACGGCGAGCCGCACTTCCGCGCGCTGGAGGCGGAGGCGGTCCGTACCGCCGTCGCCGACCACGCGGGCGTGCTGGCCCTCGGCGGCGGCGCGGTGATGCGCGCGGAGACCGAGGAGCTGTTGCACGGTCTGCCGGTGGTCTTCCTCGACGTGGCGCTGACGGACGCCGTCAAGCGGGTCGGCCTCGACGCGCCGCGTCCGCTGCTGGTCGGCAGTCCGCGTGCGCGTTGGCGTGAACTGATGGAGCAGCGCCGCCCCGTGTACACGCGCGTGGCCCAGGTCGTGGTCGACACGGCCGGGTTGACGCCGGATCAGGTCGCGGACGCGGTCATGGACGCACTGGAGTTGAAAAAGGCATGAGTGGGCGTCAGGACATTACGAGGATTCGTGTCGGCGCGAGCGGCGGCAGCGAGGCCTACGACGTACTGATCGGCCGTCAGTTGCTGGGCGAGCTGCCCGGGTTGATCGGCACCGCCGCGCAGCGCGTCGCGGTGGTCCACCCCGAGGCGCTGGCCGCGACCGGCGAGGCCATCCGCGACGACCTGGCCGAGCAGGGCTACGAGGCCATCGCGCTCCAGATCCCGAACGCGGAGGAGGCCAAGTCGGCCGAGGTCGCCGCGTACTGCTGGTCCGTGCTCGCGCAGACCGGCTTCACTCGGACCGACGTCGTCGTCGGCATCGGCGGCGGCGCGACCACCGACCTGGCCGGTTTCGTGGCCGCGACCTGGCTGCGCGGCGTGCGCTGGGTCGCCATGCCGACCACGCTGCTGGGCATGGTCGACGCCGCGGTCGGCGGCAAGACCGGCATCAACATCGCTGAGGGCAAGAACCTCGTCGGCTCCTTCCACCCGCCGGTGGGTGTGCTGGCGGACCTGGACACGCTGGAGAGCCTGCCCAAGCACGACTACGTCAGCGGGCTGGCCGAGGTCATCAAGACCGGCTTCATCGCCGACCCGGTCATCCTCGACCTGATCGAGGCCGACCCGGAGGGCGCCAAGACCCCCGCCGGGCCGCACACGGCCGAGCTGATCGAGCGGTCCATCAAGGTCAAGGCCGAGGTCGTCTCGGGCGACCTGCGCGAGTCCGGGCTGCGGGAGATCCTCAACTACGGCCACACGCTGGGTCATGCGATCGAGCGCAACGAGCGCTACAAGTGGCGTCACGGCGCCGCGGTCAGCGTCGGCATGGTCTTCGCCGCCGAGTTGGGCCGCCTGGCCGGCCGGCTCGACGACGCCACCGCCGACCGCCACAGGGCGGTGCTGGCCTCCGTCGGCCTGCCGCTGACCTACCGGGCGGACGCCTGGCCCAAGTTGCTCGACGCGATGAAGGTGGACAAGAAGTCGCGCGCCGACCGGCTGCGGTTCATCGTGCTCGACGGTCTGGGCAAGCCGACCGTGCTGGAGGCTCCGGACCCGACGCTGCTGGTCGCCGCGTACGCGGAGGTCGGCGTCTGATGCAGGGAGGTCCGACGCAGGGAGGTCCGATGCAGCGGGTCCTGGTGCTGAACGGCCCGAACCTGGGCCGGTTGGGCTCACGCGAGCCGGACGTCTACGGGTCCACCTCGTACAAGGGCCTGGTCGAGCGCTGCACGAAGCTCGGCGCGGAGCTCGGCTTCGACGTCGACGTGCGGGAGACCAACGACGAGGGCGAGATGATCCGCTGGCTGCACGAGGCGGCCGACGGTCAACTGCCCGTCGTCATCAACCCCGGTGCGTTCACGCACTATTCGTACGGCATGCGGGACGCGGCGGCCCAGCGCACCGCGCCGCTGATCGAGGTCCACATCTCCAACCCGCATGCGCGGGAGGAGTTCCGGCACACCTCGGTGATCTCCGCGGTC
Source organism: Streptacidiphilus sp. MAP5-3 (assembly GCF_041262505.1). Classification (NCBI taxonomy): domain Bacteria; kingdom Bacillati; phylum Actinomycetota; class Actinomycetes; order Kitasatosporales; family Streptomycetaceae; genus Streptacidiphilus; species Streptacidiphilus sp. MAP5-3. The sequence continues at coordinate 29,641 of NZ_JBGCCL010000042.1, forward strand.
GCCAGCGGGACCATCGCCGGCTTCGGCATCGGCTCGTACGAACTGGCGTTGCGGGCGCTTGCCGCAGATCGTTGAGCAGACCGCTGAGCGGGCCGCCGAGCAACCCTGTGATCAGGCCAATCAGCTGGTGAGGCACTGTACCGGGGGTCGGCGCGTTGTATCGTCGTCCCCCGGGAGGTGACCGGATGTCAGAGAGCCACGGGTACTACCCGGGCAGCCTGCCGCCGTCCTCGAACTCCGGCCCGCCCCGGGCCACGCTGCAGTTGCGCGCGCTGCCGGAGTCCGCGGCGATCGGGCAGACCGGGCAGTTCGTGCTGCCCACGCCACCGCCACCACCGGTGGCGGCGTCGGCGGGAGGGCCGCTCTCCCTGCTGCTGATCGGCCCGGCAGGCGCGGGCAAGACCTCCGTCGCCCGCTACTGGGCGGAACGGCGACCCACCCCCACCGCGCACGTCAGCCTCGACGACGTCCGGGAGTGGGTCCGCTCGGGCTTCGCCAGCCCGACCGCGGGCTGGAACGACCAGGCCGAGGCGCAGTACCGCCTGGCCCGCCGCACCTGCGGCTTCGCCGCGCGGAACTATCTCGCCAACGGCTTCTCCGTCGTCATCGACGACGCGGTCTTCCCGGACCAACCCGCCGTCGGCCTCGGCGGCTGGCGCCGCCACGTCGGCCCCCAGCTGATCGCCGTGGTCCTCCTTCCCGGCCTGGACGTCGTCCTCGCCCGCAACGCGCAGCGCAGCGGGCACCGACGGCTGCCCGACGAGCAGGTGGCCATGATCCACGGCCGCATGTCCGGGTGGTACGGGAGCGGCCTGCCGATCATCGACAACTCCCGCATGGACATCGCGCAGACGGCGGCAGCGCTGGACCACGCGGTGCAGCAGGCTCTTCACAGCGGGCGGTAAGTCCTTCGGGAGTACGGGGTCGCAGTTTTCAGGTGTGGGGAAGTTGCACCTCTAGGGGCGCGGGGCTCTGCGCGACAAGCCACCCACGCAGGTAGGCACCGAACGTTCAGGGCCGTCCGCACAGGGTGGTTGCTCGCGCAGAGCCCCGCGCCCCTGGAGGTAAGTGCAACTTCCCCACCGCTCGGAAATTGCTGCTCACGGAGGGCTTCCAACGAGCGGGGCGCCGTCGGCGAACATAGCCTCGGAGCATGGCTGACGTGTACGGAGAGCGACGGGAGCGCCTGCGGGCGCGCTGCAGCGCCGCTGGTGTGGACGCCGCGTTGGTGACCGCGCCGTCGAACGTCCGGTGGCTGACGGGGGTGCCCTCGGCGGAGGCCCTGCTGTTGACGCGCGACCACGCGCTCCTCGCGGTGGCGCATCCGCTCCGGGACCGGGACGACGCGCTGGACGAGCTGCTCGTGCCGCCCGGACAGGACCCCGCCGCCGTCCTCGCCTCCACCGCGCAGGTGGAGGTGCTGGGCGTGGAGGAGCACGACCTCACCGTCGCCCGTCATCGCGCCGTCGCCGTCGCCGTGGCAGCGGCCCGCGCCGAACTGCGCGACCTGCACCACGGCGTGGAGCAACTGCGGGTGGTCAAGGACGAGCAGGAGCTGAACTGCCTACGGGTCGCGGGCGAGATCGCCGACCAGGCACTCGGCGAGCTGCTGGAGTCGATCCTGGTCGGCCGCAGCGAGCGCCATCTGGCGATGGAGCTGGAGCGGCGGATGGTCGACCACGGCGCGGACGGACCGGCCTTCCCGGTCCGGGTCGGGACCGGCGACCACGCCGGGCGGTTGCGGCATCTGCCGGGGGACCGGCGGGTGGAGGAGGGCGACTTCATCACCGTCTCGCTCGGCGCCTGCTACCGGGGCTACCGCGCGTCCGCCGCACGGACGTTCGTGGTCGGGCTGGCCCCGCAGGAGTGGCAGATAGAGCTGCACGCCCTGGTCTTCGCGGCCCAACGCGCCGCGCGCGAGGGGCTGGTGCTGGGGGGCTCGTTGGACGACTGCGCGCAGGCCGCGCGCCGCGTGCTGGAGGCGTCCGGGCACCCGGACGTGCAGGCCGAGGGAGTCGGTCACGGAGTGGGTCTGGATGTCGAGGAGGAGCCACGCCTGGGGTCATTGGATCTGTGGCCTGGCGAGTTCGGTAAACTTGAGAACCGTGTGCCGGTCACGGTCGGACTGGGGGTGACACTCCCGGGTCGCGGCGGTGTCCGGATCGAGGACACGCTCGTCGTCCGTCCTTCCGAGGACGGGGGCGCCGAGCTGCTCACCATCACGACCAAGGAGCTCCTCGCCCTGTGATCCCGCTTCGGGGTCCCCGGACACGTGACTTGGTTCCTTGACAACGCTGACAAGCGAAATCCAGAAGTTAGGGCGACTGTGGCTTCCACCAACGACCTCAAGAACGGCATGGTGCTCAAGCTCGACAACGACCAGCTGTGGTCCGTCGTCGAGTTCCAGCACGTCAAGCCCGGCAAGGGCCCGGCCTTCGTGCGCACCAAGCTCAAGCACGTGCTGTCCGGCAAGGTCGTCGACAAGACCTTCAACGCCGGCGTGAAGGTCGAGACGGCCAACGTCGACAAGCGCACGATGCAGTTCTCCTACAAGGACGGCGAGCAGTTCGTGTTCATGGACATGGACACCTACGAGCAGACCCACGTCGAGCCCAAGGTCGTCGGCGACGCCTCCAAGTTCCTGCTGGAGGGCTTCGACGCGGTCGTCGCGATCCACGACGGCGCCCCGCTGTACATCGAGCTCCCGGCCGCCGTCGAGCTGGTCGTCACCTTCACCGAGCCGGGCCTCCAGGGCGACCGCTCCACCGGTGGCACCAAGCCCGCGACGCTGGAGACGGGCGCCGAGGTCGGCGTCCCGCTCTTCATCAACCAGGGCGAGAAGATCAAGGTCGACACCCGCACCGGCGACTACCTCGGCCGGGTGAATTCCTAACCGTGGCCACCGCGCGTAACAAGGCCCGGACCAAGGCCTTCCAGATCATCTTCGAGGCTGACCACCGGGGCGTCAGGCCCACGCTGGTCCTCGCCGAGTGGGTGGCGCGCGCCCGCACGGGGGAGGAGGGCGTGCCGCAGGTTCCGGAGTACACCCGGGACCTCGTCGAGGGTTACGGCCGCCATGCGGCCCGGATCGACGACCTGCTCTCCACCTACGCGGTGGGCTGGACGCTCGACCGGATGCCGATCGTGGACCGCAACGTGCTCCGCCTCGGTGCGTACGAGCTGATCTGGGAGGACTCGGTCCCGGACCCGGTGGTCCTGGACGAGTTCGTCGAGATCGCCAAGGACTTCTCCACGGATGAGTCCCCCTCCTTCGTCAACGGGCTGCTGGCCCGGCTGATGGAGCTGAAGCCCTCGCTCCGCGCCCAGCAGCGCGACTGAGCGCACTGAGCGCACGAGCCAGGCGGCTTCGCGAAGACGTCGGCGCCCTGCCACCCCGGAGTCGGGGAGTGGCGGGGCGCTTTCGTCTGTCCTGTGGCTTTTTGTTGGTGCCTGTCGTAGCCCTGCGTCACCAGCAGTGACAGTTCTGTTACAGAGGGTGTGCATAGGAAGATCGCCGGAGGGGAGGACGAGGAGCAGTACGACCCCTCGTTCAGCTTCGGAGGCTCCCATGGCCAGGCACGCTCGTCCCGTCCGGCAGGCTCGTCCCAATGGCCCCCGACCTGCGCAGTGCCCGCCCGTCCGGGTCGTGACCCCGCGCGACCACCGCCGCTGCGGCTCGCCCGCGGACTCGGCGCGGCCGACGCCGGCGGTCCGGCCGACCATGCTCGGTCTGGTTACCAACCGGGGCGACTTCGAGGAGCTGCGCTCCGAGGGGTGCACGAGCTACGAGAGCTTCGGCGACTACCTGCGCGATATCGAGGCGCTGCTGGCCGACCTCCAGCGCGACTGCGTCGAGATGCACGCGCGGGCCTTCTCGCCGGAGGACTTCGAGGCCTACTGCGCACGTGAGAGCCTGCCGCTCACGGACGGCGACAGTCACCTGGCCTACCTCGCCGACCCGGCGGGCGAGGAGGAGTGGGTCCCCTGGCACGGTGAACCGCTCGCGGAGTTCCTGCTGCGCGTCGAGCGTGCCCACGAGCGCGGTCAGGTCCGGGGGATGCTGGCACGCATGCTCGGCGAGACCGCGGAGGCTGCGTTGTCCGGCGTCTTTCCCGAGCAGTTGCTGCGCATCGCCTACGCCCACGGCGCGGAGGCCCTGCGCGGATTCCTTCTCGGTGCGGGGGTGGGGGCGTTCACGGTGGTCTGCGGCCTCTTCGCCCAGGACGAGCCGGTGACCGCGTGGGCCGATCTGCGGATGGAGCCGGGTGGCGTGCTGCGGATCGAGGACGAGGACCTGGACCTGCTCTGCGAGGTCCTCTGTGTCGGCCACGCGCTGAACCTGCCCGGCGTGGTCACCCTTTCCGGGGTCTGCGAGCAGCGGGGCGAGGTCGGCTGGGAGTGGACGTTCGACGGACAGGCGTACTGCCGGACGTGACCGGGTGTGCGGGGTCGTGCGCGACCGTGCATGGCCGCGCGTGGACCATTGTCGGCCGGGATGCTGTGTGACATATTACTGACGTGCCTACAGGTCTTCGCTACGACGTGGTCGTGATCGGCGCCGGGATCATCGGCGCGGCGTGCGCGGATGCGCTCACCTCGGATCCTGCGGTGCGCGTTGCGGTGGTGGATCGCGGGCCGGTCTCCGGGGGGACGACCGGAGCGGGTGAGGGCAACCTGCTGGTCTCGGACAAGCTGCCCGGTCCTGAGCTCGACCTCGCGCTCGCGGGCATCCGCCTGTGGCGTGAGCTCGCCGAGCAACTCGGCGCGCAGGCGCTGGAGTACGAGCCCAAGGGCGGCTTGGTGGTCGCCTCGGAGGCCCAGGCGCTGGGCGCGCTGCGGGAGTTGGCCGAGGGACAGCGAAAGGCAGGCGTCGCGGCCGAGTGGGTCCCCGCCGAGCGCCTGGGCGAGCTCGAACCGCAGCTCGCACCGGACCTGGCCGGTGGCATCCACTATCCGCAGGATGCCCAGGTACAGCCGGCTCGCGCGGCGGCGTCGCTGCTGCGGCGGGCACGGGACACCGGCCGGGTTGATCTGCTGACCCGCACGGACGTGATCGGCCTGGACCGGGGACGCGTGCTGACGGACCGTCACGGCACCCTGCACTGCGACACGGTGGTCAACGCGGCCGGCACGTGGGGCGGTGAGGTTGCGGCGCTGGCCGGATCCACGCTGCCGGTACGGCCCCGACGCGGCTTCGTCCTGGTCACCGAGCCGCTGCCGCCCCTGGTGCGGCACAAGGTCTACGCGGCGGACTACGTCGCGGACGTCGCCAGCGGATCGGCCGATTTGCAGAGCTCGGCCGTGGTCGAGGGCACGGCGGCGGGTCCGGTGCTGATCGGCGCGACCCGGGAGCGGGTCGGCTTCGACCGGCGGCTGTCCGTGCCCGCGCTGGCGCGCCTGGCCGCGCAGGCGACCGCGCTCTTCCCCGCCCTCGCCTCGGTGCGGGCGATCCGCGCCTACCGGGGCTTCCGGCCGTACCTCCCCGACCACCTGCCCGCCATCGGGCGCGACGCGGTCCGGTCCTGGCTGTTCCACGCCTGCGGTCACGAGGGCGCGGGCGTCGGGCTCGCCCCGGCGACCGGTCTGCTGATCGCCCAACTCGTCCGTGGCGAGAGACCGTTCCTCGACCCTGCGCCCTTCGATCCCGCCAGGTTCGCCCATCCGCAGCAGGAGGCGCAGCCGTGAGTCGCACACCGCCCGACCCCTTCGAGCTCGTCAGGGCCAGGCCCGGGGCCGGCTTCGAGTTCCGCTTCGACGGCGAGCCCGTCCCCGCTCTGCACGGGCAGACGGTGGCGGCCGCGCTGTGGCAGTCCGGCCGCCTGGCTTGGCGGTTGACCCGCAACGGCAATCGCCCGCGTGGTGCTTTCTGCGGCATGGGCGTCTGCTTCGACTGCCTGGTCGAACTGGACGGCACGCCCAACGTCCGCGCCTGCCTGGCTCCGGCCCGCCCCGGCGCGCAGGTGCGGACGCAGCGAGGGGGCGGTCATGCCGACCTCGCCTGAGCATGCCGGTCAGGTCGACTGTGCCGGTCAGGTCGAGCGCGTTGCCGCCGACTTCGACCTCGCCGTGATCGGCGCGGGTCCGGCCGGCCTGGCCGGTGCCGTGGCGGCGGCCGAACGCGGGCTTCGCGTCGCGCTGGTGGACGCCGCGCCGCGGCCCGGCGGGCAGTTCTACCGGCAGCCCGCCGCCGAACTCCACGCCGCACGGCCGCAGGCGCTGCACCGCGGCTGGGCCGCATTCGCGGCATTGCTGCGACGGCTCGGTCCGGTCGAGTACTTCGCCGACCACCACGTCTGGTCCGTCGTCCCGACGCCGAACGGAGGGCGGTGGCGGATCCACGCTCTCACCGGCCCGGACCAACGTCAGGCACGGAGCCTGACGGCTCGTCATGTTCTCTTCGGCACCGGTGCGCACGAGCGTCAGCTGCCCTTCCCGGGCTGGACGCTGCCTGGTGTCGTCGCCGCCGGGGGAGCGCAGGCGATGCTCAAGTCCGGCCTGGTGCTGCCGGGACGCCGCGTCGTGGTCGCCGGAAGCGGGCCGCTGCTGCTGGCCGTGGCAGCGTCGCTGGTCAAGGCCGGGGCGCAGGTGCCGTTGGTGGCCGAGGCGGCCGGCTACCTCGGCTACGCGTCCGGTGCGCGGGTGCTCGCCGCCAACCCCGGCAAGTTGGTCGAGGGAGCGCGGCACGCCGCCGTCCTCGCCCGGCACCGGGTGGCGCTGCGCACCCGCACCGCGGTCGTCGCCGCGCACGGCGTCGACCGGGTGGAGTCGGTGACGCTGATGCGGCTCGACCGCGCGTGGCGGCCGGCCCCGGGCACGGAGCAGCGTGTCGCGTGCGATGCCGTGGCGGTCGGGCACGGGCTGGTCGCGCAGTTGGAGCTCCCGCTCGAACTCGGCTGCCGCACGGTCCGGTCGGCGGACGGCGCCGCCGCGCTGGAGGTCGACGCGAGCCAGCGCACCAGCGTCCCCGGTATCTGGGCCGCCGGCGAGACCACCGGGGTCGGGGGCGTGCAGCTGGCGCTTGTCGAAGGCGAGTTGGCGGGGCGGGCTGTCGCGGGCGACCGCGCAGTGCCCGCGGCGCTGCTGCGCCGCCGCGCCAGGTTGCGGGAGTTCGCCGAGCTGATGGCCATCCGCCATGCGCCGGGCCCTGGTTGGTCCGCCTGGCTCGACGACGACACCGAGGTCTGCCGTTGCGAGGAGGTGACGACAGGTCAGATCCGCGAGGCGGTCGTCGGACTGGGCGCAGGCGACCAGCGGACCGTCAAGCTGCTGACCCGCGCCGGAATGGGCTGGTGCCAGGGCCGGATGTGCGGTCCCGCCGTCTCCCGCCTGTGTGCCGGCTACGCGACCTCCGCATCCGAACCGTACGTCGACGGTGCGTTGACCCGCCCGCTTGCCGTGCCCGTCCCGCTCGGCCTGCTGGCCGAGTCCGCCGTCGAACCGCCCCCGTCCGCTTCCCCGCCCACACGAGGAGCCAAGGAATGACCCCCGCCCCTGTTCCCACCTCCGACGAGCGCCAAGCGCCTTGGCACGGAGTCATGGTGGCCACCGCACTCCCGTTCCGCGAGGACGGGTCCGTCGACTACGACGCCTACGCGCGGCATGTGCGGTTCCTGCTCGACAACGGCTGCGACGGCGTGGTCCCCAACGGCTCGCTCGGCGAGTACCAGACCCTGACCGACGAGGAGCGGGCCCGGGTGGTCCGGGTCGCCGTCGAGGCCGCCGGGGACGGCCGCCGGGTGATGGCCGGTACCGCCGCCTACGGCAGCGCCGAGTCGCGGCGCTGGGTCGAGCAGGCGGCAGCGGCAGGCGCCGGATCGGTGCTCCAACTGCCCCCGAACGCCTACCGCGCGGACCGCGAGGGCGTGATCGCGCACTACGCCGAGGTCGCCCGGGTCGGCCTGCCCGTCGTCGCCTACAACAACCCGCACGACACCCGCGTCGACCTCGTCCCGTCCTTGTTGGCCGAGGTGCATGCCGCGGGGAGCATCGTCGCGGTCAAGGAGTTCAGCGGAGACGTCCGGCGTGCCTACGAGATCGCCGAACTGGCCCCCGGTCTCGACCTGTTGATCGGTGCGGACGACGTCCTGCTGGAGCTGGCGCTGGCCGGTGCGGTCGGCTGGATCGCCGGCTATCCGAACGCCCTGCCGCGCGCCTGTGCGGAGCTGTACCGCGCGGCGGTGGCCGGGGACCTGGCCGTCGCCCTGCCGCGCTACCGCACCTTGCACCCGTTGTTGCGCTGGGACTCGAAGACGGAGTTCGTCCAGGCCATCAAGCTCTCCATGGACCTTGCCGGTCGCCACGGCGGCCCGAGCCGTGCCCCGCGTGCGCAGCTGACCGGCCCGGCTCGGGAGCTGGTGACCCGGGCGACGGAGAAGGTCCTCGCCGAGGGACTGCGGTAGGAGGAGCGGGTCATGAAAACACGTCAGATCTACCACGCCGTCGACTCCCACACCGAGGGCATGCCCACCCGCGTCGTCACCGGCGGCGTCGGCGTGATCCCGGGTGCGACGATGGCCGAGCGCAGGGCGTATTTCGCCGAGCATCTGGACCATGTGCGGACCCTGCTCATGTACGAGCCGCGCGGCCACGCAGCGATGAGCGGGGCGATCCTGCAGCCGCCGACGCGGCCGGACGCCGACTACGGGGTGCTGTTCATCGAGGTGTCCGGGCTGTTGCCGATGTGCGGGCACGGGACCATCGGGGTGGCGACCGTGCTGGTGGAGACGGGGATGGTGCCCGTCGTGGAGCCCGTGACGACCGTCCGGCTGGACACGCCCGCCGGGCTGGTCGTCGTGGACGTGGCCGTCGAGGACGGATCGGCGACCTCGGTGACCCTGCGCAATGTGCCCGCCTTCGCGGAGCGGCTGGACGCCAAGGTCGCCGTGCCCGGCTTCGGGGAGATCCGCTACGACCTCGCCTTCGGCGGCAACTTCTACGTGCTCGTCGAACTCGACGACTACCGCCTGCCGTTCGACCGGTCCGCCAAGGACGAGATCCTGCGCGCCGGGTTGGCAACCATGGCCGCCGTCAACGCGGCGGGCGAGCCCGTCCACCCGGAGGACGAGCGGATCCGCGGCGTGCACCACGTCTACCTCGCCGCGCCCGGCTCCGACGCTCGCCACTCGCGGCACGCGATGGCCATCCACCCCGGCTGGTTCGACCGCTCGCCCTGCGGCACCGGGACGTCCGCGCGGATGGCCCAGCTGCACGCGCGCGGGGAGCTGGCGTTGGGGGCGGAGTTCCGCAACGAGTCGTTCATCGGCACCCGGTTCGTCGGCCGACTGCTGGAGGAGACGACCGTCGCCGGGCGACCGGCCGTGGTGCCGACGGTGACCGGGCGCGCCTGGATCACGGGCACGGCACAGTACTTCCTCGACCCTGCCGACCCTTTCCCCGCCGGGTTCCTGCTCTGACGCGCGGGTTCGTTCGTGTCACGTGATGGTGCAGGATGATGTTGCACAGGATTTCGCGCGAGAGGTACGACGGTGACGACGGAGCCCATCGAGAGCCCGGGCGGCGGCTCGCTCAACCTCCCTGCGGTGCAGGAGCGGCGCAGCCTGCGCGAGCAGGTGACCCACGCCCTGCGCGCGGCCCTGGTGGCCGGTGAACTCCGTCCCGGCATCGTCTACTCGGCGCCGGTCCTGGCCGCCGAGTTCGGCGTCTCCGCCACGCCGGTCCGCGAGGCGATGCTCGACCTGGCCAAAGAGGGCCTGGTCGAGGTCGTCCGCAACAAGGGCTTCCGCATCGTCGGCCTGACCGAGCAGGACCTGGACGACTTCACCGAGATCCGCGAGCTGATCGAGATCCCGGCCACCGTCCGCGTCGCCGAGACCGCGACCCCGGCCCAGCTCGAACCCCTCCGCGCCCACGCCCGCGACATCGTCACGGCCGCCCGCCGGGGCGACCTGATCGCCTACGTGGACGCCGACCGCCGCTTCCACCTCGGCCTGCTCGCGCTCCACGGCAACCGCCACCTCGTCGACACCGTCCGCGACCTGCGCAGCCGCTCCCGCCTCTACGGCCTCCAGGCCCTGGTCTCGGCGGGCCGCCTGGTCGAGTCGGCGGAGGAGCACGAGCGGCTGCTCGACGCGATCATTGCGGGCGACGTGGCGGGGGTAGAGGAGCTGATCAGCTCCCATCTCGGGCATGTCCGCAGGCTGTGGGCGCAGGGCAACTGACCGTGGGTGGAAACTGACGCAGCGTCAGCCGCCGGTCGCCAGCGTCAGGGCGACCAGCAGCATCGTCGCGGCGACGAGGCCGTCGAGGGCGCGCCAGGAGGAGGGGCGGCGGAAGAAGCCCTCCAGGAGGCGGGCGCCGAAGCCGAGGGCGGCGAACCAGCAGAGGCTGGCGAGAGTGGCTCCCAGGCCGAACTGCCAGCGCAGGGTGCCGTGGGTGGCTGCGACCGCGCCCAGGAGCAGCACCGTGTCCAGGTAAACGTGCGGGTTGAGCCAGGTCATCGCCAGGCAGGAGAGCACGGCCCTGCGGCCCGAGCGGACGGTCGGGCCGCCGCCCTCCAGGCCGGAAGGGCCGGACGGGTCGGGCGCACGGAAGGCGCGCCGCGCCGCCAGCACGCCGTAGCAGAGCAGGAACGCCACGCCGACGACCCGGACGGCGGTCATCGCGCCCGGCCAGGCCGTGACCACGACGCCGAGCCCGCCCACGCCGCAGGCGATCAGCGCCGCGTCGGACACCGCGCAGATCGCCACCACCGGCAGCACCGCCTCGCGTCGGATTCCTTGACGCAGGACGAACGCGTTCTGCGCGCCGATGGCGACGATCAACGAGAGGCCGGTGCCGAAACCGGCGGTCAGAGCGGTGAGCGGTGTTCCCATGCCCGCCACGCTAGGTCGGGGAGGTTGCTGCAGACCAGCTAAAGATTTTTACGTATCATTAACAGTCATGAAGTCGGACGATCCGCCCCTTGCCCTGTCGCAGAGCCGGTTGCCGCACGATCTCGTCCGGACGCTGCTGGCCGTGGTCGACGAGGGCACCTTCGACGCCGCCGCAGCCGCGCTCCACCTCACCCCCTCCGCCGTGAGTCAGCGGATCAAGGCGCTGGAGCAACGCACCGGGCGGGTCCTGCTGACGCGGACCAAGCCGGTGCGGGCCACCGAGTCCGGGCAGGTGGTGATCCGCTTCGGCAGGCAGCTGGCCCAGCTCGAAGGGGACGCGCGGAGCGCGCTCGGCCTGGACGTCGGGGACACGCCGCCGCGCCTGGCGATCGCAGTCAACGCGGACTCGCTGGCGACCTGGTTCGTCCCCGCGCTGGGCCGCCTCGGCCACACACCCGGGGAGCCGGGCCTCACCTTCGACCTGCGCCGGGAGGACGAGGCGCACACCACCGCGCTGCTGCGGGACGGCGAGGTGATGGCCGCGGTCACCTCCACGCCCGAGCCGGTCGCCGGCTGCTCGGTGCGCGCGCTCGGACGGATGCGCTACCTGCCCGTCGCCACCGCCGAGTTCGTCGACACCTGGTTGCGCGGCGACCCGGCGGAGCTGCTCCCGCGCGCGCCGGTCGTCTTCTTCGACCGCCGCGACCAACTCCAGGAGGGCTTCGCCCGCGAGCTGACCGGGGGTATGGCCGGTGCGGACGGAGCACGGCACTGGATCCCCTCCAGCGAGGGCTACCTGGAAGCCGTCTGCACCGGGCTCGGTTGGGGTCTGCTGCCCGAGGCGCAGGCGCAACCCCGGCTGCGCGACGGCAGGTTGAGGCGGATCGTGCCGGGGCGGTCGCGGGATGTGCCGCTCTTCTGGCAGCAGTGGCGGCTCGACTCCCCGGCGTTGGCCGCGGTGGCGGAGGCCGTCGCCGCCGAGGCGGCAGAGCAGTTGCACCGCTGACACGCGCGAGGACGCCTCCGGGAGCGCAGAGCTCCGGGAGGCGTCCCGTTCAACCCAACTGACGGACCGTCAGGAATCGTGCGGCAGCAGCTGGATCACTCCGGCCAGGGCCAGCTCGACCACGACCAGGACCGCCAGCCCCGACTGGAACGCATGGCCGTATCCGGCGGGACCGCTGCTGCCGAGCGCGTCGTAGAAGACGATCCCGAGGAGCGCGACGCCCACCGCGCCGCCGACCTGCTGCAGCGTCGTGATCACCCCGGACGCCGCACCGACCAGCTGCGGCGAGACGCGGGTCAGTACCGCGGCCGTGATCGGGGCGATGACCAGACCCATGCCCACGCCGTCGACCACCAGCCCCGGCACCAGCCACAGCACCCGCAGGGTCCCGGCCGCGGTCCCGATCTGCGCGGTCCCGATCTGTGCGGTGCCTGCCCAGAGCAGGCCCAGGCCGAGGGCCATCAACGCCGCGCCGAGGGCCACCGCCTGGCGTCCGAGTCGCGCCGCGACCAGGTCGGCACGGAGCGAGGTGGCGAAGTAGCCGAGGCCCAGCGCGGTGAAGACGACTCCGGAGGTGAGCGCGTCCAGCCCGCGGCCGACCTGCAGATAGAGCGCGAGGATCAGGAAGAACGACCCCTGGCCGCTCCAGAACAGCAGTTGGGCCACCGCGCCGACCGTGAAGGCGCGGCCCCGGAACAACTCCGGCGGGACCAGCGGTGAACCCTGCCGTGCGCCCAAGTGCCGCTGGTGCGCGGCGAAGACGGCGAACAGCACGGCCGAGGCGGCCAGCGACAGCCACGTCCACAGCGGCCACCCGTCGCCGCGTCCCTGGATCAGCGGCAGCGCGAGCGTGACCAGCGCGGCCGTGATGAGCACGACGCCGACGTTGTCCAGGCGCGGACGTTCCGGCGCACGTGACTCGGGGACGCAGCGGTTGACCAGCGCGACCGTGACCGCGCCGATCGGAAGGTTGATCAGGAAGCAGGCCCGCCAGTCGGTTCCGAACAGGTCGGCCTTGATCAGCACGCCGCCGATCAGCTGCCCGAGCACCGCGCCGAGGCCCATCGTCAGCGCGTACATCGCGATGGCCCGCGCCTGCGCTTTGCCCTGGAAGGAGGTGCGGATGATGCCCAGCACCTGCGGGCCCATCAGCGCTGCGGCGAGGCCCTGCGCGACGCGCCCACCGATCAGGAAGGCGACGTCGGGGGCCAGGCCGCAGGCGGCGGAGGCCAGCGTGAAGAGTGCCAGCCCCAGCGCGAAGAGTCGACGGCGCCCCACGATGTCGCCGACCCGTCCGGCCGTGATCAGTCCGGCGGCGAGAGCGAGCGAGTAGCCCGCCACGATCCACTGGATCGCCGCCGGGGAGGCGCCGAGATGCCGCTGCATCGACGGGATGGCCACGTTGACGATGAAGAAGTCCAGCGCGGACATGAAGGTCGCGGTCAGCACCACCGGCAGCAGGCCCTTGCGGGCGGCAGGCGCGGCGGGTGCGGCGGCCGCGACGGGCACGGCGGGGTTTTCGTGCGGGAGGCGTGAGTCCCGGTCGGCCGGGACCCGGATGGCGGTCATCTGCCCTGCTCCAATGGGTCGGTGGGTGGGGTTCTTGGCACTTGGCAAGGAGGGGTGGGGCCGCGCGGGACTGTGGGAGCAGCCCCGCGCGGGGTCGGTGGGACGGCTCAGACGGACGGGACCTTGTCCAGGAAGCCCAGGACCTGCGCGATCCGGCCGTCCGCGTCCGCGACCAGCACGTCGAAGCCGATCACCAGCGGCTCGGCGGCGTCGGCGGGGCCGAGCTCCCAGGTGAACCGGGCGATGCCGTGGTGCGCGTCGACCGGGCCACCGAGGCGGAAGCGCAGGCCGGGAAACTGTGCCTGGACCGCCCCGAGCGTCGCGTCGACCGCGTCCCGGCCCTCGGCGACGACCAGCGGGTCGGTGTAGCTGCCGTCCTCCGCCCAGGTCTCGTCGACGAGCTTGCGGCGGGCGGCGGGGTCGGTCTCGTTCCAGGCGGCGATGTAGCGCTCGGCGAGCTCCTGGGCGGTGGTGTTCGCGGTGGCGTCCATTGTTCTTCTCCTTCGTCCGGTTCGTCCGGTGCGGTGTCCTGTGCGTTCCTGCAGGTCAAGACGTTACGGAGAAGGCGAGGACGCGGAATCAGTCGCGCTTAGGTACTTGTCGCACGAACATGTCGGTGGCTGTCGGTAGGGTGCTTGCATGCTGTACGGACGGGGGACCGAACAGGCCGCCATCGACGAACTGCTGCGCGCCGCCCGGGGGCGGACCAGCGGAGCGCTCGTGCTGCGTGGCGAGCCGGGTATCGGCAAGACGGCACTGCTGGAGTACGCCCGCGACGCGGCCGAGGGCTTCACCGTGCTGCGCACGGCCGGGGTCGAGGCCGAGTCCGAGCTGCCGTTCGCCGCGTTGCAACTGCTGCTCGCGCCCGCGTTGGGCGGCCTGGAGTCGCTTCCGGCGCCCCAACGGTCGGCGTTGGAGCGCGCCTTGGGCCTCGCGGATCCCGAGCCGGACGCGTCCACGCCGGGCAGCCGGCTGCTGGTCGGCCTCGGCGTGCTCGGGCTGCTGGCCGAACTGGCCGAGGGCGGGCCGGTGCTCTGCCTGATCGACGACCTCCAGTGGTGCGACGCGGCCTCCAGCGACGCCCTGTTCTTCGCCGCGCGACGGCTCGCGGCGGAGGGCGTGGTCCTGCTGCTGGCGGCGCGCGAGGGCGAGGCCCAGTCGACCGACGGCGCGTCAGGTGTCGCACCGGGCCTGGCCGAGCTGCGCCTGTCCGGCCTGGATCACACGGCGGCGGCGGAGCTGCTCCAGCACAGCGCCCCGGACGTCGATGTTCTGACGCGGCATCAACTTCTGGAACTCGCCCACGGCAACCCGCTGGCCCTGCACGAACTCCCTGCGGCCGAGCGGGCCGGCAGCGAGCCGCTGCCGCTCGCCGGACGGCTCCAGCTCGCGTACCACGGCCAGTTGAGCCGGTTGCCCGCCGCCGCGCAGACGATGCTGCTGGTCGCCGCCGCCGAGGAGACGGGCGAGCTGCCCACGGTCCTGGCTGCCGCCGAGCGGCTGGGCGCACACGTCGAGGACCTGCAGGCGGCGGAGGAGTCGGCGCTCGTCCGCGTCGAGCCGGGGGAGACGGGCGGACGGCTGGTCTTCCGCCACCCGCTGCTGCGGGCTGCGGCGCTGAGCCGCGCACCGCTGGCCCAGCGACTCGCGGTCCATGCGTCGCTCGCGCAGGCGCTTGCCGACCACGGCACGCCGGTGCGGCGCGCCTGGCATCTGGCCCAGGCCGCCACCGGGCCCGACGAGCCGGTCGCGGCCGAGCTGGAGCGGGCCGCCGAGCTCGCCGCCCGTCGCGGCGGCCATGCGGGCGCGGCGTCGGCCTGGGAGCGTGCCTCGCAGCTCAGTCCGGATCCGGCCGAGGCGACGCGCCGTCTGGTCCAGGCGGCCGAGTCCGCCACGGAGGCGGGTGAGATCGAGCGGGCCGAGGCGCTGGCCGGGCGTGCCCGCGCCCGGCGTCCCGAGGAGCCGGTGCTGCTGGCGCACCTCATGTTCATCGAGGGCCTGGCCCAGTTCTGGCGGGGTGCGCACGAGCCCGCCCACCAACTGCTGCTCGACACCGCCGAGTTGGTCGCCGCCAGCCACCCCGGCCCGGCGGCCCGCGTGCTGCTCCAGGCATACGACGTCGCCCGCTGCCTCGGCGACGAGGCCATGCGCACGACCGAACGCCGTCTCGCCGCCCTGTCCCTCCCCGCGGACGACCCGTTGGCCCCCGTCGTGGCCTACCTGCTCGACGCGGTGGCGGCCGGCGCGCCCGACGCCGAGGGCCCGGAAGGCGCAGCCCGCGACTCAGCGGCCCCCGACGCAGTGGCCCCCGACGCGAAGGGAGGCCGCACCCTGCCCGCCACGATGGCCCAGGCGCGGTCCGCCGGCGCGATCGTCCCGGTCGACCTCATCCAGGCCTGCGCCGCCGCGCTCACCGTCGGCCAGGACGCGGACGCCCTCGCCGTGACCGAGCAGGTCGTCGCCGAGGCCCGTGCCGGGGGCGTGCTGGCCGCACTGCCGC
The DNA here is from genome assembly GCF_041262505.1 of Streptacidiphilus sp. MAP5-3. Taxonomy (NCBI): domain Bacteria; kingdom Bacillati; phylum Actinomycetota; class Actinomycetes; order Kitasatosporales; family Streptomycetaceae; genus Streptacidiphilus; species Streptacidiphilus sp. MAP5-3. The sequence goes on from NZ_JBGCCL010000042.1 coordinate 45,548, forward strand.
CGCTGTTGATCACGCTCGCCGAGAGTGAGCTGTTCCACGGCCGCCCGGACCAGGCCCAGGCCCACGCCGAGGAGTCGTTGGCGCTGGCCGCGGACATCCGCCAGGTGCAGTGGGCCGCGCCCTCGCACGCCCTGCTCGCCTACCTGGCCGCGCAGCGCGGTGACGAGGCTGCCTGCCGCACGGCCCTGCATGCTGCCTCGGCCGAGGCACGCGGCGGCGCCTCCGCACGGGTCGGCGCGCCGTGGCAGCAGTGGGCCGAGGGCCTGCTCGACCTCGGTCAGGGCCGCGCGGAGGAGGCGCTCGCCTTCCTGGGCACGCTGGTACGCGGCCCGGACAGGGGCCACGTCGGCGTGCTGCGCGCCGTCCCTGACGCGCTGGAGGCTGCCGTCCGGATCCGCGAGGGCGAGGCGTTGGCCGAGCCGCTGACCCGCTTCGAACGCTGGGCTGAGCGGTCCCAACAGCCCTGGGCGCGTGCACTGGTGTTGCGCTGTCACGCCCTGCTGGCCCCGGAGGAGTTCGCCGAGCGGCTCTTCCTCGACGCCCTGTCGCTCCACAGCGGGTCCGGCCGGCCCTGGGAGGAGGCCCGCACGGCGCTGCTCTACGGCGAGTGGCTGCGGCGTGCCCGGCGCAAGACGGAGGCCCGCATGCCGCTCCGCGCCGCCGCCCGCGCCTTCGACGCCCTGGGCGCGACACCGTGGGCCGACCGCGCCCGCACCGAGCTCGACGCCTCCGGCGCAGCGACCGCGGAGCCGCGAACCGCAGGGCCGCTGGCCGGCCTGACGCCGCAGGAGACGCAGATCGTCCGCCTCGCCGCGCAGGGCCTCTCCAACCGGGACATCGCCGCCCAGCTCTTCCTCAGCTCCCGGACGGTCGGCTACCACCTCTACAAGGCCTACCCCAAGCTCGGCGTCGCCTCCCGGGGCGAGCTCGCCGCGCTGGTCTGACAGGAGCGCCGACGACCGGCGACCGACGACCCACGACAACGCGGCGAGGCGGGTGCTCTCACACCGCAGGCCGATCCGGCCTGGTCCATAAGACAGGCCCCGGCCGCCGAGCACGGGATCGACGTCCTCCGCGCGGGCATTGGCACCCTGCTCAGCAAGGAGCTCCCGGCTGGCAGCACGTGAGCGTGCGACACGACCGGGGCGATGCAATGGCGAGCCGGAACCGCAACGGCGGGCGATGATCGGAGGGTGTCCGCCACCTCCAGCGACCCTCGGCTCGACGGCAGCGTCGTCGCGATCGACGCGGGTCACCAGGCCGTGTGCTTCTACCGTCACTACCCGCACCCCGTGGCCGAGGTCTGGCGCCACGTGTCGCGTCCGTCCCTGCTCCGGCGCTGGCTCGCCGCCGCCGACCGGCTGGACCCGGCGGAGGGCGGCGCTGTGGTGCTCCGCTGGCTGAACACCGATCCCGAGGGCCGCACCGTGATCGCCGCCGGCACGGTGACCGCCTACGACCCTCCGTCCCTGCTCCAACTCGATCTCGACCCGCACGGCCGGGTCCGCTTCGAGCTCACCGACGAGGGCGGCGGCACGGCTCTCGCCTTCAGCGCGCGCCTGCCCGCGCCGATCGAGGAGCCCGCACAGATCCTCGCCGGCTGGCACCTCCACCTCGACTACCTCGCCCGGGCCCTGGCGGGCGGCGCGGTCGACTGGCAGTCCTGGGATCCGGCCGCGGAGTGGGAACCGCTCCGCGCCGCCTACGCCGAGGCCCTCGGCTAGCTGTATTGACCACGAGCGTCGGTCCTAGGGGCTTGATCATGACGAAGACCTCCGGTGTGGTGGAGGTGTCTAGGCTTCACCGCACACACGGAGGTCTTCGTGTCCCACCGTAATGCCCGGTT
>NZ_JBGCCL010000043.1:0-42016 GCF_041262505.1 Streptacidiphilus sp. MAP5-3
CGTGTGTGCGGTGAAGCCTAGACACCTCCACCACACCGGAGGTCTTCGTCATGATCAAGCCCCCAGGACCGTCAACAACGCTCGTGGTCAATACACCTAGCTGGGACTCTCCGGTTGCTCGACCGGGAAGAGGATCGGGCTGAGCAGGTAGCGCGCGCGTTCCGGCGCGGGCTCGTTGCCGAGCAGCGGCACGATCGCCTGCTGGAGCGCGCCGATGAGCGTGGTCAGTTCCTCCCGGCTCAGCCAGATCCCGTGCTGCCGGTAGCCGACCAGGTCGGCGACGGGGTCGGCTGCGGCCTGGTCCAGATAGCCGCTGAACTCGGCGATCAGCGTCGCCATCGCTGCCGTGAACGCATGCCGGTGGTCGTCCGCGGTGAGCGACGCGAGGGTCTCGGCGTCCACGGAGGCCTTCTCCTGTCGCAGGCGGTAGCCGCGTTCGACCGCGCCGCGGACGCGACGCTCCTCGGCGACCTCCAGCACGCCCGCGCCCGCGAGCTGGTCCACGTGCCGGTACACCGTGGCCTTGCTGGCGTCGGGGATCCGCTCGCACAGCTGACTGGTCGTCAGCATCCGCCCGCCGCGCAGGGCGTGGATGATGCGCAGGCGGACCGGATGCGCGAACAGTTCGAGGGAGTCCATCGTCGAATACTCTCATGTGTGCTACCTTTCGCAAAGGTGAGAACAATCGAAGGGGGTACCGCATGGAGGCAGCACAGCAAGCAGCGGTGGCCGTCGGGCTGACGCTCGTGGACCTGGCGATGCGAGGCGACTTCGCCGCGATCGAGGCGCGGTTCGCGCCGCGGCTGCGGGTGGCTCTCCCGGCCGGCGGGTTGCGCAAGGCGTGGGAGAGCGAGATCGGCATGATCGGAGCGGACCTGCGGCGCGGCGAGCCGACGACCGAAGAGATCGGCCCGGGGCTGGTCCGTGTCGGGGTCCCGCTGGTCGGTCGGCACGGCGGGCTGACGGTGCTGATGGGCATCGACACCGAGGGTGCGGTGCAGGGGCTGCGGCTCGACGGTGCGGGCGGCGGCGAATCCGCGTGGGCCCCGCCCTCCTACGCCGACCCGGCCCGCTTTGAGGAGCGCGAGGTCGTCCTCGACGCCGGACTCGGCCCCGTCGCGGGCGTCCTCACGCTTCCGCACGTCGCCGCGCCCGCCCCGGGCGTGGTGCTCCTCTCCGGCGCCGGGCCCTTCGACCGGGACGGGACCGCCGGGCCGCTCAAACCGCTCAAGGACCTCGCCTGGGGGCTGGCGAGCCGCGGCGTCGCGTCGCTGCGCTTCGACAAGGTGACCGGTGTCCACACCGACCGCGTCGCCGCCACCCCTGGATTCACCCTGGCCGACGAGTACGTCCCGCACGCCGTCGCCGCCGTCCGTGCGCTGCAGGCGACCCCTGGCGTCGATCCCGCGCACGTCTTCGTGCTCGGCCACAGTGCGGGAGGCAAGGTCGCGCCGCGCGTCGCCGCTGCGGAGCCCTCCGTCGCGGGGCTGGTCCTGTTCGCCGCCGACGCGGCTCCGATGAACCATGCGGCGGTGCGCGTCTTCCGGCACATCGCCGCGCTCACCCCGGGGTTGGCAGCGGAGGCGGAGCCGGCCATCGCCGAGCTGGAGCGCGAGGCGGCCCGGGTGGACAGCCCCGACCTGGCCGCCGACACGCCTGGCACGGAACTTCCGCTGGGCCTCTCCGGCGCCTACTGGCTCGACCTGCGCGGCTACGACCCCGTCGCGACCCTCGCCGCGCTGGACGTGCCCGCGTTGGTGCTGCAGGGTGGGCGCGACTACCAGGTGACGGTCGCCGACGATCTCGCCCTCTGGCGCGCGGGTCTCGACGGGCGGCGCGGGGTGACCATCAGCGTCCACGAGCGGGCCGACCACTTCTTCTTCATGGGGGACGGCCCGGCCACGCCGGCGGACTATGCGGTCCCCGGACATGTGGACGGCGTCGTGGTCGGGGAGATCGCGGACTGGATCGCTGCGCAGCGGCTTTGAATTTCATACGGGGGCATGCATAATTATGCCTAGCGCCGCGAGGCTCTGCCCGCGTAGTCGCCATGTGCTTCCGTGGTCGCCCCCGGCGGTCCTGGATGCATGCCCCCGTCTGCCCTGTGAGTGATTGGAGATAGCCGTGACCGAGCGCGTCGTACTTGCCTACTCGGGCGGTCTGGACACGTCCGTCTGCATCGGCTGGATCGCCGAGGAGACCGGCGCCGAGGTGATCGCCGTCGCCGTCGACGTCGGCCAGGGCGGCGAGGACCTGAACGTCATCCGCGAGCGCGCCCTCGCCTGCGGCGCCGTCGAGGCCGAGGTCGCGGACGCCCGCGACGAGTTCGCCGACGAGTACTGCCTGCCGGCCATCAAGGCCAACGCCCTCTACCAGGGCGAGTACCCGCTCGTCTCGGCGCTCTCCCGCCCGGTCATCGTCAAGCACCTGGCCGCCGCCGCCAAGAAGCACGGCGCCACCACCGTCGCCCACGGCTGCACCGGCAAGGGCAACGACCAGGTCCGCTTCGAGGTCGGCATCGCCAACCTGGCGCCCGAGCTCACCTGCATCGCCCCGGTCCGCGACTACGCGATGACCCGTGACAAGGCGATCGCCTTCGCCGAGGCCAACAACCTCCCGATCGCGACCACCAAGAAGTCCCCCTACTCGATCGACCAGAACGTCTTCGGTCGCGCCGTCGAGACGGGCTTCCTGGAGGACATCTGGAACGCGCCGATCGAGGACGTCTACGACTACACCCAGAACCCGGCCGTCGCCCGCGACGCCGACACCGTCGTCATCTCCTTCGAGGCGGGCGTCCCGGTCGCCATCGACGGACGGAAGGTGACGGTCCTTCAGGCGATCGAGGAGCTCAACAAGCGGGCCGGTGCGCAGGGCGTGGGCCGCCTCGACATGGTCGAGGACCGCCTCGTCGGCATCAAGTCCCGTGAGATCTACGAGGCTCCGGGCGCGATCGCGCTGATCACCGCGCACCAGGCGCTGGAGAACGTCACCGTAGAGCGTGAACTGGCCCGCTACAAGCGGCAGGTGGAGCAGCGCTGGAGCGAGCTGGTCTACGACGGCCTGTGGTTCTCCCCGCTCAAGCGCGCCCTGGACGGCTTCGTCAACGAGGCCAACCAGTCTGTCACCGGCGACATCCGGATGGTCCTGCACGGCGGCCGGGCCGTCGTCGACGGCCGCAAGTCCGCCGAGTCGCTCTACGACTTCAACCTGGCCACCTACGACACCGGCGACACCTTCGACCAGTCGATGTCCAAGGGCTTCATCGAGATCTTCGGCATGTCGTCGAAGATCGCCGCCAAGCGTGACCTCCAGGGCTGATCGACATGGCCAAGACTGAAGACGTCCGGCTCTGGGGTGCGCGGTTCGCCGACGGTCCGTCGGAGGCGCTGGCTGCACTTTCAGCAAGTGTGCACTTCGACTGGCGGCTCGCGCCGTACGACATCGCCGGATCCAAGGCCCACGCCAAGGTCCTGCACCGCGCCGGACTGCTCACCGACGACGAGCTGACCCGGATGCTGGACGGCCTGACGGCCCTGCTCGCCGACGTCGAGTCGGGCGTCCTCACCGGCACCGTCGCCGACGAGGACGTGCACACCGCGCTGGAGCGCGGCCTGCTGGAGCGGCTCGGCCCCGAGCTCGGCGGCAAGCTGCGCGCGGGCCGGTCCCGCAACGACCAGATCGCCACGCTGGGCAAGATGTACCTGCGCGACCACGCGCGGATCATCGGCGGCCTGATCCTGGAGCTCCAGCAGGCGCTGGTGGGCCTCGCCGAGGCCCACCCGGGCGTGGCCATGCCCGGCCGCACCCACCTGCAGCACGCCCAGCCCGTCCTCTTCGCCCACCACGTGCTCGCCCACGTCCAGGCCCTCAGCCGGGACGCGGAGCGGCTGCGCCAGTGGGACGTGCGGACGTCCGTCTCGGCGTACGGCTCGGGCGCGCTGGCGGGCTCCTCGCTCGGCCTCGACCCGCAGTACGTCGCGGCGGAGCTCGGCTTCGAGGGCGGCTCGGCGGCCAACTCCATCGACGGGACGGCCTCCCGCGACTACGTCGCGGAGTTCGCCTTCGTGACGGCGATGATCGGCATCAACCTCTCCCGCATCGCGGAGGAGGTGATCATCTGGAACACCAAGGAGTTCGGCTTCATCACGCTGCACGACGCGTTCTCGACGGGCTCGTCGATCATGCCGCAGAAGAAGAACCCGGACATCGCCGAGCTGGCCCGGGGCAAGTCCGGCCGCCTGATCGGCAACCTGACCGGCCTGCTGGCCACGCTCAAGGCGCTGCCGCTGGCGTACAACCGGGACCTCCAGGAGGACAAGGAGCCGGTCTTCGACTCCTGCGACACGCTGGAGGTGCTGCTCCCGGCGTTCACCGGGATGATGGCGACCCTGACGGTCCACGAGGAGCGTCTGGAGGAGCTGGCCCCGGCTGGCTTCTCGCTGGCCACGGACATCGCGGAGTGGCTCGTCAAGCGCGGCGTCCCCTTCCGGGTGGCGCACGAGGTCGCGGGCGCCTGCGTGAAGTTCTGCGAACCGCGCGACATGGAGCTGTGGGATCTGACGGACGAGCAGTTCGCGGAGATCAGCCCGGCGTTGACCCCGGACGTCCGCGAGGTCCTCTCCGTCCACGGCGCGATCGCCGCCCGCGACGGCCGCGGCGGCACCGCGCCGGAGGCGGTCGCGGTCCAACTGGCAGAGGTCAAGTCCAACCTGACCCTCCAGGAGGAGTGGCTCGCCGCCAAGCGGTAGTCGCCCCCGGCGCAACCCGCCACAACCCTGCGCAACATGGCGCTGCGGCACGGGCCCCTCGTACGAGGGGCCCGTCGCTGTACCCGGGGGTGCGTGGTGCTGCTACTTGGACCAGGTCACCACCGCGTTGGAGTTGCTGGTGTTGGCGATGGAGGTGACCGCCACGGTTCCCGTGGCGCCCTGGTAGGCGCCGGTGCCGCCGGTGATCTTGAGGGTGATGGTCGGGCTCTGTGAGGCGAAGTTCTGGACGGAGTTGTCCGCGAGGAGCATGCCCTGGCTCGTGCCGATCTGCGCGGAGCAGGTGGCTGTCCCCGGCAGCTTGGTGAACAGGCAGAAGATGTGGTCGGTGGCGGAGACGTCGGAGGAGTGGCCGGCCTGGGTGCCCGCGTAGTCGTTGTCCGTGCTGATGAAGTAGTCGCCGACGGCCGGGCTGGTACTGGGGTTCGTGATGGGCTGGCCGTTGACCGTGTACATGTTGGACAGGGTGTTGACGCTGTAGAACTTCCATACGGTGGTCGTCGTGCCACCTGAGGCGCTGGTGGAGCCGCTCGGGGTCGCGCCCGCCGAGGACGTCGTCATCGGCGGCGGGCCGGAGGGGCCGGCCGAACCGGAGCCTGCGGCCACGGCACCGGTGGCACCGGCGGTCACCACCAGCAGCCCCGCGGCGACCGCGCTTGCGGCGGCAAGGAATCGCGCATCTCGCGCATGGGAACTCATCGGGTCCTCCCGGGATCGGGGACCCCTCGCACCATTGTCACGCGCCCTCGGACGCGGCGCCGGTCAGGAGCCGCGTCCGAGGGCGCGTGCGACGTCAGGCGGCCTTCTTCAGTTCCGTCTCGGACTTCGCCGCCTTCGCGGCCAGCAGCTTGGCCTTCGTGGCGTACATGTCCACGTACTCCTGACCGGAGAGGTCGAGGATCGCGGAGACGATCTCGTCCGTCACCGCCCGCAGCACGAAGCGGTCGCGCTGCATGCCCTCGTACCGGTCGAAGGTCAGCGGCTTGCCGAAGTGGATCTCGGGGCGGGCCCGGAACGGCCTGCGCCAGCGCATGCTGCCGTTGGCCTGGACCTCGTCCGTCGCGACCAGGCCGACGGGGATGACCGGCGCGCCGCTCGCGAGCGCGAGGTGGGCGACACCCGTGCGCCCGCGGTGGAGCCGGCCGTCAGGGCTGCGGGTGCCCTCCGGGTAGATGCCGAACAGGCGTCCCGCCGCCAGCTCGCGCATGCCCGTGTCGATCGCGGCCGTGGAGGCGCGCCCGCCGCTGCGGTCGACCGGGACCGCGCCGACGCCGCGGAAGAAGGAGGCCATCAGCCGGCCCTTGACGCCGCGGCCGGTGAAGTACTCCTCTTTGGCGACGTAGTGCACCTGACGCGGCGCGGCCAGCGGGAGGAAGACCGAGTCGCAGAACGACAGGTGGTTCGGCGCGATGATGGCGGGGCCGTCGAGGGGGATGTTCTCCACCCCGGTGACACGAGGGCGGTAGAGCGTGCGGACCACGGGGCCGACCACGATCCTCTTGAGCAGCCAGTAGAACACCGTTCCTCCGTCATCTGTAACTGGCGCGGGCGCGATGCGCAGGATCCTAGTCGCCTCCCGTTACCGACGGGTACACCGGGCGACGTGCTCCCGGTTACATTCCGTTGATCGCTTGATTACGCCTGAGTGTCGCTGGCTTTCCTGTGGTTTGCCCTCGTTCGGGTGGCGGTCCCGCCGAGGCCGCAGCCGAGGCACCGTCACCGGCCGTTGTCCAGGCATGAGCACAGGCATGAGCACGGGCATGGACAGTGTGTACATGTTCCCGGAGTACGAGGTCCCGGCCGGACTGCGGCTGCCCCGCCTCGCCACCTGCCCGGAGGCGCGCGTCCTCGCGCGGGAGCGTGCCGCGGAGGTGCGCGCCGCCGTCGCGCTGCTGCCTGCCCGGTGCGCGGAGCTGGTGGGCGCGCTCCTCGACGAGCCCACCACCGACTACGGCGAGCTGGCCGCGCGGCTGCGGATGCCGCGCGGCAGCATCGGGCCGACGCGCTCACGCTGTCTCAGCTGTCTGAGACGGCGCCTCGGTCCACTCTCAGGCCTGTAGGTCGCTCACGGGCGCCGGTTCCCCGAGCCATCCACCGATGCCCGCGCTCATCTGCTGCGGCGTCGGGCCGTCAGCCGCCCAGGCCACGTATCCGTCCGGGCGCACCAGCACTACCCGGTGGTTCAGCCGCGGCGAGGTGACGTGCAGCAGCCGGTCCGACCAGCGGTCGTCGGATGCCTGGCCGTTCGCGCTGACCAGGACGAACTTCCCCTCCCGCAGGGCCTCGTAGAGCCGGGACGGGCCCTTGCCGTCATGCTCCGCGTCGCGGGACAGCTCCAGATCGGGGGCGCGTGTGCCGACGTACGGGTGGGAGCCGGACGGGGCCTGCTTGTGGTAGGAGATGCCGATGCCGGAGATCTCCAGCCCGCCGCGTCGGGTCAGCGGGCGCAGTCGGCTGCCGACGCCCAGCATCAGCCTGCGGGCCAGCCGCAGTGCCGGTTCGTCACCGATCGACAGGCGCAGCAGACCGCCGGAGGTGCGCAGGACGTGCGCCCCGACCGGGTGCCGCTCCGCGTGGTAGCTGTCGAGCAGATCCCGCCCGGCCCAGCCGCGCAGCGCGGCGGCCAGCTTCCAGCCGAGGTTGGCGGCGTCCTGGAGGCCGGTGTTCATGCCCTGGCCGCCGGCGGGGGAGTGGCAGTGCGCCGCGTCGCCCGCGAGGAAGACCCGGCCGACCCGGTAGGTCGGCGCCTGCCGCTCGTCGCTGTGGAACCGGGAGAGCGCGCGCGGCTCGTGCGGGCCGAAGTCCTCGCCGAGGATGCGCGTGGTGACCCGGCAGAGCCGGTCGAAGTCGACGGGGGCGCGGTCCGGCTGCTGGTCGTGCCGGTCCCAGGTGAGGATCCGGTACCAGCCGTCGCCGTAGGGCGCCATGAAGGTGAAGCCGGCCTCGCTCGCGCCGACGTTCAGCAGGCTGGACGGCTCCCGTTCGAGCCGGACGTCGGCGAGCATCACCGACTGGATCGCGGACTCGCCCGGGTACGGAACGCCCAGCAACTCGCGCACGGTGCTGTGGACGCCGTCGGTACCGACGGCGTACGTGCCCCGGAAGGTGACGGCGCCGCCGTCCACGGTCGCGTCGACCTCCACGCCGACGGCGTCCTGGCGCAGCGCGGTGACGTGGGCCCCGCGCACGAGGGTGACCCCGGCGTCCAGGGCGCGGCGCTGGAGCACGGCCTCGGTGTTGTACTGAGGGGTGATCAGGACCATGGGGAAGCGGCTGGGGAGTTGGCCCATCTCCACCTTGAGCCTGCCGAAGATCTGCAGGTTGTCGATCTGCGCCCCGGTCTCCATCAGCTCGTCGGCCAGGCCACGGGCGTCCAGCTGCTCCAGCGTCCGCGCGTGGACGGCGAACGCGCGGGACAGGTTCGACTCCTCCTGACGCTTCTCCAGCAGCGCCACGCGAAGCCCGGCCGCGGCGACGTCCCCGGCCAGCAGCAGGCCGGTCGGCCCGGCGCCGACGACCAGGAGGTCGTAGTCGGTCTCGACGGCCCTGCCCGCGTCGGTGTTCTTGCCTGTGCGCATCGCTCGTTGCTCCCCGGAGAAGTGGTGAGGCGGTGAGGTGGCCGGACGTCAGGGTGTCCCGACGTCGGGGCGCTCCGTTCGAGTGTGGCGTGAGGAGTGTCACTCTGGCGCTAACTCGGCTGTGTCGCAAGGAAAGCCGCTCCGGCGGGCGAACCGGTCCGACGACCGCGCAGGTTGCAATCGGAGTACCACGGGGTAAAGGGCTCTGGAACGTTCGCCGGTGGCACCGCATGATCGTCGGGCGGACCACACCTCCGGTCAGCATCCCGGTCGCTTCCCCTCAGTTCCGCGCGGCCGGGCTCACGAGAAAGGGAGGAAGCGCACATGGGCATGAGCGTGACCACCTCGGTCGCCACCGAGGACGATGCCGAGCGGATCCTGAAGCTCCAGTACCTCTGCTACCAGGACGAGGCCGAGCTCTACGGCGACTGGGCCATCGACCCGCTGACGGAGAGCCTGGAGAGCGTCCGGGCCGAGCTGAAGGACCGTCGCATGCTGGTCGCCCGCCTCGGCGACGAGGTCGTGGGGGCGATCCGCGGTTGGGTCGACGAGGACGGCGTCGGCAGGATAGGGCGGCTCTGCGTCCACCCGCGGATGCAGCGTCACGGCCTCGGCACCCGGCTGGTGCGCGCGATGGAGACCCTCCTCACGGCCGAGGACCCGCGTCCCCGCTCGTTCCGCCTCTCCACCGGGCATCGGAGTGTCGGCAACCTCCGCCTCTACCAGCGCCTCGGCTACCGCCGGGTGGACGTGGAGGAGGTCAACAGCCGACTGAGCTTCATCGGCCTGGAGAAGCCCGTGGAGGACCTGGCCGCGACCGCCTGATTTCCTCAAGGCGCGGTTGCGCTGTCCAGGGGCGTGGGGAACTGCGCGAGAAACCACTGACATGCGGATGGCCCCGCCCGTTCGGTGCCCTACCTGCGTGGGTGGCTTGTCGCGCGGTTCCCCGCGCCCCTTAGATAAGTGCAACTTCTCTATTGCCCAAGCATTCGTTTTGGATGATCCCAGGATCATCTGTTTTACTGAGTCCCATGACAGCGAACACGACCTTCCTCCTCACCGGCGCAACGCCGGCAGGTGGTCGTGGCATGCGCGCCATGACGCGCAGCCGCTGTCGAATGTGCGGCTGCTGAGCCTCCCCGCTCGGCCTCGTCCCCGCCCGTAGAGCTCCGCTCCGGGTTGCCCCGCACGCCCCTTCTCGCGCGAGTGCCACGCCCTCGCGCGCCGACCCACGGAATCACCTGTGATCACCACATCTGACCTGCGTAAGGTCTACCGCGCCCATGGCCGGGACACCGTCGCTCTCGACGGCGTCGATCTCCACGTCCGCACCGGCGAGGTCTACGGCGTCGTCGGTACCAGCGGCGCCGGGAAGAGCACGCTCATCCGCTGCGTCAACCTGCTGGAGCGGCCCTCCTCGGGCGGCGTCCAGGTGGACGGACGCGAGCTGACCGAGCTCTCCGCGAGCGAGCTGCGGGCCACCCGCCGCTCCATCGGGATGGTCTTCCAGCACTTCAACCTGCTGGCCCGCCGCACGGTCGCCGAGAACGTCCAGCTGCCGCTGGAGCTGACCGGGCTCACCCGTCGCGAGCGGGCCGCCAAGGCGGCCGAGCTGCTCGACCTGGTCGGCCTCGCCGACAAGGCCCGCGCCTACCCGGCGCAGCTGTCCGGCGGACAGAAGCAGCGCGTCGGCATCGCCCGGGCGCTGGCCGGAGATCCGAAGGTGCTGCTCTCCGACGAGGCGACCTCCGCGCTCGACCCGGAGACCACGCGCTCGGTGCTCCAGCTGCTGCGCGAACTCAACCAACAGCTGGGCCTGACCGTCCTGCTGATCACGCATGAGATGGACGTCATCAAGTCCGTCTGCGACTCCGCCGCGCTGATGCGGGCGGGCAAGGTCGTCGAGTCCGGCACGCTGAGCGAGCTGCTCGCCCGGCCCGGCTCGGAGCTGGCCCGCGAGCTCTTCCCGCTCGGCGGCGGCACGCCCGTCGCCGGTGACGAGCCGCTGCAGGGCAGCACCCTGGTCGACATCACCTTCCAGGGCGACGCCGCCGTCCAGCCGTTCATCTCCCAGCTGGCGCGCACCTACAACGTCGACGTCAACATCGTCGGCGCGGCCGTCGAGACGATCGGCGGGCGCCAGGTCGGCCGGATGCGCGTCGCGCTGCCCGGCAGCTTCGAGGAGAACGTCGTACCGATCGGCTACCTGCGCGAGCAGGGGCTTCAGGTGGAGGTGGCGGCGTGAACTGGTCGGACATGCAGCCGCTGCTGTGGCAGTCGACGCAGGAGACCTGCTGGATGGTCGGCCTGGCCACCCTCGCGACCGTCGTGGTCGGCCTGCCGCTCGGACTGCTGCTGGTGCTGACCCGCCGTGGCGGGCTGCTCCAGAACGCGGCGGTCAACAAGCTGATCGGCGCGATCGTCAACATCGGCCGCTCGCTGCCGTTCGTGATCCTGATCGTGGCCATCATCCCGTTCACCCGCTGGCTGACCGGCACCACGCTCGGGTGGCAGGCGGCGACCGTGCCGCTGGCCGTCGGCGCGATCCCGTTCTTCGCCCGGCTGGTCGAGACCGCTGTCGGCGACGTGGACGGCGGGCTGATCGAGGCCGTGCAGGCGATGGGCGGCTCGACCTGGACGGTGGTCCGCAAGGCGCTGCTCCCCGAGTCGCTGCCGGGTCTCATCTCGGCGCTGACCACCACCGTCATCGCGCTGATCGGCTACTCGGCCATGGCCGGCACGGTCGGCGGCGGCGGGCTGGGCACGCTGGCCATCAACTACGGCTACATGCGCTTCGAGACCACCTTCATGTGGGTCATCGCGGCCGAGCTGGTCGTCCTGGTGACGCTGGTCCAGCTGCTCGGCGAGGGGCTCGCCCGCGGCCTCGACCACAAGCGCGGCACCACCTCCCGACGGTTCACCCTCGCACTTTCGTTCCGACGGACCGTCACCACCCCCAAGACCTCCGTGGTCGCAGCGTCGGTCACCGACGACGCGACGGCCACGGACACCCCCGCGCAGGAGCCGGTCGCCTCCGGCACCACGCGCTGATCCACCCTCACCACACGTAAGCACCGCGAGCAGAGCACCACCAAGCACCGCTCGGCACAACCAAGGAAGGGCACTTTTCGTGCGTACCTCCGTGAAGCTCACCACCACCGCCCTCGTCACCGGCGCCCTGGCCCTCTCGCTGGCCGCGTGCGGCTCCGGTTCGACCTCCGGCAGCGCCTCCGGCTCGGCGGCCGACGCCGACAAGCCGCTGATCGTCGCCGCCTCGCCGACGCCGCACGCGCAGATCCTCGACTTCATCGCGAAGAACCTCGCGCCCAAGGTCGGTCTGAAGCTCCAGGTCCAGGTGGTGACCGACTACGTCACCCCGAACCTCGCCGTGCAGGACGGCTCCGCCGACGCTGACTACTTCCAGCACCTGCCGTACCTGGAGGACTTCAACAAGACCCACGGCACCGACCTGGTCTCCGTCGAGGCCGTCCATCTGGAGCCGCTGGGCCTGTACTCGAACAAGGTGAAGTCGGCGAAGGCGCTCGCCGACGGGGCGACCATCGCGGTGCCGAACGACGCCACCAACGAGGGCCGTGCCCTCAAGCTGCTCGCCGACAACGGCCTGATCACCCTGAAGTCCGACGCCGGCATCACTGCCACGCCGGACGACATCGCGAGCAATCCGAAGCACTTCAAGTTCCAGGAGATCGACGCGGCCCAGCTGCCGCGCACCCTGAGCGACGTCGACGCGGCCGTCATCAACGGCAACTACGCCCTCGACGCCCACCTCAGCCCGACGAAGGACGCGCTGCTGCTGGAGAAGGCGCAGGGCAACCCCTACGCCAACATCCTCGCCGTCAAGGCCGGGAACCAGAACGACCCGCGGGTCAAGAAGCTCGCCGAGCTGCTGCACTCGCCGCAGGTCAAGCAGTACATCGAGAAGACCTTCGGCGGGGCGGTGATTCCGGCCTTCTGACGGAGCGAGTAGCCTCGTTCTCCCACAGCCGTCAGTGCCTGTTCGCCCCGGAGCAGTTCGGCGCGCCGGGGCAAACAGGTGACGGCGGCCCCCACCCTGGAGCATGATCGTTCCATGAGCAGCAGCGATACGGCGACCGGACCGTCCGGGTCCGCGGCGGGATCCGCGTGCGGATTCCCGGATATCACCATCAACACCGATCGCCTGGTGCTGCGCGCCCTCGAGCCGGAGGATGCCCCGGCTCTGGCCGAGATGCTGAACGACGAACTGGTCCACCAGTGGACCACCGTGCCCCACCCCTACACCGCCGCCGACGCCCACGCCTGGGTCCACGGCCGGGCCGCCCGCGAGCGCGACAGCTGCCGGGGCCTGGTTCTGGGGGCGGTCGAGTTCCTGACCCAGCGTCTGATCGGCACCGTCCGGCTCCGCGCCACCGACTGGCGGCTGCGCAGCACCGAGGCGCAGGTCGTGGTCGCGCCCTGGGCACGCGGCGAGGGCTACGCCGGCGAGATCGTCCACGCAGTCGCGCAGTGGCTCTTCGAGGACCAGAAGTTCGAGCGGATGGAGCTCCGCACCGCCGCCGGCAACACCCCCGCCCAGCAGGTGGCCCAGAAGCTGGGCGCGATCAGCGAGGGCGTGCTGCGCAGCTCCTGGCTGGTGCGCGGCGCCGACGCGACGCCCGACCGCGAGACCCGCTCCGACCTGATCGTCTGGAGCCTGCTGCCCGAGGACCTGTTGGTGGAGGACCTGTTGGTGGAGGACCTCGAGCCCGGCTGGTCCTGAGTCCCGCCCTTTCCTTGGCTCTCGTCTCCTTGGCTCTCGTCTCCTTGGCCTCGTCGGAGCTCACAGCTTTCCCGGGGTGATCGCGGACCCGGAACCCGTTAGCCTGTCCGTCGCGGACGCCGGGAGCTTGCTCGCTCGCGCGGTCGCGTACCGTTCGTATGCCCGCCCGACGCACGCGACGCCCGACCCGGACGACACGCCCGGGCTGCGCGTCGGCGCTGAACCCGCACAGAACCGACACACCGACACAGACCGCGCCGAGGCCGCTGGGGGCATCGTGAGGAGGCGGAACCGCCGTGGCTGACCGCGTCACCGTCATCGGCTGGGACGGCTCGCCGCTCAGCCAGTCGGCCCGCGCCGCGCTCGACGCGGCCACGCTGGTCGCCGCGGGCGGTAACCAGCTGCAGGGGCTCGGCCTGGGCAAGGGCGTCGAGCGGATGGTGCTGGGCAGCGTCGAACTGGTGGCCCGCAGGATCGCCGAGCACCGCGGCGCGGCCGTCGTGGTGGCCGAGGGCGACCCCGGGTTCTTCGGCGTGGTGCGCACGCTGCGCCGTCCCGAGTTCGGGCTGGAGATCGAGGTCATGCCGGCCGTCTCCGCCGTGGCCGCCGCCTTCGCACGGGCCGGGATGCCGTGGGACGACGCCCAGATCGTCAGCACCCACAACCGCGGACTGCGCCGTGCCGTCAACATCTGCCGCGCCCACCCGAAGGTCGCGGTGCTCACCGCGCCCGGCGCCGGACCGTCCGAGCTTGCGCTGATGCTGCGCGACGTGCATCGCACCTTCGTCATCTGCGAGGCACTCGGCACGCCGGAGGAGAACGTCACCGTCCTCACCTCCGACCGGGTCCCCAACCACCTGTGGCGCGACCCGAACGTGGTGCTGGTCGTCGGCGGGCCCGCACGCACCGAGTCGCTGCCGCCCTCCGGCTGGCTCGCCGGCCGCCCGGTCGACTTCCCCGGACCGGCGCGTGGCTGGGCGCTGCCCTCCGAACAGGCCGGGTACGAACGTGAACTCCCGGCCCCGGTGCGGGCGCTCGTGCTCGCCCGGCTCGGCCCGCGCCCCGGTGACCTGCTCTGGGACGTCGGCGCGGGCGACGGCGCGGTCGCCGTCGAGGCGGCCCGCTGCGGCGCGGCGGTCATCGCCGTCGACCGCGACGCGGACGCCTGCGCCCGCCTCGACGTCAACGCCCGCCGCGCGGGCGTCGAGGTCCAGACCGTCCCTGGCACCGCGCCGGAGGCCCTCGCCGACCTGCCCGAGCCGGACGTGGTCCTGGTCCGCCACGGCGCGGACGTGCTGCGCGCCTGCCTGACCCGCCGTCCGGAACGGATCGTCACGGTTCCTCGCACACTCGGCCAGGCCGAGGAGGTCCGCCACGCTTTCGCGGAGGCGGGCTACACGGTCTCCGGCACTCTGCTGCAGTCGTCTCCGCTGGACGCGAGCGGCGAGTTGGGCGCGGCGGTGCCGCGGTACGTGCTCTGGGGCGACCGTTAGGGCGCTTTGAGCGGTGGGCGCGGGGCTCTGCTGACCTGCCGGGTGTGGTCGCACCTCCAGGGGCGCGGGGAACTGCGCGGCAAGCCACCCATGACGGATGGTCCTCAACGCACAGGGCCATTCGCACCGGGTGGTTTCTCGCGCGCGCAGTTGATCAACCAGTTCCCCGCGCCGCTGGAGGTGCAACTTCCCCCTGCCAAGACGATCCCGTCCGCGCGCGGCGTGCTTCGCACACGTGTGCGTCCATGAGGCAAGACCGTGGCACTGCCCGTCACTGACGGCAGGTAGGCTGACGCTCTGTTCTTACGGGGCGAGCGCAACGTGGCGGAAGCCACAGCGCGGGCGGGCGTGCTCGTTGGCCATCGCCCCTGATGGGACGGAAGAATGCCGGGTGAGTCCGGGGCGATCGTGCCGGTTGCCCGGGTTCTGTCGTTCTTGTTTGCGGCAGGCCGGTGCTCTCCGGCCCACCGCGGCGAGGCGAGGACCGGAACGGTGGGTGTCGCGGTCGCGCACCGCGTCGCCGCGCACGCCAGGCGGCCCTGGAAGGAGCCAGTGACATGAGCGAATCCGGCATCGTCCCGAACGGGGGGCAGGTCTCGGGCGCCGAGCCGGAGCAGGTGCCGCAGGCGGTCGGCCGCCCTGCGTACACCTTCCTCGACGAAGTCGACGACGAGGAGGAGCTGCTCATGCCCGGTCCGCAGGACGCCTGGAACGAGGCCACGGCGCGGGGGCAGGGCGCGCCGATGGCCGCCCCGCACGCCGCGCAGGTGCCGGTGGCCGCCCAGATCCCGCAGGCGGCGCAGCCGGTGCAGGTCGCCGAGGCGGCGTACCTTCAGGGCGGCGTGCCGGGCCCGGAGATGTACGCCCAGCAGCCGGTGCTGGCCGAGCCGTCCGTCCTTGCGGCGCAGCCGGTGCAGGTGTCGAGCCCCGGCCGGCCGATCGACCCGCTGACGGACCCGCTCCCGCAGCTGTTCAACGATCCGCTGACCGGCCCTCACACCGATCCGCTGCCGCAGGCCGTGGAGCCGGTCGCGCCCGTCGCGCCGGTCGGGGCAGTCGCCCCCGAGGCCATGCCTGCGGGTGACGTCGCCTACGCGCAGGCGCACAACGGTGCCCCCACGCCGTCCTGGCCGCCGGTCGCGCCGCCCGCGCTGCACGCCGAGGCCACGCCGGACGCGCTCGGCTTCGTCCCGGCCGAGGCGATGCCGCAGGCACCTGTGCAGGCGCAGCCGGAGTTCCAGCAGGACGCCCAGGCAGGGCACGCAGCAGAGGTCCAGCCCGGCGGCGAGCAGCCGCAGACGCAGTCGGTCGAGGCCGTGGCACAGGCGTCGGGCCCTGGCATCGCGGAGCAGCAGGCTCAGCAGCGGCGTCCGCTGCACGCCGGTCCGCCCATCCCGGACCCGTCCCTGATGACGGGCCAGGTCCCGGTCCGCTCGCTGGCCGACCGCGGGCCCAGCGGCGGCAACTCCGGCCTCCCGTCCGCTACCCCGCCGCACGGCATCCCGGTGCCGGTCGCTCCGGTTCCGGCGGGTGCCACCAACGGCTCGCCCGAGTACCTCGACCATGCCGTCGCAGCGGAGGCGGTCCAGGCCGCGGTGGAGACTCAGGCCGACCCGGCGCAGACCCAGGCCCAGACTCAGGCCCAGGCGGGTGCGCCGATTGCGGTCGCCACCGCCGTGCCCATGCCCGTCGTTCCGGCGCAGATGCCCTCCCCGGAGAGCACGCTGGGCGGCAACCCGGTGGTGGCGCAACAGCACGCCGAGGCCGTTGCCGGGCCTTCCGGCGAGCCGGTTGCACCGGTCGAGCCCGTCGCTGCAGACACCCCGAACGTCGTGGTCGCCCCCGTGGAGCCCGCCGAGCCGGTCGCGGTCGAGGCGCCCGTGGAGTCGCAGCCGCAGCAGGCGGATCAGGCGGAGCAACCCGCCCAGGCGTCGCCGTCGGAAGAGCCGCAGGCCCAGGCCGCCGCCGAGGCTCCGGTCGCAGAGGCCGTGATTCCGCCACAGGGCGGGCGCGCTGACGCTCCGCAGAGCCGGATCGCCAGCTTTATCGCGCCCCCGTCCGGTGCGACCGCGGAGACCCTGGCCGCTCCGGCCGAGCCGGAGGTCACCGCCCAGGGCACCGGCGTGCTGACCGTCGACCCGGAGCTGGTCGCCGCGCAGCCTGACGCCACGTCCGAGGCCCCCGCCGAGACGCAGCCGCAGGCCGTCGCCGAGACCCCGAGCGACGTCGAGCACGTGAACGAGATCGTGAACCAGAACGACGCCCCGACCGAGTCGCCGGCCGTCGAGAACGTTGTGGAGCCCGCCGTCGAAACCATCGCCGAAACCCCTGTCGAGTCCGCCGCCGGCTCCCCGACCGTGACCGACCCCGCCGTCGAGGCAGTCGCTGAGGCTGTCGAGCCCGGCGCTGCCGCCGAGGCGCCTGCCGATGCCGCGCAGCCCGAGGCCGTCACCGCGCCCGAGCAGCCCGCCGAGGCGAAGCCCGAAGCGGCCGAGGACGCGACCCACGCGCCCGGCACCCGGGCTGACGCCGAGCAGACCGAGCAGGCCGAGCGGCCGGAGCAGTCGGACGCCGAGAAGTCGGACGTCCCGCAGCCCGAGGCCGACGCCGCGCCCCGGCCCGAGGCCGACCCCGCCGCCGAGGCGGAGGCCGAGACGGACGCCGGAACCGAGGACGCCCACGACGCCAAGGACGCCGACGAAGCGGAGGACGAAGAGGTGGACGGCGAAGCAGCCCCGGCCTACGACGAGGACATGCGCGAGGCGGTCCACCGCGTCATGCGCGAGCGGCGCGACATCCGCAACGGCTTCCGCACCGACCCGATCCCGCACGAGGTGCTGATCCGCGTCCTGGAGGCCGCGCACACCGCGCCCAGCGTCGGCTACTCGCAGCCGTGGGACTTCGTGGTGATCCGCTCCGCCAAGACCCGGACCCGGATGCACGAGCTGGCGGAGCGTCAGCGCGACGTCTACGCCGACTCCCTCCCCAAGAGCCGCGCCAAGCAGTTCAAGGAACTGAAGATCGAGGCGATCCGGGAGACCCCGGTCAACATCGTGGTCACCGCCGACCGCACGCGCGGCGGTCGGCACACCCTCGGCCGGCACACCCAGCCGCAGATGGCGCCGTACTCGGCCGCCCTCGCGGTGGAGAACCTCTGGCTCGCCGCGCGGGCCGAGGGCCTCGGCGTGGGGTGGGTCAGCTTCTTCGACGAGGAGGAGCTGGTCCGCGAGCTCGGTCTGCCGGACCACCTGGAGGTCGTCGCCTACCTCTGCGTCGGCTACGTCAACGAGTTCCCGGAGGAGCCGGAGCTCGCGCAGGCGGGCTGGGCCAAGAAGCGCCCGCTCTCCTGGGTCGTGCACGAGGAGACCTACGGCCGCCGCGCCCTCCCGGGCGAGGAGCCGCACAGCGTGCTGCAGGAGACCCTGCGCGGTATCCGCCCGCTGGACGCCAAGGCGCTCGGTGAGGCGTGGGACCGGCAGAAGCGGATGACCAAGCCGGCCGGCTCGCTCGGCATGCTGGAGATAATCTCCGCGCAGCTCTGCGGTCTCTCCCGCAAGTGCCCGCCGCCGATCCCGGAGCCCGCGTGCGTCGCGGTCTTCGCGGGCGACCACGGCGTGCACGCCCAGGGCGTCACCCCGTGGCCGCAGGAGGTCACGGCGCAGATGGTGGGCAACTTCCTGGCGGGCGGCGCGGTCGTCAACGCCTTCGCCACCCAGCTGGGCGCCGAGGTCTGCGTGGTCGACGTGGGCGTCGCCTCCGAGCTGCCCCCGGCGATCGAGTCCGGCCGCACCACCGGCCTGCTGCCGCGCAAGGTCCGCCCCGGCACGGCTGACATGACGCAGGGCCCCGCGATGTCCCGCGAGGAGGCCATGCGCGCGCTGGAGGTGGGCATCGAGACCGCCCGTGACCTCGTCGCGGCGGGCAACAAGGCGCTGGTCACCGGCGACATGGGCATCGCCAACACCACCGCGGCGGCGGCGCTGATCTGCGTCTTCACCGGCGAGGACCCGGCCGTCGTCACCGGCCGCGGCACCGGCATCGACGACGAGACGCACGCCCGCAAGGTCGGCGTCATCCGTCAGGCCCTGGAGCTGCACCGGCCGGACCCGGCCGACCCGATCGGCGTCCTCGCGGCGGTCGGCGGTCTGGAGCACGCGGCCATCGCGGGCTTCCTGCTGGGCGCGGCGTCGCTGCGTACGCCGGTGATCCTGGACGGCGTGATCGCCGGTTCGGCGGCGCTGGTCGCCAAGGCGATCGCCCCGGAGGTGCTGGCGGCGTGCATCGCCGGCCACCGTTCGGCGGAGCCGGGTCACAAGGCGGCGCTGGCGAAGCTGGGTCTGCGTCCGCTGATCGACCTCGACCTCCGTCTCGGCGAGGGCACCGGTGCGCTGCTCGCGCTGCCGCTGGTCCAGTCGGCGGCGCGGGCGATGCACGATGTCGCCACGTTCGACTCGGCCGGGGTCACCGAGAAGCACTAACGCCCTGGTGGGCGGCAGAATCGCTTCTGCAGTGACCTTCGCCGTGTCGAGGCTCACCTTTTGCTGCCGCCTGTCGTTGCACTATCAAGGGGCGCGGGGCCCCTTAAGTCGTGCAACGTCCCATGTACTCAAAAGTTCTCGCGTCCCACGGAGTGCCGACCATGCCCACCGCACCGCTCGACGACGACACCACCCCGCCGTACCCCGTCGGGCTGCGCCTCGCCGGCCGCAGGGTCGTGGTGCTCGGCGGGGGACAGGTGGCTCAGAGGCGCCTGCCGGCCTTGCTGAACGCAGGCGCCGACGTGGTCGTGATCGCGCCGGAGACCACCCCCGCCGTCCAGGCGATGGCCGACGCCGGCGAACTCCGCTGGGAGCAGCGGAACTACCTGCCCGGTGACCTCGCGGACGCGTGGTACGCGCTGATCGCCACCTCCGACGCGGAGACCAACGCCGCGGCCGCGGCGCACGCCGAGACGCTCCGGGTCTTCTGCTCACGTGCTGACGACGCGTCCGCCGCCTCGGCGTGGACGCCCGCCAGCGGGCGGCAGGAGGGGACGGTCGTGGCCGTCCTCTCCGGCGACCCGCGCCGGTCCGCAGGCCTGCGGGACGCGATCATCGGCGGGCTGCGTGACGGCAGCCTCGCCGCTGCGCACCACCGCGGTCGCACGGCCGGGGTCGCGCTCGTCGGCGGGGGACCGGGCGACCCGGACCTGATCACCGTCAAGGGCCGCCGCCTGCTCGCCGAGGCCGACGTCGTCGTCGCGGACCGGCTGGCCCCGCGCGAGCTGCTGGAGGAGCTGCCGCCGCACGTCGAGGTGATCGACGCGTCCAAGATCCCCTACGGCCGGTACATGGCCCAGGAGGCGATCAACAACGCGCTGATCGAGCACGCGCGAGCGGGCAAGTTCGTGGTCCGGCTCAAGGGCGGCGACCCCTACGTCTTCGGGCGCGGGATGGAGGAGCTGATCGCCTGCACCGAGGCGGGCGTGCCGGTCACGGTCGTACCGGGCATCTCCAGCTCCATCAGCGTGCCTGCTGCGGCCGGGATCCCGGTGACGCACCGGGGCGTGACGCACGAGTTCAGCGTCATCTCCGGCCACGTCGCGCCCCAGGACCCGCGCTCGCTGGTCAACTGGGACGCCGCCGCCAAGATGCGCGGCACGCTGGTGCTGCTGATGGCCGTGGAGCGGATCGCCGCCATCTCCGCCGCGCTGGTCGCGGGCGGGCGCGCGCCGGAGACGCCGGTGGCCGTGGTCCAGGAGGGGACGACCGCCGCGCAGCGCGTCGTCCGGGCCACACTGGCCGATGTGGCCGCTGTCGTGGAGGCGGAGGGCATCCGGCCGCCCGCGGTCGTCGTGATCGGTGACGTCGTCGCCTTGGCACCGTGAGCCGTAGCGGGCAGGATCGACCCGTGGCCGAGCTCATCACCATCGAGGACCCGGAGGACCCGCGCCTCCACGACTACGTCGCCCTCACCGACGTCGAACTGCGCCGCCGCCGCGAGCCGGAGGAGGGCCTGTTCATCGCCGAGGGCGAGAAGGTGATCCGCCGTGCCCGGCTGGCCGGGTACCGGATGCGGTCGATGCTGCTGTCCGCCAAGTGGATCGACCAGATGAAGGACGTCATCGACGAGGTCCCGGCCCCGGTCTACGCGGTCACCCCGGCCGTCGCGGAGCAGGTCACCGGCTACCACGTGCACCGGGGCGCACTCGCGTCGATGCAGCGCAAGCCCACCGCGTCGGTCAAGGACGTGCTGGCCGGGGCGCGGCGGGTCGCGGTCTTCGAGGACCTGGTCGACCATGCCAACACCGGCGCGGCCTTCCGCAACGCGGCGGCGCTCGGCGTCGACGCGGTCCTGCTCAGCCCGCGCTGCGCGGACCCGCTCTACCGACGCTCCGTCAAGGTCTCGATGGGCGCGGTGCTCAGCCTCCCGTACGCGGTCCTCGACGCGTGGCCGGACGGGCTGACGATGCTGCGCGACGAGGGCTTCACCATCGCCGCCCTCTGCCTCGCGGACCGGGCGATCCCGCTGGACGAGTTCGTCTCCCGCCCGCACGAGCGCCTGGCGCTGGTCTTCGGCACGGAGGGCAGCGGCCTCTCCACGGCGGCTCTGCGCGCGGCCGACGAGTGGGTCACCATCCCGATGGCCAACGGCGTCGACTCGCTCAACGTGGCCGCGGCCTCCGCCGTCGCCTTCTACGCCACGCGTCCCTGACCGGCCCTCCGGCTCAGACCGGAGCCCAGTCGGGATCGCGACCGGTCAGGCCGAGCAGACGGTCCAGCGGCGGCGCGTCGTCGGGGACGGCGACGGGCGGTCCGAACAGGCCCGGCGTGCCGTCAGGGTTCTGCGCGACGACGTCCTGAGCCCAGGCGGCTGCGATGGACACCGCCGCAGCCGCCTGGGCGTCGTCGGTGGGGAAGGCCTGTCCGGTGGCGACGGCCAGGTCCCAGCCGTGGACCAGCACCTCGTCCAGGCCGGTTGCTCCCGCGATCTGCCCCGGTAGATCAAGACCGCCGACCCTGGTCATCCCTTCCCAGGCGTCGGCCGACCGCCAGGCCTCGGCGAGCGTCTCCAGCCGGTCGGGCAGCCGGTCCCGCCAGTCGGCGCCGAGCCGCGACGCGTCCGGCTCCCGGGGCCGTCCGCCGTCCGGCAGCGTCTCCTTCCGGCCCGCCGCCGCGAAGGCGACGCAGAGCAGGTCGATGTGGTCGAGCAATGCGCCGACCGTGATCCCGGCACAGGGCGTCACCGTGTCCAGCTGCTCGTCGTGCACGCCCCGCACGACTTCGGCGACCAGAGCGGTCGCGGGGCGGTAGTCCACGGGCCCGCCGGCGTCAGGTTCCGGCGTCTGTGTGGTCATGGGATGAGCCTCCTCGCTCCGAGCCGTCTCTCCGAGTCTCGCCCGGAACGACCGCTCCCGCCACGCGCTTGACGCCGATCAGCACCCGGTGGCGCTGGCGCGCACCGAAGTCGGCGAGGGACCAGACGGCCGGGCGGCCGACCTCGCGGGACAGGTGCAGGATCCGGTCCGGAGCGAGGCAGACGCCGACGTGGGCGCCGTAAGGGGCGGCGGTGGGGCCGAAGAGAAGCAGGTCCAGCGGTCGGGCGGTCGGGACGACGCGCGTGGCTGCCCGGTCCGACCACAGGTCCCTGGAGCGCAACGGCGGTACCCGCAGGCCGAAGTGGGCCAGCACGGCGTAGGCGTAGAGCTGGCAGTTCGCCCCGTCGGCGAGGCCCGGCCGGGCGGCGACGGCGGGGGAGCCGGGGTAGCGGGCGGCCAGGTAGGGCACGTCGACGAGCTCGGCCGGAAGCAGCTCGGAAAGCTCTCCGTGCCAAGGGAGTTCGCCCCCGCCCAGCTCCGTTCCGCCGCTCAGCCCTGCGTCGGGGAGGCGGACGTCGAAGCGCTTGCGGAGGCGGACCCCGAGGCCGTGGCGGACGCCGTGGGCGAGGTGACGCCGGATGCGGACGCCGCCGTGCTGCCCGGCCAGGTCTCGGTCATGGCGCCCTTGGCGGCGACCGTGTAGCGGGTGGTGCTGACCGTGCGGCTACCGGTCGCCGGGGTGCTCTCCGCGCGGACCACCGCGCCGTTCTGGATCTGCCAACTGCTGTTGCCGTTGGGGTTTCCGGTCGAGGCGTGCGCGGCCAGCAGCACCGGGTCGCCGCTCGACGGGACCTGGTACAGCTCGATCATGTCCTCGGGCACCGCCTGGACCCGGCGGGTCAGCACGACCACTGCCGCGGGCCGGCCCATGTACCGGGCGGGCAGCACCGTGGTCAAGGTGACCGGTGAGCCGGGGCCGGTACCGTGCCCGGCACGCAGGTCGATCCGGGAGCCGTCGGCCGGGTCCTGGTACGAACGCCCGCCCCAGTCGATCGCGGTGACCGTCTGGGCCGACGGGTCACCGGCCGACATCGCGACCAGCCCCTGGCTCGCGTCCTGGGCGACGGAGCCGGAGGAGGCGGTGGCGCTGTGGGCGGCCACGGGGCTCGCCGGGGCGGAGCCCTTGGGCGAACGGCTCTCGCACCCCTGGGCGGTGGCGATGGCCAGCGCCACGCCGACGGTGACGGTGATGAAGACGATCAGCCGCTGCCGCAGCAACCGCCGCCGCGCGGCGGGACCACCGGGACGGTTGGCGGGCCGGTTCGGCGGGGGCGTGCGCTGCGCTCCACGCGGGGGCGCGGGACGGCGCGCGGGCGTGGGCTGCGGCTCGCGTGCCGTCGCCGGCGCCGGACGCCGGGTCCCGGACGGGCGAGCGGAGGCCGATCCGGAGGCCGCGGCGGAGGCAGTGGCGGATGCCGAACCGGCGTCGGAACGCAGGCCTGAACCGGCGTTGCCGCCGGACGCCGAGCCCGCCCGCGAAGCCGACGCGCCGGGGCGTGCCCCCGGCGGGCGCCCCTCCCGCGCGCCGGGACGCCGGGCGTCACGCGGCGCCGCCGCCGTCCGCTGCCCGTCGCGCTGCGCCGGACGCTGGGCTTCGCGATGCGGATCCCGGTGCGCGTCGCGGTGCAGATCGCGCTGCGCCTCTCGCTGTGCCTCCCGCTGCGCCTCGTGCCGGGCGCGCGGGTCCCGCTGCGGGTCCGGGAGCGTGTCCTGCTGGGGCTCACGCCCGTCGTGCCCGTCGTGCCCGGCACGCGCCTCACGCGGCGGACGCGCGGGCTGCTGCGTCGGCGGTGCGATGCTGCGGCCGATCGCCGCCCCACGCGCGGCCAGTTCGCGCAGCTTCTCGTGCACCTGGGCCGGGGTCGGCCGCTCCGCCGGATCCTTGGCCAGGCAGGCACGGATCAGCGGAGCCAGCGCCGCCGGAATCTCCGTCAGATCGGGCTCCTCGTGCACGACCCGATACAGCATCACTTCCGAGCTGCCGGACCCGAACGGCGTGTCCCCGGTGGCCCCGTAGGCCAGCGTACTGCCGAGCGAGAAGATGTCCGTGGCGCCCGTCACACCGACGCCGCGCACCTGCTCCGGCGCGAGGAAGCCGGGGGAGCCGACCGCTGTGCCCACGTGCGTCAGGGTGCTCGCGCCGCTGGACCAGGCGATGCCGAAGTCGATGATCCGCGGGCCCTTGGGTGAGAGCAGGATGTTGGACGGCTTGAGGTCGCGGTGCACCACTCCGGCGTCGTGGACCTGGGTCAGGCCGTCTGCCAGCGCCGCGCCCACGGCGGCGAGTTCGGGCCAGTGCAGCGGACCGTCGTCGCCGACCCGCTTGTAGAGCGAGGGCCCGGGGACGTAGACCGTTGCCAGCCACGGACGTTCGGCGTCGATGTCGGAGGCGACGAGCCGGGCGATGCAGCCGCCGCGGATCCGGGACGCGGCGGCGACCTCGCGGGCGAAGCGGGTGCGGAACTCGTTGTCCTCGGCCAACTCGGCCCGGATCAGCTTGAGGGCGACCTTCTGGCCCTTGCGGTCGGCGCCGAGGTAGACATCGCCCATCCCGCCGCTGCCGAGACGGCGGTGCAGCCGGTAGGGACCGACGAGCCGCGGGTCCTCCCGTCGGAGCCGCATCATCGCCACCTTGCCGTCCCGTCCCACCGTCAGGTCGCCGCCGTGCGGCGGGTGCTGCCCGTGTGTCGTGCGTCTGTCGTTCGTCCTGCGGTCGCTCGGTCCGCCCGTCCGGTCGGTTCGCGCCGTCTGCCTGGGCACAGCTTACGGACTCGCGCCGCCGGTGTGCTGATACGCAACGCAGCGGCCGGCTCAGGGTTCTCCCTGAGGGTTCCGCCGGGGCCTTCTCCACCTCGGGGACGAGATCCACGGTCGGCGGGTCCTCCTCGGGGATGCACCGAGGACCCTGCGTCGGCATGACGACCGGGAATGCGGGGAGTCATACGGTGGTTGTGTGCGGTGGGCGGGACGCTCGTCCCCCGAGGTTCTCCGCCCGCCGCCCTCAGCAGACCGGCTCCGTCCGCGCGCTGCGGCAACACGAGTAAGGACGACGACGGTGACGGGCATGACGACGAAGAGGCGGATGGGGGAGTTGGCGATGGCGATGCAGACGGAGGGCCCCGCGCGGCGGCGCAGGTCGCCGGAGGGCACGAGGAACCCGCTGGTCGCGCTTGCCATCGCCCTGCCGGTCGCGGCGCTCCTCGCCTACGCGTTCGGCGCCTGGCACCAGTTCGCCTTGCAGGCGAACACCGTGGTGCAGCTGATGGGCCACTGAGGCCCGTCCCGACGGCCCTGTGCCGTTCCCGAGAACGGCGGGTGCCGTGTCCGGTCTGTCGGTGAGGGCAGCCCGGGCGCGGTGCTCGCGCGCCTTGCCCTCCGAGACGGGCAACGCGAAGGCCCCCAGGCTGAGCCTGGGGGCCTTCTTCGGTGCGCGATACTGGGATTGAACCAGTGACCTCTTCCGTGTCAGGGAAGCGCTCTCCCGCTGAGCTAATCGCGCGGGCGGTACTGCTGGGCCTTGCCGTGGTGCACGCCCCCGGAGGGGCAGTGCGCGATACTGGGATTGAACCAGTGACCTCTTCCGTGTCAGGGAAGCGCTCTCCCGCTGAGCTAATCGCGCGGGTGGTGCTGCGGTACTGCGGATGTTGCCGGTACTGCTGGGCCTTGCCATGGTGCACGCCCCCGGAGGGGCAGTGCGCGATACTGGGATTGAACCAGTGACCTCTTCCGTGTCAGGGAAGCGCTCTCCCGCTGAGCTAATCGCGCATGGAGGTGGAGACGGGATTTGAACCCGTGTACACGGCTTTGCAGGCCGTTGCCTCGCCTCTCGGCCACTCCACCAGGAAAAGACCGACAAGCGATCTTCCTTCCGAGCGGACGACGGGATTCGAACCCGCGACCCTCACCTTGGCAAGGTGATGCTCTACCAACTGAGCCACGTCCGCGTGATCTCCGGTCTGCTTTCCGCTTACTTTCTGCGGTCCGCGTCCCGGCGACGTGTTGAACTCTAGCGGATTCCGGGCCCAGCTCAAATTCCGTATCCACCTGCGTGCCGTAGTCGGCAGTCGCCCCCACAGGCGCTCCTGCCTGCGGAGACCTAGACTTCCGCCTGCCGTACGTCCCGCAGAAGGCAGAGAGCACCCGTGATCCATCCGATTCCGTCGTCCGTCCCGATGGCCCGGTTCGCCGGCCGGGTCGCCACCGGATTGTGCGAGGTCAGCAATGATCCGGCGGTGCTGGACGGGGCCGGGTTCTGGGCCGTCGTCGCCGATTTCGAGGGCCGGATCACCTGCGCCCGCTTCGCGGACGTCCGCCTGGACATCCCGGAGACGGACATCCCGGAGACGGGATCGGACGGCTGGCTCGGCCCGGCTCCCCAGGACTGGCAGAGCTCGCTCGACCGCGACGCCTACACGGCGGGCGTCCGCCGGATCCGCGAGTACATCGCCGTGGGCGAGGTCTACCAGGCCAACCTCTGCCGGGTGCTGACCGCGCCGCTGCCCGACCCGTCCCGCGCCGACGTGGACGCGTTGACCGCGCGCCTGGCCCGCGGCAATCCGGCCCCCTTCGCGGGCACCGTGCGCCTGCCCGACCACGGCGTCGAGGTGGCGACCGCCTCGCCCGAGCTCTTCCTGCACCGGGACGGGGCCGTCGTCCGCTCCGGCCCGATCAAGGGCACCGGCCGCACCGAGGCCGATCTGCTGGAGAAGGACTTCGCCGAGAACGTGATGATCGTCGACCTGGTCCGCAACGACCTGGGCCGGGTCTGCGTCACCGGCAGCGTGACCGTGCCCGAGCTGTGCGCGGTCGAGAAGCATCCGGGCCTGGTGCATCTGGTGTCGCTGGTCGAGGGGCGGTTGCGGCCTGGCACGGGCTGGCCGGAGCTGCTGGCGGCCACCTTCCCGCCGGGCTCGGTCACCGGAGCGCCCAAGAGCAGCGCGCTGCGGATCATCGACGCGCTGGAGACGGCGCCCCGCGGCCCCTACTGCGGCGCGGTCGGCTGGGTCGACGCGGACCGCGGCATCGGCGAACTCGCGGTCGGCATCCGCACGTTCTGGGTCGACCGGGCCGACCCGGCCGGGCCCTGCGTCCGTTTCGGCACCGGGGCCGGGATCACCTGGGGCTCCGATCCGGACCGTGAGTGGGCCGAGACCGAACTCAAGGCGTCCCGACTGGTCGCGATAGCGTCGGAAAGCGAGTCGGCACACGTGCCGAGCTGAGAGCATGCAGTGAGCTCAGCGCATGCAGTGAGGTCAGCGCATTCAGTGACGGCGCGCATGCGGTGAGTTGAGCGTATGCGGCAGTAACGAGTTGAGCGTGAGGGGTGCCACCGTGCAGATCTGGGT
The DNA here is from genome assembly GCF_041262505.1 of Streptacidiphilus sp. MAP5-3. Lineage (NCBI taxonomy): Bacteria > Bacillati > Actinomycetota > Actinomycetes > Kitasatosporales > Streptomycetaceae > Streptacidiphilus > Streptacidiphilus sp. MAP5-3. The sequence continues at coordinate 27,302 of NZ_JBGCCL010000043.1, forward strand.
CAACGGCCGACTCCACGACGCCGAGGAGGCGACGGTCTCGGTCCTCGACCACGGCATGACCGTCGGCGACGGCGTCTTCGAGACGGTGAAGACGACCGACGGCCGCCCCTTCGCGCTGCGCCGCCACATCGACCGGCTGGAGCGTTCCGCGCGCGGCCTCGGGTTGCCCACCCCCGACCGGGCCGAGGTCGAACGCGCCTGCGCGGCGGTGCTGGAGGCCAACCCGACGGCGCTGGGACGGCTCCGGATCACCTACACCGGCGGCGTCGCGCCGCTCGGCTCGGAACGCGGCGAGATTACGCCCACGCTCGTCGTCGCGCTCGGCCCGACCGTCCGACGGACCGGTGCCACCCCCGTGGTCACCGTCCCGTGGCGGCGCAACGAGCACGCTGCGACGGCCGGGCTGAAGACGACCTCCTACGCCGAGAACGTCGTCGCCCTGGCCCGCGCCCACCAGCACGACGCCGGTGAGGCCCTGCTCGCCAACACCGCGGGCATGCTGTGCGAGGGCACGGCCTCGAACGTCTTCGTGGTCGTCGGCGGTCGACTGCTCACCCCACCGCTCTCCTCCGGCTGCCTGGCCGGGATCACCCGCGCGCTCGTGCTGGAGTGGACCGACGCGGAGGAGGCCGACCTGCCCTACTCGGTGCTGCAGGAGGCGGAGGAGGTCTTCCTGACCGGAACCCTCCGCGACGTCCAGGGCGTCTCCCGGGTCGACCAACGCGAACTCGCTGGCGCGCCGGGCCACGTGACCGTCAAGGTCGGCGAGATCTTCGCCGCGCGCGCCGCCGCCGACCTGGAGCCGTAGTGACGACGACCCTGCGCCCGACCGGTCCCGAGACCCGGACGCCGCTCGGCGGGCGCGGGCGTGACTACGCGATCTGCGTCAACGGACGGCCGGTCGGCGGCGTCCGCCTGCGCGTCGCGCCGGGCGACGTGGGTGTGCTGATCGACCTGGCGGTGGACGAGCCGGATCGCGGTCGGGGACGCGGCACCGTCGCCGTCCTCGCCGCCGAGGAGATCCTGCGCTCCTGGGGCTGCCGCCGCGCCGAGCTGTCGGTGCTGCCGGAGCGCTCGCCCGAGCCCGACCGCGCCATCCGCTGGGTGGCGGGCCTCGGCTACGCCCCGGCCGCCCGCAACATGGTCAAGCAACTCCCGGACACCGCACCGGTGTTGCCCGCCGGAACGGTCGGCCGACCGATGACCTGGGCGGAGTACCCGGTGTGGCTGGCGCAGGAGACGGCGGGCTATCTCGAGCTGCTGGTCGGCATGGGGATGACGCCCGACCAGGCGCGGACCAAGAGCGACGCGGACCACGCGGCCATGCTCGGCGGGGGCCTCGACACCCCGGACACCGTGATCAGTCGCCTGACCGTCGACGGCGTCCCGGTCGGGACGGTCTGGATCAACACCTCCGAGTCGGGCCGCCGACCGGCCTGGGTCTACGACGTGCTGGTGGACGAGGCGCAGCGGGGTCGCGGCCACGGGCGGTCGCTGATGCTGCTCGCCGAGGGCCTCACCCTCGACGCCGGTCGACGCCGTCTCGGCCTGAACGTCCACGCCGGGAACACCCCGGCCGAGCGGCTCTACGAGTCGCTGGGCTACCGCACCGTCCGCTGGGTCTTCGGCAAGTCGCTGCTCTGAGCAACGGCCGTGGGCCGGACCGGGACTTCCCCGGTCCGGCCCACGGCCGAAAACGTCAGCAGGCCGGCGGTGTCACTCGCCCAGCAGGGCGAGGAGTCGCTCGCGCAGACCGTCCTGGCTCTTGCTGCCGTCGAGGCGCTCGCGGCCGACGACCCAGTTCGGGGTGCCCTTGACGCCGATGGCCTTGCCCTCGGCGTGGTCGGCCTCGACCGTGAAGCTGTGGCGGCCGTCGATCAGCGCCGTGTCCATCTCCTCGGCGTCCAGGCCGAGCTCCTCCGCGACCTTCAGCAGCAGCTTGAGCCCGCTGCGGTCCAGCTCCTCGGTGCGGGCCAGCACCGCCTCCACGAACGGCCAGCCCTTGCCCTGGGCGAAGGCCTCCTCGGCGGCCTCGGCCGCCTGGAAGGAGAACGTGTGCTTCTCCAGCGGGAAGTGGCGCAGCACGATCTCCACGCGGTCGCCGTGCGCGGCGCGCAGCGCGTGTACGTCGTCGAGCGCGGTGGCGCAGTCGGGACACTGCAGCTCGCACCAGAGCTCGACGGTCTTGACGGGGGACGCGGACGCGCCCGAGGAACTTTCGGTCATGCTCGCAAGTCTCCCATTTATGGGCACGATGGTTATGACGCCCGCTGGCCCAGCAGCCCGGCGGCATCCCGGCAGCAGAAGGAGAGCCCGATCATGACCGGCATCATCTGCATGGCACTCTCGGCCGTGGGCGTGGTGCTCGCGGTGCTCACCGCCTCGCGCGGACGGTTTCGGGCGGGGATCCGGTGGCTCGCGGTCGCTCTGGTCCCGACCGGGCTCTGGCTGACCGGCCTGATCACGGTCTTCCGGCAGATCGGCCACAGCCTGGCGAGCTGGGCCACTCACCTGGTCTTCGACCCCCGGGTGTGGATCGGGGTCGTGATGCTGGGCGTGGCGGTCGTAGTGCTGTTCAGCACCGGCGTGCGGCTGCGTCGGGGCAGGGGGAAGGGCACGTCGCAGGGCAACGGCACGTCGGTCGCCGCCAAGCAGCCCGCCCCGGCGGCCACCACCGGACGCCCGGCGGGAGCCGGCCAGGCACTTCCCGCCTCGTCGTCCGGCAAGCCCGGCACGTCCGGTGGGAGCGGCGGTACGGACCTGGGCGACTTCTCCGACATCGAGGAGATCCTCAAGCGCCGCGGCATCTGACCGGCTCTCCGGGCGGCTGGCCGGGCGACTGCCCGCGCGCTCGGCGGCCGTCGGATCACGCCCGCTTCAGGCGCGTCCGTTCCCACAGAATCAGGCCGATCAGCAGGCCGGCCGTCGCGGCCAGGGCCGCACAGCCCCCGGACCAGAGAAGTGCGGGCACGCCCGCGGCGAGCACGGCGGCTGCGGCCACCAGGCGCGGTACCGGCCACCGCCCGGCCAAGGTCCAGTGGAAGTAGGCCAGTCCACCGAGGTACAGGGCGGTCCCGAGCGGCAGCATGGCGGCGGGCAGTCCGTGCAACGGCTCGGTGAACGCGTCGATCGCCTCCTGCATCCCGACCGCCGAAAGGGCGATGCCGAAGATGACGAACAGGTAGGCGTAGCCGAAGGAGAGGACCGCGACGCGGGTGCGACGCTGCGCCGGGACCCGCTCCAGCAGGGTCAGACTGTCGTGCTCCTCGCGGTCGAAGTAGAGCCACCACATCGCCGCGCTGACGGCCAGCGCCAGCAGAGCGCCCACCAGCACCGCCGTCAGTCGGTCCTCGTGCGTCGCCGCCGCGCCGACCTCGGTGATCGACTCGCCGAGCACGATGATCACGGCCAGCCCGTGCCGCTCCACGAAGTGCCCGGCACCCACGCTGAACCCGCCGACGCCGCCGTGGAACGGGGTCACCCACTCGATCAGCACGGCGACCGCCCACACCCAGGCGCGCTCGTGCGCGGGAACCGCCCCGGCGGCGAGCACCACCAGCGCGCTGATCACGTTGATCGGGCCGATCCTGGTGATCCCGAGGTGGCCGGAGGTGCCCAGGAATCCGAAGGCGTGGACCAGCACCACGAGGAGGTACGCCGCACCGAAGACCAGCCCCCACGGGCCCGGTTCCGCCGCGCGCGGCACCGCCATCGACATCACGAAGAACCCCGCCGTGCCGAGCAGGAGCAGCAGGCGGGGGCCGATCTGCTCCAGGTCGAGCGCGTTGGTCAACCAGGCATAGCCCCCGTACATCCACCAGACCAGCGCCAGCAGCAGCGCCGACTGGGCCAGGCGGAGCAGGTCGGGGTGGGCTGCGAGCAGCCCGGCGATCTGGGTGATGGTGAAGACGAAGACCAGGTCGAAGAAGAGCTCCAGCGGACGCACCGAATCCGCGGGCGCCGTGGTTCCGGCCGTCGTCGCGTCGGTCGGGCCGCCGCTCCCGTTGTTCCCTTCAGTCACGTCCCCACGCCGACACCGGGCGTCTCCGGCGTCGTGTCACCCACGGCCGCGCTCCGCGCGGAGCCGAGCTCGGCCTCCGGCGGGGGAGCGACGCGCTGCCGCGCGCGGTAGGCGGCCACGTGCAGGCGGTTGCCGCAGGTACGGCTGTCGCAGTAGCGGCGCGAGCGGTTGCGGGAGAGGTCGACGAAGACCCGGACGCAGTCCGGGGCCTCGCAACGGCGCAGCCGCTCGCGTTCGCCCGCGACCAGGACCATCGACAGGGCGATCCCGGACTCGGCGGCCATCCGGTCGGCCAGCGCCGCGCCGGGCGCGAAGTAGTGGATGTGCCAGTCGTGACCGTCGTGGTCGGTCAGTCTGGGCGTGGTGCCGGCCCGGGCGATCAGGCTGTTGAGCAGCTCGGCCGCCTCAGGGATGGTCGGCGCACCCAGCACCTCCCAGAAGCGTGCCCGCAGCAGGCGGATCGCGTCGAGGTCGGTGGCGGTCAGCCGTCCCACCTCGCTCAGTTCGCGGTGGGCCACGAAGCCGCGCAGGGCGGGCAGGTCCGGAAGAGCCTCCTGGCCGCAGGCTTCGGGGGACGTGTTCAGCAGCTCGACCAGAGCGTCGAGAGCGCATTCGGTGTCGTGGGTGATCAGCACGGCGGGGCTCCTGGCTCTCCGTGGCCCGACGGTTCGGCCGCGTGGTTGGGGCCGACTGGTTGGCGAGGACTCTACCCTTCGTGACGGGTCAAGGTCATGACGACACCATCGCCCGTGCTGACAGGCCCGAACGGGGGAGTGACGCGCGTCGACTGACGTGTCGACGGATGCGGCGACCCACGTGGCGACCGACGAGGCGACCGACGTGTGAGGGGCCTGGAAAAGCCGCTGCGGCCCGGCGATGGGGTCTCCATCACCGGGCCGCAACGGCCTTGCCGTGCTGCGCCGCGTGCCCCCGAGTAGCACGCCCGCGCATGTAGGTGCAGCGCTGTGCGAGGTCAGCGCATGGTGCTAGCTCTCCGCCAGGATGTGGCTCAGCTCCCTGTCGAGGTCGAAGTGCCGGTGCTCGGTCCCCGGGGGGACCGCGGCGTCGGTTCGCTTGAGGAAGGACTCCAGCGCGCGGGCCGGGGCTTCCAGCAGGGCTTCTCCCTCGGGAGAGCTCAACGCGATGCAGACGACTCCTTGTCCGTGGCTGCGTGAGGGCCAGACACGGACATCGCCGGTCCCGGTCGGCCGGTGCAGCCCCTCCGCGAGGAGGTCGCGGGCGAACACCCAGTCGACGGTCTCGTCGGCGCCCGTGTGGAAGGTGGCGTGCACGGCATAGGGGTCGGCCGTGTCGTAGCGCAGCCCCGCCGGAACGGGGAGGGAAGACTCGCTCGACACGATGAGGCGCAGGTGCAGCTCGCAGCTGACCGTGGTGTTCATAAGCGCCAAGGCCTTTCGCTCAGTGTGCGCTCGGGGATCGCACGTCGGCGAACGGACCATCCCACCGTTGGGCCCGGTGTAAACCCCTCTGTCCGGATTAGTGCGCTCCGGATACCCCATCTGGCGCAGTCGTCACAGACGTCACAGGAGTCACACGAAGCGGCAGGTGAGAGCCGTTTCGCGGTTCGTCCAGGGACGGTTTTCAGCCAGTGTCCGGCCAGTGGGCGCAGCTCTGCCCGCGCCCCGGCGCAACGGGCCGGAGCGGTGCCGGAGCAGGGGTCGGCATGCGGTAGTGTTTTCCCTGCGCCCGGGCGATTAGCTCAGTGGGAGAGCGCTTCGTTCACACCGAAGAGGTCACTGGTTCGAACCCAGTATCGCCCACCCCGGACCGAAGGCTCGCAGGTCGTCGACCTGCGGGCCTTCGGCGTGTCCCGATCGGAGCAGCGCGGCTTCAGCCGGATCAGCGGGGCGTCAGCTGAAGGGGACCGCGTCCGCGTCGGCGATCACCGCGCCGACCGCCGCCAGCTCGTCCTCCACCCGTCGCGCCGCCTCCATGGTGAACCCCTCGTGCGCGCCGGAGGCCAGCACCACGCGGTAGCCGCGTCCGAGCGCCGCCGTCACCGTGGCCGAGACGGCGTGCTCGCTCCAGACTCCGGCCACCACCAGTCGGCTCCCCGCCGGGAGCGCCTCGGTGAGGGCGCTGCCGAGGAAGGCGTTCTCGTCGGTGCGGTCGACCACTGTTTCCCCGTGCCAGGAGCCGAAGAGCAGTGGCTGGCCGTCGCTGCGGACGTGGACGACGGGCGCACCCGCGTTTCTGGCCCGACTGAGCAGTGTGCGCAGGGACGCGGCGACGGAGGGGGTGAGCAGCATGTCGCGCTGGACGTCGAGGAGCAGCAGTGCGGTGGCCATACGACCAGGTTAGCACTGGTGTTCGAATCGTTCGGATCGTTCGAGTCGAACGACGAGGCTCGGGATAGGCATTTCTGGCATCGGCCCAGGCAGTGCTAATGTTCTCTGCGTGCCCGGGCGATTAGCTCAGTGGGAGAGCGCTTCGTTCACACCGAAGAGGTCACTGGTTCGAACCCAGTATCGCCCACCCGTGCAGGACATGAAGGCCCCTCAGTTGAGGGGCCTTCAGCTGTTCTTCCCCTTCTTTCGGTCCTTCGCAGGGCCTTCGCCAGACCTTCCTCCGCCACTCAGGCGGCCTGCTCCAGGGGGAGCCGCAGCGGCCAGGCCCGATCCACCGGGGTGGGTGTACCGCTGCGCGAGAACCACTGTTCGAGTCCGCGCGCCTGCGCCGCGTGCCACACCGCCTGACGCAGATGCAGCTCCGCCGTGGTCAACCCCTCCAGGCGGCCGTGGTGACGACGCCCTATGGCCCTGGTCAGCTCCATCGCCGCCGTGGCGTCGGCGCCGGCGTCGTGCGCGTCCGCCAGTGGGACGTCGTAGCTCGCGCACAGTGCGGCGAGGGTCCGCCGGCCCTTGCGGTAGCGGTCGAGATGCTTGTCCAGCACCCAGGGGTCCAGAACCAACAGCGGTGTGCCGGAGAAGTAGTGACTGAGCATCAGATTACGGTGGCGGCGCAGTTCGCGGTCGAGGAGGGTGAGGTCGTAGGGGGCGTTCATCACCACCAACGGCCGTCCGGCGCGCGCGCTTTCGGCCAGAGCGTGCGCGATCTCCTCCACCACGACTCCCGGTGCCCGGCCGTGCTCGCGCGCCCAGGAGTCGGTCAGTCCGTGCACCGCCGTGGCCTGCGCGGGAATCGGCAGGCCCGGGTCGACGGCCCAGTCCAGCCGCCGCAGTTCGCCGCCCGGCGCGTCCTGCAGCACCAGGGCGGCCGTCACGATCCGGTCGCGTTCGACGTCGACGCCGGTGGTCTCGGTGTCGAAGGACGCGAGCGGCCCTTCGTGCCAGAGCGTCATCACCGTCCCCCTGTCCTTTCTGCTGTCCTTTCTCGCCCCGTCACTGTGATCTCGACGGATGGCAGAAACGCTTCACACCTGGGTGATACCCGGTCACTTTCCGCATTCAATCCTCCTGTCGGAGATACACAGCTGTTGCGTTGTTTCGCGCCATCCAGTCGTGGAAAGACCGAAGTTGACGGGGTGTCCGAAACGGGGCGGATCCGCCCGTCGTCTGGACCGGAGCGGTACCGATGGCAACTACCTGGCCCGAACCGGCCGCGCCGGACGGGCGTTCTCTTCGCGGTCAACTCGCCGTCACCTCCTGCATGGAGACGCTGCAGGTGGGGTATCTCCATGCCGTGGCGGCCGCCGCGGGCTGCGCCCTCGCCTCACCCTTCCCGGACAACGGGATCGACTGGCATCTCAGCCACGGCAACTCCGCCCACCTGGTCGACGACGAGGCCACCATCAAGGTCCAGCTCAAATGCACCGCGCAGATCCCGCCGAACCCGGCCGGACCGCACTTCAGCTTCACCCTCGACAACGACCACCTGCGCAAACTCGCCCACCCCCGGGTCGCCGTGCACAAGATCCTGGTGGTGATGCTGGCGCCCCGTCAGGTCGACCAGTGGCTGCTCGCCCGGCCCGACCGGCTGGAGCTGCGGCACTGCTGCTACTGGGTCAACCTGGCCGGACATCCGATCACCGGCAGGCGGCGGACGAATGTCCGGATACCGACGGAGCAGGTCTTCGACGACCGCGCCCTGTGCGCCATCATGGCGCGTGTGGGGGCGGGCGACCGGCCGTGATCATCCCGATTCACGGGCATCCCACCGGCTCGGGAGGGCACGCGTGACAGCCAGGCGGCAGGACACCCCGGCAGATTCCGTGATCCCCGTGGCCCGCGCCGCCGTGCGAGCCCGGGGCGGACGCACCCTGCTGCCCCCCGCCGAACCCGATCTGCCCGACCCCGGACGGGTCGACCCCGCCGTGCTCACCACCCTGCTCGCCCGGCACGGCTGGATCCGCAAGGGCGGTGCGCAGGGCCGCTACAGCCGCTGGGCCCCGCCCGACGACCTGGAGCCGGACACCAGCCTGTTGGTCCCGGGTGACCGTCACTTCGACGACAGCCTCGACCTGATCGAGGAGGCCGTCCTCACCCTCTCCCGCTCCGGCGTCCCCTCGGCCCGCGCCATCCTGGCCGCGCTGCTCGTCCCCGGCGACGAGATCCACTGGCGACGCGAGGTGCCCGGTGTCGGTGGAGCGGTGGCCTGGGGCGCGGAGGCGGAGCTGCGTTCGGCCGCCGCCGCCATGCTCGCGGCGGCGGCCAAGGCCGGGCAGGCCCGGGCGGCGTACTTCGGTGCGCGGCTGGACGCCTACGCCGCCGAGTACGTCGAGCGGGTCCTGGTCGTCGCGCCCGGCACCGGCGCCGGGTTGCTCACCGCCTACAGCCCCGCGCCCGCCGACCGGCTCGCCACGACCACCCTGGTCCGCGCGCTGGAGACGCTGCGGGACGCGATCGACCTGCAGCGGGCCACCGGCCAGACCGACGCGTTCGACAACGGCGTCCGGCTCGGGCTGAGCCGCGAACTGGTCGGCTCGGTCGCCCACCTGGTCCGCGGCAGCGAGGGCGCGCAGGTCGGCTTGCACTGGTCGGCGCAGGTCGGCGTCCCGCATGGGTTCGGCAACCGGCGCCTGGTCGTCGACTTCTCGCCCGGCGACCTTCCGGCCCTGGAAGCGGCGGCGGCCCGGCTCGAACGCAGCGAACCCGCCGTCGAGGTCGCCCTCACCGGCGCGGTGGTCCGCCTCAAGCGGGCCGTCCCGGGAGCGGAGGGCGTGGTCCGGTTGCGGGTGCTGAGCGGCGCGGATGTCGAGGAGGTCCGGGTCCGCCTCGGCGACCGCGACTACCGCACCGCGGTGACCGCCCATCTGGAGGGGGCACCGGTCCGGTTGCGTGGCCTGTTGGAGCGCAAGGGCGGCTTCCGCAAGATCACCGGCGCCCGTGACGTCGCCGTGGTCGAGCTCGACGAGGCCGAACGCGACCGCCTGGCCAAGACGCTGCGCCTGAGCGGCCCCGGCGGGGGTGAGTCGGACGGCGTCGAGGGCGAGGACGACACCGATACCGACACGGACCCCGACAGCGACCCCGGCCCTGGCCCCGGCCCCGACCGCGGTGCAGCGGGGTGAGCCTGCGCGAGGGCGCCCGCCGGGTCGGTACCATCGTGATCGCAGCGCACTGCTGCCCTTCCACGAGGAACCGAGAGTCAGGAGAGTCCGGTGTCGGACGTCCGTGTGATCATCAATCGCGAACCCGACCGGGAAGACCGCGTGGTGACGACGGGCACGACGGCCGCCGAGCTCTTCCCGGGTGAGCGCGCTGTCATCGCCGCCAAGGTCGGCGGCGAGCTCAAGGACCTCACCTACACGCTGGTTGACGGCGACGAGGTCGAGCCGGTGGAGATCACCAGCGAGGACGGCCTCAACATCCTGCGCCACTCCACCGCGCACGTCATGGCCCAGGCCGTCCAGGAGGTCTTCCCGGAGGCCAAGCTCGGCATCGGCCCGCCCATCAAGGACGGCTTCTACTACGACTTCGACGTCGAGAAGCCGTTCACCCCCGAGGACCTCAAGGTCATCGAGAAGAAGATGCAGGAGATCCAGAAGCGCGGCCAGCGCTTCCAGCGCCGCGTGGTCACCGAGGAGTCGGCCCGCGAGGAGCTGGCGAACGAGCCGTACAAGCTGGAGTTGATCGGCCTCAAGGGCTCCGCCTCCTCCGACGACGGCGCGGACGTCGAGGTGGGCGGCGGCGAGCTGACCATCTACGACAACCTGGACGCCAAGACCGGCGACCTGTGCTGGAAGGACCTCTGCCGCGGTCCGCACCTGCCCAGCACCCGGCTGATCCCGGCCTTCAAGCTGATGCGCAACGCCGCCGCGTACTGGCGCGGCAGCGAGAAGAACCCGATGCTGCAGCGCATCTACGGCACCGCCTGGCCGTCCAAGGACGAGCTGAAGGCGTACCTCGACTTCCTGGAGGAGGCCGAGAAGCGCGACCACCGCAAGCTCGGCAGCGAGCTGGACCTCTTCTCCATCCCGGAGCAGATCGGCTCCGGCCTCGCGGTCTTCCACCCCAAGGGCGGCATCATCCGCCGCGCGATGGAGGACTACTCGCGCAAGCGGCACGAGCAGGCGGGCTACGAGTTCGTCTACACCCCGCACGCCACCAAGGGCACCCTCTTCGAGCAGTCGGGCCACCTGGACTGGTACGCGGACGGCATGTACCCGCCCATGCAGCTCGACGAGGGCGTGGACTACTACCTCAAGCCCATGAACTGCCCGATGCACAACCTGATCTTCGACGCCCGTGGGCGCTCCTACCGTGAGCTCCCGCTGCGCCTGTTCGAGTTCGGCACGGTGTACCGGTACGAGAAGTCCGGCGTGGTCCACGGCCTGACCCGCGCCCGCGGCTTCACCCAGGACGACGCGCACATCTACTGCACCAAGGAGCAGATGGCGGACGAGCTCGACTCGCTGCTGACCTTCGTGCTGGACCTGCTGCGCGACTACGGCCTGAACGACTTCTACCTGGAGCTCTCCACCAAGGACCCGGAGAAGTACATCGGGTCGGACGAGGTCTGGGAGGAGGCGACCGAGACGCTGCGCAAGGCCGCCGAGAAGCAGGGCCTGCCGCTCGTCCCGGACCCGGGCGGCGCGGCCTTCTACGGCCCGAAGATCTCCGTCCAGGCCAAGGACGCCATCGGCCGCACCTGGCAGATGTCGACCATCCAGGTCGACTTCAACCTGCCGGAGCGGTTCGACCTCGAGTACACCTCGGCGGACGGCACCCGTCAGCGTCCGGTCATGATCCACCGTGCGCTGTTCGGCTCGATCGAGCGCTTCTTCGCGGTGCTGCTGGAGCACTACGCGGGCGCCATGCCGCCGTGGCTGGCCCCGGTCCAGGCGGTCGGGATCCCGATCGGCGACGGCCACGTCGAGTACCTCCAGGAGTTCGCCCGCGAGGCCAAGGCCAAGGGCCTGCGCTTCGAGGTGGACGCCTCCGGGGACCGGATGCAGAAGAAGATCCGCAACCACCAGAAGCAGAAGGTCCCGTTCATGGTCATCGTCGGCGACGAGGACATGGCCGCGGGCACCGTCTCCTTCCGCTACCGCGACGGCTCGCAGAAGAACGGCATCTCCCGCGAGGAGGCGCTGGCCGAACTGCTCGACGTGGTGGAGCGCCGCGTCCAGGTCTGAGTCCGAGGTCCGCTGTCCCGCCGGAGCAGCGGGTATGGGTGTGGTGAGGGCGGTCCCAGCCGGGGCCGCCCTCCGCCTATGCTGATCAGCATGACCACGGAGCCGTACGAACAGTACGAGGAGCAGAGCATCCCTGACGGGTTCGGCCGCCTCTGGACCCCGCACCGGATGGCCTACATCCAGGGCGAGGACAAGCCGACCGGCCCCGAGCCGGACGACGGCTGTCCCTTCTGCGCCATTCCGTCGATGAGCGACGAGGACGGTCTGATCGTCCGGCGTGGGGTGCACGCCTACGCCGTCCTCAACAAGTACCCCTACAACGGTGGCCACTTGATGGCCGTCCCGTACCGCCACGTCGCCGACTACACCGAGCTGACGGCGGAGGAGACGGTCGAGATCGCCGACCTGACCAAGCAGGCGATGACGGCGCTGCGCACGGCGTCCGGCGCGCACGGCTTCAACATCGGCATCAACCAGGGCTCGGCGGGCGGCGCGGGTATCGCGGCCCACCTGCACCAGCACATCGTGCCGCGCTGGGGCGGGGACACGAACTTCATGCCGGTCGTCGGCCGGGTCAAGGTGCTGCCGCAGATGCTGAGCGAGACCCGCAAGTTGGTCGCCGAGGCCTGGCCGCAGGACTGAGCGGGGATGCAGGAGTGAGCGGGCATGCAGGACTGAGCGAGCATGCAGAGCGAGGGGCCCCGGACATCGCGTCCGGGGCCCCTCGTCGTACGGTCGCTCTCACGCGTCGTACACGTCGGCCTTGAACGGCCGGATGCCCTGGGCCTCCGAGCCCAGCATCTGCGAGCGGTTCTGGAAGCGCTCGACGTCGATGTCGTGGTCCCGCAGCACGTCCAACGTCGCCTCGTGGACCGCGCGCAGCACCGGGACGGCGATGTTGATCGCGTCGTCGGCCATGAAACGGTTGCTCCACGGGCGCGCCGCCCAGGCGGAGCGGATGCCGAACGGTTCCGGGAGCTTGACCGAACCGCCCAGCCAGTTCAACAGCCCCTGGTTCCAGGTGAACGGCGCCCGGGTGGCCAGTCGCACCACCTCGGCGTTGGTGACGACGGGCAGGGTGACCGTCCGCTCCTCCCAGAACTTGCCGGTCTTCTGCACCTGCTTCTCCGGCGCCTTCGGCTTGTCGCCGAACCAGCCCGGCAGCGGGCCGAGCGCGTGACCGGAGACCTCGATCCGCAGCGTCTCCGAGAGCACGCTCACCCTGGTCATCATGGTGATGACCAACTGGCCGTTCCAGAGCACGAACTGGGTGCCCAGGTAGTGCCGGGGGCTGCTCCCGAAGGACTGCTTGTTCGCGACGTCGGCCACCGCGGACGGCCGCATCAGGAAGCCGTCCATCTCCGGCCCCGACGGCCGGCCGAACTCGTCCGCGCCCTCGCCCAGCGGCAGCACCACCCAGTGCTTCACGTCGACGCCGGGGACGCCGCCGTCCGCCAGCGGCGAGCGCTTGAGCCGGCCCAGGCGCTCGTCCATCTTCCGCACCAGGTCGAAGGCGTGGAACGGGCGAATCTCCTCGAACCCCGGTGCGGGCTTGAGCTGTTCGGCGAGCTGCCAGGACGCCCAGCGGGGGCCGAGGCCGAGTATTCCCTTGGAACCGGCGTAGTGGACGATGTTGGTGTCCTGCTCGGCGGAGAGCTTGGACAGCTGCTTGCGCTGGTTCTCGGCCTTGTGGTCGTCCGGCCCCTTGGGCACCGCGCCCGGCACGGTCGGCCCGAGGGCGCCGCCCTCGAGCAGCGAGCGCCAGCGCGACCGCAACTGCTCGGAGGTGCGCACGCAGATCTGCCGCGCCACGAACCAGCCGGCCACCGGCACGATGCACATGACGCGCAGGTAGTCGCCCCAGAACCCGGTGACGGTGCCCGGTCGCCACGCCAGCAGGCCCGCGATCAGCACGGCCACGAGCACGCCGAAGTTCTGCACCACCTCGCGCCGCTTCGCACCGGACCGCCGGGCGGCCTCGAAGACCAGCAGCCAGAGCAACGCCCCGGGCAGGAACAGCAGTCCGAAGACGACGGCCACCAAGGTCAGCCGCTTGTCCCGCTGGTGGCGGACGTCCTCCGCCTCCAGGCAGTGCTCGACGACGAGGCGCGACGCCGCGCCGTACGACGGCACCATCGGCTTGCGCGTCGCGCCGAGGGTGCGGGCCAGCACGGCCTCGCAGAAGGCCTCGCCGAGGTTGGGGGAGAGCAGCCGGATCCGGCCCGACTTGTGCTTGACGCCCTCGGAGAGGTCGAGCAGCCGCTCGAAGTCGCCGTCGCGGTAGGCGAGGGAGGAGAGGGAGGTGGTGGCCCCCGAGCTCGGTGACGGATCGGTCCGCAGCACCTGCGGCCCGATGTCGCTCATCGTCACGGCGAATCCTCTCTGAGCGTGTGTCAACGGGCCTGCGGAGTCAGGGTATCGCCGCCGATCACCCGGTGTCAGGGGTTCCCGTCGGACCTGCGAGAATGGCTGTATGGAGCTCACTGCGGGCACCCCGGTCCTGCTCTACGACGGCGACTGCGCCTTCTGTACGACGTCCGTGCGGACGGCGGAGCGCGTCCTCGGTACGTCGGGCTGGACGGCGATCCCGTACCAACGCGCGGACCTGGACGCGCTGGCGTCCTTCACCGACGGCGCGGTCTCCGAGGCCCGCGCGGAGCGCGAGGTCCTCTGGATCACCCCCACGGGCACGGTCGTCGGCGGCGCCGACGCGGCAGCGAAGCTGTTGCTACGCAGCAGGCGGTTCCCCTGGACGGTGCTGGGCGCTCTGGCGTTCCTGCCGGGCCTCCGCTTCCTCCTCTCGGAGCTGTACATCTGGATCGCCACCAACCGCCACCGCCTCCCCGGCGGCACGCCGGCCTGCTCGATCTCTGACAGGTAGCTATGCGCTGAGGGACGTTGCACTATCCAGGGGCGCGGGGCTCTGCTGATCCGCGGCTTCGCCGCGTGGGCGCGACCAGGCGGGGGCTTTGTTGCCGCAGGTAGTTGCAACACCCAGGGGCGCGGGGCTCTGCTGATCTGCGGCTTCGCCGCGTGGGCGGGACCAGGCGGGGGCTTTGTTGCCGCAGGTAGTTGCAACACCCAGGGGCGCGGGGCTCTGCTGATCTGCGGCTTCGCCGCGTGGGCGGGACCAGGC
>NZ_JBGCCL010000044.1:0-40735 GCF_041262505.1 Streptacidiphilus sp. MAP5-3
GGTCGCCCCCCCCGGGGGCCGGGCGCCCCCCCCCCCCCCCCCCCGGCGGCGCCCCCCCCCCCCCCCCCCCCCCGCCCGGGCGCGGGGGGGGCCCCCCCCCCCCCCCCCCCCCCCACTCCCGGGCTGCTACTCGTCGGCGTCACTCTTCTTGCCCTTGGCAGCCTTGCCCTTGGCGTCCTTCGACGAGTCGGAGGAGTCCTCGGCAGAGTCCCCGGCGGCCTCGGCGGACTCGCCGCCGCCGGCCGACGCGCCGCCCGGCTCCGGCTCGGCCACCGCGACCCGCGCCGGACGGATGATCCGGTCGCCGATCTTGTAGCCGGGCTGCAGGATCTGCACGCAGGTGGTCTCCTCCACGTCTGCCGAGTAGCTGTGCATCAGCGCCTCGTGCAGCTGCGGGTCGAAGGTCTCACCCTGCTTGCCGAACTGCTGCAGGCCGAGCTTGGCCACGACCGTCTCCAGCGATTCGCCGACGGACTTGAAGCCGCCCACCAGCTCGTCGTGGTCCCGGGCGCGGCCGATGTCGTCCAGCACCGGCAGCAGGTTCTCCAGGATCGCGGCGACCGCGATCTCACGCACCGTCACCCGGTCGCGCTCGACGCGCTTGCGGTAGTTCTGGTACTCGGCCTGCAGCCGCTGGAGGTCGGCGGTGCGCTCCGCCAGCTGCTTGCGCAGCTCGGCGGCGGACTCGCCCCCGGCCTCCTCCGCCGGGGCCTTGGCGTCCGCGGGCTTGCTGCCCGCGGCGTCACGGCCCTTGGCGGCCTTGCCGGAAGCGGCGCCGGGCTCCTCAGCGTCGCCCCGCGTCTCCTCCGTCGTCACTGGGCACCGCCCTCGCGCTTCTCGTCGTCGACGATCTCGGCGTCGACGACGTCGTCCTCGGCCTGGGCGGCGTGCGGGGCGTCCGAGGGGGCGTCCGTGGCAGCCGCGCCGTCACCGGCGTTGGCGTAGAGGGCCTGGCCCAGCTTCTGGGAGACGGTGGAGAGCTTCTCGGAGGCCTCGCGGATGGCCGCGCTGTCCTCCCCCTTCAGCTTCTCCTTGAGCTCGGCGACAGCGGCGTTGACCTCGTCCTTGACGTCGCCCGGGACCTTGTCCTCGTTGTCCTTGACGAACTTCTCGGTCGTGTAGACGAGCTGCTCGGCGGTGTTGCGGGTCTCGGCGGACTCGCGGCGGCGGTGGTCCTCCTCCGCGAACTGCTCGGCCTCGCGCATCATCCGCTCGATGTCGTCCTTCGGCAGCGCCGAGCCGCCGGTGACGGCCATGCGCTGCTCCTTGCCGGTACCGAGGTCCTTGGCGGAGACGTGCATGATGCCGTTGGCGTCGATGTCGAAGGTGACCTCGATCTGCGGCAGACCACGCGGCGCCGGCGGCAGGCCGGTCAGCTCGAACATGCCGAGCTTCTTGTTGTACGCCGCGATCTCGCGCTCGCCCTGGTAGACCTGGATCTGCACGGACGGCTGGTTGTCCTCGGCCGTCGTGAAGATCTCGGAGCGCTTGGTCGGGATCGTGGTGTTGCGCTCGATCAGCTTGGTCATGATGCCGCCCTTGGTCTCGATGCCGAGGGACAGCGGGGTGACGTCGAGCAGCAGGACGTCCTTGACCTCGCCCTTGAGGACACCGGCCTGGAGGGACGCGCCGATGGCGACGACCTCGTCCGGGTTGACGCCCTTGTTGGGCTCCTTGCCGCCGGTCAGCTCGCGGACGAGCTCGGCGACGGCGGGCATACGGGTCGAGCCGCCGACCATGACCACGTGGTCGATCTCGGACAGCTGGATGCCGGCGTCCTTGATGACGTTGTGGAACGGGTTCTTGCAGCGCTCGAGCAGGTCCGCGGTCAGCTGCTGGAACTGGGAGCGGGTGAGCTTCTCGTCCAGGTGCAGCGGGCCCTCGGCGGACGCCGTGATGTAGGGCAGGTTGATCGTCGTCTCGGCAGCCGAGGACAGCTCGATCTTGGCCTTCTCGGCCGCCTCGCGCAGACGCTGCAGCGCCATCTTGTCCTTGGACAGGTCGACGCCGTGGCCGTTCTGGAACTGCTTGACCAGGTGGTCGACGACGCGCTGGTCCCAGTCGTCACCACCGAGGTGGTTGTCACCGTTGGTGGCCTTCACCTCGACGACGCCGTCGCCGATCTCCAGCAGCGAGACGTCGAAGGTGCCGCCACCGAGGTCGAAGACCAGAATGGTCTGGTCGTCCTTGTCGAGACCGTAGGCCAGGGCGGCGGCGGTCGGCTCGTTGACGATGCGCAGGACGTTGAGGCCCGCGATCTCACCGGCCTCCTTCGTCGCCTGACGCTCGGAGTCGTTGAAGTAGGCGGGGACCGTGATCACCGCGTCGGCGACCTTCTCGCCCAGGTAGGACTCCGCGTCCCGCTTCAGCTTCTGCAGGATGAACGCAGAGATCTGCTGCGGGTTGAAGTCCTTGCCGTCGAGGTTGATCTTCCAGTCGGTCCCCATGTGGCGCTTCACGGACCGGATGGTCCGGTCCACGTTGGTGACCGCCTGACGCTTGGCGACCTCGCCGACCAGCACCTCGCCGTTCTTCGCGAAGGCGACGACGGACGGTGTGGTCCGGGCGCCCTCGGCGTTGGTGATGACGGTGGGCTCACCGCCTTCGAGGACGCTGACGACAGAGTTCGTCGTACCGAGGTCGATTCCGACCGCACGAGCCATCGTGAAACCCTCCCAGAGAGGAAGTTGAGCTGAACAGACTCAACAGTGCCGCATCGGATCGCCTTCGTCAACAGAGCTGAGCGACATCGGCTCAACTTTATGTCGCCTTGACGCCGCAGCCCCCCGGATGACGCATGTCACCTCTGCTTCCGCTGTGGTTTGGGTACGGGAATCGCTACGCTCGGCATGAACTGCGATAAGTTACTGCTGAGTACACCCCAGTCCAGCAGCAGAGTCCGTAGCTCCGTAGGTGCTAGAGGAGCCCCCATGCAAATCGCCGCGATCATCGTGTCGCTGGTCCTGGCCGTGGTCGGCGTCGCGCTCTTCGTGCGCGCGATCCTCCAGATCTACGGCTTCGTCCGGCTCGGCCAGAACGTGCCCGCCGGCCTGCGCACCAACGGCTGGAAGGACCGGACGGTCACCGTCGTCCGGGAGTTCCTCGGCCACACCCGGATGAACAAGTGGGGCATCGTCGGTGTCGCGCACTGGTTCGTCGCCGTCGGCTTCTACACCCTGGTGCTCACCCTGGTGAACGCCTTCGGTCAGGTCTTCGACGCCGACTTCACCTTGCCGATCATCGGCAAGTGGGCACCGTTCGAGGTCTTCACGGAGCTCATCGGCGTGCTGACCACACTCGGCATCCTGGTGCTGATCGTGATCCGGCAGCTGAGCCGCCCGGACAAGCCCGGCCGCAAGTCGCGCTTCGCCGGCTCGAACATCGGCTTCGCCTACTTCATCGAGGCCGTGATCCTGATCATCGGCCTCGCCATCATGACCCTGCGCGGTCTTGAGGGCGTGCTGCGCGGGGTGAACCACTACGAGGTCAACTTCCTCTTCTCCTACCCGCTGACGGTCGCCTTCCGCGGGCTGTCGCTCGACACCGTGAAGAACCTGGTCTACCTGGTCGCGGCGATCAAGATCGCCGTCTCATTCATCTGGATGATCACGGTCTCGCTGCGCACCGACATGGGTGTCGCCTGGCACCGGTTCCTCGGCTTCCCGAACATCTGGTTCAAGCGCAACGCCAAGGGCGAGGTCGCGCTCGGCGCGCTGCTGCCGATGCACAGCAACGGCCAGCCGATCGACTTCGAGGACCCGGCCGACGACGCCGTCTTCGGTGTCTCCCAGGTCGAGGAGTTCTCCTGGAAGGGCATCCTCGACTTCTCCACCTGCACCGAGTGCGGTCGCTGCCAGTCGCAGTGCCCGGCCTGGAACACCGGCAAGCCGCTGTCGCCCAAGCTGCTGATCATGGGCCTGCGCGACCACGCCTACGCCAAGGCCCCCTACCTGCTCGCAGGTGAGGACAAGTCCGGCGTCCCGGCCGCCGCTGTCGCCGAGGCCGAGCGCCCGCTGATCGGCACCGCCGAGGAGAACGGCGTCATCGACCCGGACGTGCTGTGGTCCTGCACCACGTGTGGCGCCTGCGTCGAGCAGTGCCCGGTGGACATCGAGCACATCGACCACATCGTCGACATGCGCCGCTACCAGGTGATGATCGAGAGCAGCTTCCCGACCGAGGCCGGGACGATGCTCAAGAACCTGGAGAACAAGGGCAACCCGTGGGGTCTGGCGACCAAGGCCCGTCTGGACTGGGTCAAGGAGCTCAAGAAGGAGACCGGCATCGAGGTGCCGATCATCGGTCAGGACATCGAGCCCACCGAGGTCGAGTACCTGTACTGGGTCGGCTGCGCCGGCGCTCTTGAGGACCGGGCCAAGAAGACCACCAAGGCCTTCGCCGAGCTGCTGCACACCGCGGGCGTCAAGTTCGCGATCCTGGGCAAGGAGGAGACCTGCACCGGTGACTCCCCGCGCCGCCTGGGCAACGAGTTCCTCTTCCAGATGCTCGGCGCGCAGAACGTCGAGACGCTGAACGCGGCGCTGGAGGACGCTCCCACCAAGCGGATCGTCGCCACCTGCCCGCACTGCTTCAACACCCTGGCGAACGAGTACCCGCAGCTGGGCGGCCACTTCGAGGTCATCCACCACACCCAGCTGCTGCAGCACCTGATCGATACGGGCAAGCTGCTGCCGGTCAACCCGGTCGAGGGTCTGATCACCTATCACGACCCGTGCTACCTGGGCCGTCACAACAAGGTCTACAGCCCGCCGCGCGAGATCATGGACAAGGTCCCCGGTCTGCGTCAGCAGGAGATGCACCGCCACAAGGAGCGCGGCTTCTGCTGCGGCGCCGGTGGCGCGCGGATGTGGATGGAGGAGCGGATCGGCAAGCGCATCAACACCGAGCGCGTGGACGAGGCGCTGTCGCTCAACCCCGACATCGTCTCCACCGCCTGCCCGTTCTGCCTGGTGATGCTCTCCGACTCGGTCAACGGCAAGAAGAACGAGGGCGCCGCCAAGGAGAACCTGCGCGTCGTGGACGTGGCCCAGCTGCTGCTGGAGTCGGTCAAGGCCGACCCGGCCGAGCCGCAGGCCCCGGCCGAGGAGCCCGAGCCGGTCTCGTCCTGAGCCGGTCTCGTCCTGGGCCGCTCCGGCCTGAGCCGCCTCACCGCGTGAGCCACTGACGGCCCGCCTGATCGCCGCCTGCGAAAAGCAGGTGGGGACCGGGCGGGCCGTCGGCGTCGAGTCTCCATACGTTCTCCACTTGGGTGTTCGAATGCTGCGGCTACGATCCGTCCCATGAGTTACGGCGGCGGTTTCCCACCCTCCAACGCTCCGCGTCCCCCGGAGCCGGACTGGGCCGCGCTCGCGGACCGGAACGAGCAGGCGTCGCGCCGCCGCCGGTGGGTGGTGGCCGCCGGAGCGGGAGGCGCGGTCCTGGTGGTCGCGGCGGCCGTCGTCGTGGGTGTACAGGCCCTCGGAGGCAGCGGCAGCAAGGGCAGCGCCCTGGCCGGGTCGTCGGCCTCCCCAGCGGCCTCACAGAGCGCCTCAGCGTCCCCGGTGCCCTCCACCCCGCCGTCCGTCCCGCCCACGCCGGTGGCGGTCCGACTGACGGACGGGCGCGGCGGGGTGCCGCTGACGGTGGCGTCCGGGGCCACGGTCCACCCGGGCAACGGCAGCAAGGTGCTCTGGTTGGACGGTTCGCCGGAGGCCTACGCCGACGCGCCCGGTCCGGTGGTCGACACCGCCCGCAGCTTCACCGTCTCCGCCTGGGTGCTGGACAAGGCGCCGACCGGGGCGGTCATGGCGATCAGCCAGGGCCAGGGGGGCTACTACACCTTCGCGCTGGGACGGGACTACTGGCCCGGCCACGAGAGCTGGGTCTTCAAGGTCCAGTCCGCGGCGGGCGACCAGGACAAGACCACGTATCCCGTCTACGCCAAGTCACCGGCCGCGCTGAACACCTGGGTGCTGCTCACCGGCACCTACGACGCCGCCCACCGCACCATCGCGCTGTACGTGAACGGCAAGCTGCAGCAGCAGGCGAAGGTGCCGGGCATCTGGAGGAACGCCGGGGCGCTGCAGGTCGGCCGGGTCGCCTACAAGGGCCAGTGGACCGACAACTGGAACGGCATCCTCGGCCATGTGCAGGTCTGGAACGCGGCGCTGACGCCCGCTCAGGCCGCAGCGGCGGTCAAGGACAGGTCCGGTGTGGTTCCGGCCCACTCCTGGCTGGTGAGTTGAGTCGAGGGGTCGGCAGCCAGGGATGGGCCGCCGACCCCTCGACGAGTCTCAGTGCGTGAGTTCGGCGACCGGCTCGGCAGCCGGGACGTGCCCGCCGTCCGCGATGACCGCGCCACGCAGGACCGCGCCGTCGGCGACCGTGGCGTTCTCGCCCAGCACGCAGGACTCGACGTCCGCGCCCGCGCCGATCACCACACCGTCCATCACCACGCTGCCGTGGACGCGGGCGTCCTCGCGGACGATCGCCTTGCGGCCGATGGTCGTTCCGCCGGACAGCGTCGCGCCGTCGGCCACCTCGGCGTCGTCGAGGACCAGGGCCTCGCCCGGGGCACCGGGCAGCGCGGGGCTGGGGACCAGGCCGCGGACCAGGTCCGTGGAGCCCTTGACGAAGGCCTGCGGCGTGCCAAGGTCGAGCCAGTAGGACGTGTCGACCACGCCCAGCACCCGGCCGCCGTCGGCCAGCAGCCCGGGGAAGACCTCGCGCTCCACCGAGACCTCGCGTCCGGCCGGGATGCGGTCGATCACCGAGCGGGTGAAGACGTAACAGCCCGCGTTGATCTGGTCGGTGACGATCTCCTCCGGCGTGGTCGGCTTCTCGCGGAAGTCGAGCACCCAGCTGTCCTCGTCGGTCGGCACCAGGCCGAACGCGCGCGGGTCGGCGACGCGGGTGAGGTGCAGCGTCACGTCGGCCCTGGCGTCACGGTGACGCCGCACCAGGTCGGCGATGTCGAGGCCGGAGAGGATGTCGCCGTTGAAGACCAGGACCGGCTCGTCCGGGCCACTGGTCAGCAGTTCGGCCGCGTTGCGGATGGCGCCGCCGGTGCCCAGCGGCGTCTCCTCGGTGATGTAGCTGAGCTCGATGCCGTAGGCCGAGCCGTCGCCGAAGTGCGCCCGGAAGGCGTCCGGCAGGTAGGACGTGGCCAGCACCAGCCGCGTGACGCCCGCCTCGGCGGCGCGACGGACCAGGTGCTCCATGATGGGCACGCCGCCCGCGGGCACCATCGGCTTCGGGCGCGTGAGCGTCAACGGGTGGAGCCGGGTGCCCTTTCCGCCGACGAGCAGAAGCGCCTGGGTCATGTGAATCCCCTTGTGCCAAATCGAATCTCCGCCGGCGTCGTCCCGGACGGACTTCGTTGATACCACGCCAAATCGGCCGTCAGGTGGCCGGGGGGTGACCACCCGAATGTGGACGGCAGGGCCCCGCTTGCCCGCTGCACGCCTGCTCGGACGGGCTGGGGCAGGCCCGGAATATATCGGATGTACAACGATCCACTGGGGGCAAACCGGGCTATTGCCCACCCAACTCTCTTACCCCCCAGTGCCATGTGCGAATATTTTCACTCAATCCACACTGGTGACGTCACGATCGACCGGCGGGCGTCCCATGCCCGACAGCGCGTGCGTCTGATCACCTCTGTCCATGGAGTGGTACGCGTCTCATGAGTGCATCACGAGAAGTCGATCTTGTGGTGATCGGCCTCGGCTATGTCGGCCTGCCCCTGGTACGGGGAGCTACCCGGGCGGGACTGCGGGTGGTGGGACTGGACCGGAGCGACGCGGTCGTGGACGGTCTCAACTCCGGTCGCTCGCACGTCGACGACATCACCGACGCAGATCTGCAGGAGCTGCTCCGCCAGGGGTTCCGGGCGACCGTCGACGGTTCGGTGATCGCCTCTGCCGCCGCGGTGGTGATCTGCGTGCCGACGCCGCTCACCCAGCACGGTGCTCCCGACCTCACGGCGGTCAACAGCGCCGTCGCGACCGTGGCCGCTCATCTGCGGCCGGGAACGTTGGTCGTGCTGGAGTCCACCACCTACCCCGGCACCACGGACGACGTCGTCCGGCCGGCCCTGGAGGCCGGCGGCCTGCGGGTCGGCACCGACGTCCACCTCGCCTTCTCGCCGGAGCGGATCGACCCGGGCAACCCGGTCTTCGGGCTGGAGAACACCCCGAAGGTGGTCGGTGGCTGCACCCCCGCCTGTACCAAGGCCGCGCGACGGCTCTACGAGCGGTTCGTCGACGAGGTGGTGGAGGCGCGGAGCCCGCGTGAGGCCGAGATGGCCAAGCTGCTGGAGAACACCTACCGGCACGTCAACATCGCCCTGGTCAACGAGATGGCGATGTTCTGCCGGGAGATCGGCGTCGACCTGTGGGACGCGATCCGCTGCGCCTCGACCAAGCCCTTCGGCTTCGCGCCGTTCTACCCCGGGCCGGGCGTCGGCGGGCACTGCATACCGATCGACCCCAACTACCTCTCGTACAAGGTCCGTTCTCTGGGCATCCCGTTCCGGTTCGTCGAGTTGGCGCAGGAGATCAACCAGCGGATGCCGCTGCACGTCGTGCAGCGCGCGGTGGACCTGCTGAACACCCGTGCCAAGGCTGTCAACGGCTCGCGGGTGCTGCTGCTCGGCGTCACCTACAAGCCGGACATCTCCGACCAGCGGGAGACGCCCGCGACCGCCGTCGCGGTCGAACTGCTGCGCCGCGGTGCGGACCTGCGGTACTACGACCCCAACGTCCCGGAGTGGAGCGCGGCCGGCACCCCGGTGGCCCGGGTGACGGACTGTCTCGGTGAGGCGGAGACCGCCGACCTGACGATCCTGCTCCAGCCGCACCGTGAGATCGACGTCGAGGCCCTGGCCGACCGCGCCGACCTGCTGTTCGACACCCGCGGCCGGACGGTCGGGCACCCGCGGGCGGTGCAGCTGTGAGCCTGGTCCAGGGCGCGGAGGAGCAGGGCCCGCAGGAGCAGGCCGCCGAGGAGCCCGGCCCGGCGGTGGGGGCGACCGCCTCGGGCAGTGGGCGGGGCGGGCGCAAGCGCCACCGGAGGAAGCGTCACCTCAAGGTGTCGTACTTCGTCTTCGTGGCCCTGTCCGTGGTCATCGCCACCAAGATGCGCGGCTCCTCGGTCCACATCTACTCGATGCTGGCCATCGGCCTGCTGTCGATCAAGATGTTCCTGGCGCTCTTCTACCACCCGCGGCGGGCCACCGCCGCGGAGGCACGGCAGCTCGACGAGAAGTGGGTCACCGCGGTGATGCCCATCTACAACGAGGACCCTGCCATGTTCGAGCAGGGCCTGCGCAGCATCCTGGCCCAGAGCCGCCTCCCCAACGAGGTGCACGTCATCGACGACGCGAGCGCGGACGACGGCGGCCTGCGCACCGCCCGTCGGCTGGCCCGCGAGTTCGAGGCCCGCGACGTGGTGTTCAAGGTCAGCGCGCAGCCCGAGAACAAGGGCAAGCGCGAGGCGCTGGCGCGCGGATTCCTGGACGCGCCCTACACGGACTTCTTCCTCTGCGTCGACTCGGACACGGTGCTCACCCGCGACACGGTGCGCGAGCTCATCGTCCCGCTGTCGGACGACCGGATCATGGCCTCGACCGGCATGGTGCTGGCCCTGAACCACGACCGCAACATCTTCACCCGGCTCCAGGACCTCCGCTACGGCAACTCGTTCCTCTTCGAGCGGGCGGCCTACTCGCAGCTCAAGTCCGTGCTCTGCTGCTGCGGGGCGCTGTCGGTCTACCGCGGCGACCTGGTGCGCAAGTACCTGCCCGACTTCCTCAACCAGCAGTTCCTGGGCAAGCCCGCGGTCTTCGGCGACGACCGCCGGATGACCAACTACGCCCTGATCGAGGGTCAGGTGGTCTTCCAGGAGTCCGCCGTGGGCTACACCGCGGTACCGGAGCGGCTGCCGCACTTCCTGCGGCAGCAGGTGCGCTGGAACAAGTCGTTCTTCCGCGAGTCGCTGTGGGCGCTGCGCAAGCAGAAGAAGACCCGCCCCGCCTTCTGGCTGACCTGCATGGAGCTGTCGCTCTGGCTGGTCTTCGGCACGGCGATGGTCTACTCGCTGGTGGTGAACCCCATCCTGAACCCGCAGGCGTTCCTGCGGCACATCGCCGACTACGGCATGTTCATGGTGCTGATGGGGTACCTGCGCAACGTCCGGTACCTGGACTTCCCGCGCCGCAACATGGGCCTGGTCAAGCGGTTCGGGATGTTCCTGCTGGCTCCGGTGTACGGGGTGATCCAGCTGACCCTGCTGACGCCGCTGCGCTTCTACGCGCTGGCGACGCTCAACCGGGGCAAGTGGGGTACGCGGCAGGCGGGCGTCGAGGTCACCGCCCAGTCGAGCGGCGACGAGGGCGACTACTCCGCGATGTGGGAGGAGGACGAGCCCGGCTTCCCGATCGGGGAGGAACTCGCCCTCCCCGATCAGGTCCGCTGATCAGGCCTGTTGATCGGGTCCGGTGATCGGTCCGCTGATCAGGTCCAGTAGGTCATCGCCTTGGCGATGGTGACGACCGGGATGCCCCGGTCGGCGATGGCCGCCATCACCGAGGCGAAGGCCTGCTGACTGATCTGCGTGCTGGAACCCGGTGCGCCGGTGACCAGTTCGTGGAAGGTCAGGATCAGCCAGTCGCCGTCGTGGGCGCAGCGGTCCAGGCTGCCCCCGAGGCCCAGGACCGCGGACATGGGCTCGCCGGTGGTGTACTGGCCGTCGTTCAGCCCGGTGAGGGCCTTGAGCCGGTAGGGCATGGCCGGCGGCACCGACTCGGTGGTCTCCGAGACGATCGACCGGGCGGTCTTGAAGTACCGGCGCGCGATGCTGTCGACCGGAACGCCGTCCGTGGTCTGCTGGAACGCGCCGTGCGGGTAGGCGAAGTGGTCCGTGGCGAACCGGTGCGCCTCCAGCCAGGAGCGCAGCTGCCGCAGATCGGCGTCCACCTGCTGGGAGTTGAGCTGGTTGTAGCCGAGCGCGTGCGCGGCCGTCCCGTAGGCGTGACCGGCCATCTCCCAGCCGGAGCCGTTCTGCAGGGAGCTCATCTGGTCCGTGGTCAGGAACCGTGAAGTGCCGATCGCCTGGGCGATGTTGTAGATGGTGCCGGTGTAGCCGTGCCGGTCCATCACCGGGCGGGCCAGGTCGTGAACCGAGGCGTAGGAGTCGTCGAAGGTGATCGAGACGGCTCCGCGCGGGAAGACCGAGGCGGTGTCCGGGATCAGTTCGACCGACTGCAGGTGGTAGGTCACCGGCCCGCCGCCGTCGTCGTAGACCGCGAAGGACATGTCGGTGAAGCCGGACGTCTGCGAGGGCACCGAGTAGGGGGAGAGCGCGTACCCGCCCAGGGACTTGGAGACGTCGGCCCACTGCAGGTGGACCGTCACCCACTCGCCCGAACCGACGTAGTTGGCCGTCGTGCGGGAGTGGGTGTGGTACTCCCACACGTAGCCGTTCGCCAGGCGGTCGCTGCCCACGTAGAAGGCGAGCCGGTGCAGGTGCGTGGTGTCGTCGACGCGCAGGACCAGGCGGATCATCTTGCCCGTCAGGTCGAGGGCGGGCATGCCGAGGCGGTGGACGTAGGACTGCTCCCCGTTGCCGTTCGTGGTGACCCGGACCGACTGGTCGCCGGTGGCGAAGAGGGAGTGGTCGTTGAGATCCGCCGAGGACGTGCCCTGCCCGGCCGCGGTCCAGCCGTGGCCGGACTGGAACAGCTCCGACCAACTGGCCCTGGGGCCACCCGGGCTTCCTGACGGACGTCCTGACGCTATGCCGGAAGGGGAGGTGCTGGGCCAGGGCAACGCTCCCGGGATGCGGGGTGCGGGCCCCGAACCGGCCAGCGCGGACCGGATCCCGAGCGTGCCGAGGACGCCGCCGGCGGCGAGCAGCCCGCCGACGCCCGCCATCCGCAGCACGGACCGGCGACCGGCGGGGCGCTGCCCGGCGCCGGAGCGCCGCCCGGCGGTCCCACGCTGCTCGGCGTTGTCACGGTGTTCCGCGTTCCCACGGTGCTCAGCGTTCACAGATGCACTCCAGGAATGTGCGGATCAGTGCTTGGCCATGGTGTCGACGTAATCGGCGCCGCTGTTGGCGTAGCCGTTCACGGTGTTCTCCACTGCGGCGGTCGACATGGCCGCATTGGCGTTGTAGTAGAACCAGTTGACCTTCATGTCCCAGGTCCGGGAACCGAGCAGCGGAAGATCGACGAACCACGTGTTGAAGTTGACCTCCATGCCCTCACGCGGAAAGTACTTGCCGCCGCTGCTGAACAGCTTCTGGCCGTCGAGGGAATAGGTCACCACGCCGTCGGCGGCGGTGATCACGACCGTGTGCCAGCCGGAGAGGCCCTCGTGGTTCCGTCGGGTGGCCCGGTCCCCGTTCACCGCGCTGTACCAGCTGGTGGTGTCCAGGATCGGTCCGGCGGCTCCCCAGCCGCCGTTCGGCATGTACTCGGTGTCCAGCTCGCTGTACTTCGAGTTGTACGACGAGATCGTGTAGAAGGACTCGTTGATGTGGTCGCCGTTGGTGCCGCTGTCGGGCTGGTCGCTGTAGTAGATCCGCGCGGCGTAGGTGCCGGTGGTGAAGGTCGTGGCGATGGTCTGCAGCTCGGCCTGCGAGGTGCCGGACTTGGTGCCGTCGGTGGCCGCCTGCAGTTGGAGCGCCTGGCCGCCGAGCGCGCCCGGCGTGGCGGGGAAGCTGATGCCCTTGCCGGTCCAGGTGTTCCGGACGCCCGGACCGCCGGAGCTGGTGCGGATCAGCCAGCCGTGGTCGAAGAGGGCCGGGTCCTTCGGGCCGCTGTAGTGGAAGTCGTCGAACATCACGCCCGGTCCGACGGCCAGGTGCGGGCTCGGCGAGGCCGAGGGCTGCGCGTCGGCGGAGGCGATGCCGGAGGGCTCGTCCCCCCAGGCCAGCTTGCCGTTGACGTAGGCGGTCACCGAGCTGGACGGCTTGAACGAGGTGTCGGACGCGTCGAAGGAGTGGTCGTCGGCCTGGTTCAGGTCCTTGTGGTCCGTCCGGTAGAACTGCAGGCGCAGCCCCTTGCTGTTCTCCCCGGGGCCCAGCGTCCCGGCCGCGGAGGTGAAGCTGATCTCCAGGTAGTGGTCGGCCTTGTCGGCCGGGGTGGACAGTGCCACGACCCGCCCCTGGACGTTGGAACAACCCATGGGGGCCTCAACGCAGTTGAAGCCGTAGCCGGCGCCGTCGGCGGAGAAGTAGTAGTGCAGCGTCACCTGGTCCAGCGGGATCGCGTGCTTCGAGGAGTTGATCACCTCGAACCACGGCTCCGCCACGGGCGTGACCGTCGGGGTGTTGCTCCGGTACCGGACCGTGAGATCGCTCTGCTTGGGCTGTGCGCCCTTCCACACCGGGTAGAGCGCGGTGCCCGCCGCGACCAGAACGGCCACGACCAGCAGCAGTTTGACGGTGCTCCAGAGGCGTCTGCGCGCAGACGACGGTGCAGAACCCACGGGAAGCTCCAACCGGGTACGGGTGACGCGGCAGCGCGACCCCACATATAAGCGTTTGATCTCGCCAGATGGCCGGGCAATCCTAGCGGCCTTCACGTTCTGCTTCGAGGTCGCACTGCACCCGGAGCAGGGTCAATAAAGCGGCGCCATTTCGGACATGTCGACGATGTGTCGTTCCGGGCGTCCTTCTGAACGACATGTGTCCGGGTATCACCTGCACGTTTGTCAGGCAGAACCGTTACGATCCCGCCATGACTTTTGGGGACCCGATACGGGGCGAGGGCAGCGGACCGGAGCAGGCCGGCTGGCCCGCCATGCCGGGGCAGCAGTCCGGCCAGCAGCTGCCACCGGGCGCGCAGCCTCCCCAGGGCGGGCAGACTCCGCCGGACCGCGGGCCGGCCATGCCGAACTCCGGCTACGGCTATCCGCCCCAGCAGCAGTTCCCGCAGCAGCAGTTCCCGCAACAGGGGGCGCCTCAGCAGCCGTACCCCCCGGCCGG
Source organism: Streptacidiphilus sp. MAP5-3 (assembly GCF_041262505.1). Taxonomy (NCBI): domain Bacteria; kingdom Bacillati; phylum Actinomycetota; class Actinomycetes; order Kitasatosporales; family Streptomycetaceae; genus Streptacidiphilus; species Streptacidiphilus sp. MAP5-3. Next base: position 13,993 of record NZ_JBGCCL010000044.1, read on the forward strand.
CTCGCAGGAGCCGGACTGGAACGCGCTCGCGGAGCAGAACGAGTCGCGGAGCCGCAACCGGCGTCGCTGGCGGACCACGGCGCTCGTCGTCGGCGCGGTCGTCCTCGTCGGCGGTGCCTGCGCGGGGGCGTTCCTCACGTTGGGCAAGCACAACACCCCGACGCCGGTCGCCACGGGCTCGCCCTCCGCGTCGCCGTCCGCCACCGCGCACCAGCAGCAGCTTTCGGACGCCGAGGGCACCGTCCCGCTGGCCGTCGGTTCCGCCGCGACCCTGGCCCCGGTGGCACCGGAGGCGGGCGGTCAACCGGGCAACGGGACCCAGGCGTTGGCCTTCAACAGCAGGCCGGAGTCCTACGCCGGTTCCACCGGCCCGGTCGTCGACACCCAGAACAGCTTCACCGTCGCCGGCTGGGTGATGAACAGCGCCAAGCAGGACGGCCGCACCGCGATCAGCCAGGGTGACGACGGCTACTACGCCTTCGACCTCGGCCGTGACTTCTGGACCAAGCACAACAAGTGGGTCTTCAAGGTCCAGACCGCCGCCGGGAACCAGGACAAGACCGTGTACGCGGTCTACTCCAAGGCCGACGCGACGCAGAACGCCTGGGTCTTCCTCTCCGGAACCTACGACGCCACCGCGCACACCATCTCGCTCTACGTCAACGGCCAACTCCAGGGCACGACCAAGGTGCCCGGCATCTGGTCGGACACGGGCACCCTGCAGCTGGGTCGACTCCGCTACCAGGGCAGCTGGGTCGACCACTGGAACGGTCAGATCACCGACGTCGAGTGCTGGAACACGGCGCTGACCGCGCCCCAGGTGGCCGGCGCCATGAAGGGGACGGCCACCGCCGCGCCCGACCACGCCTGGCTGGTGCACTGAGCGCTCCCGGACGGTTCCCGCCGGGCGGCTGGTTGGTCCACCTGCGGCGTCCTGACTGTGCTCTTCGTGTCACAGCTGTGTTCCGGGTGACCTCGTGATCACGTGGTCCTGCGGGTGACGGGTACCTTCGGGATGTGCGACTTCGTGGAATGAGGATCGGCGGCAACCGGCAGGCCCAGGGCGTGACGGCCCCGCCCGTGCCGGCTGCCGTCCCGACGGCGGACCCGGCGGACGAGCCGGGCCACACCCGTGCCTTCACCGTGCCCGAGATGCCCGCTGCGGCCTGGTCGGGCGGCCCGGACGGCTACAGCCCGGACGGCTACGGCGCGCCCGGGTACGGCCGTGACGGGTACGACCCGGACGGATACGGCACGGAGCAGGACGCGGGCGGGGACGAGAACGTCACCACTTACCGGGCCGGCCAGCCGCATCCCAAGGTCGGCTCGGGGCGGCTGGACTGGAAGGCGCTGCTGCGCGGCATCGTCGAGCACCCCACCCGGACCTTCGCGCAGATGCGCGCGCACCAGGTCTGGGGCCCGGCGCTGGCCGTCTCCGCGCTCTACGGCGTGCTCGCCACCTTTGCCATCGGCGACACCAGCAGCCAGGTGCTGCACTCCACGTTCACGCTGGCGCTGATGATCGTCGTCTCCAGCGCGGTGGGCTTCGTGCTGGCGGGGTTCATGTTCGGCTCGGTCACCCACGTGCTGGCCCGACGCCTGGGCGGCGACGGCGCCTTCGCGCCGACGGTCGGGCTGTCGATGCTGATCTCCTGGCTGACCGACGTGCCCCGGCTGCTGCTGGCGATCTTCCTGCCCGCCGGCAACGGCGTGGTCCAGCTGCTCGGCTGGGCGACCTGGGCGTACTGCGCCTGGCTGTTCGCGGCGATGCTGCGGCAGCTGCACGACCTGCCCTGGGGCAAGGCGTTGACGGCGGCGGCGCTGCAGTTGCTGATGCTGCTCGTGGTGATCAAACTCCCGACGCTGGGCTGAGCCGCTGGGCTGAGCCGCTGGGTTGAGCCGCTGGGTTGAGCCGCTGGGTTGAGCCGCTGGGCTGAGCCGCAGCGGCGCCCGTGCGGTTGAATGGAGCAGCCGGTCGAACGGTCGGCAAGGACCTGCCGACCTCCCCGACCCTGCTGACCTCCCCGACCTCCCTGATCTGCCGTTCGGAGTCACCCATGACCGCGCCGTCGTCCGCCCTTCCCGCCGCCTCCACGCAGGTGACCTTCCCGGCCGGAGCCGTCGAGGGCCACTCGGTGGTCGTCGGCTGTGTCCCGCTGCCGGACGGTCGCCACGGCGTCGTGGTCGAGCGCACGCCGTTCCACCCGCTCGACCACACCTGGCCCGACCAGCCCGCCGACACCGGCACGCTCGGCGATCAGGCGGTCCTGGACTGCGTCACCGGCGGTCTGAGCCCCGAGGGCGAGCTGCTGCTGGGCGCGGACATCCCGGTCCGGCGCGGCGACGCGGAGTGGTCCTGGCTGGTCGTGCACGTGGTCGCCGAGCCGGTCGCGGTCGGCGAGGAGGTCGACCTGCGCGTCGAGGCCGACCGCCGGGCGGCGCTCAGCGCCTCCCACACCGGCTGCCACCTGCTGGCGCTGGCGCTCAACGGCGCGCTCGCGCCGCGCTGGCGCAAGGACCCGGGCCGCACCGACTCGCTGGGCAGCCCGGACTTCGACTCGCTGGCGATGGACACCTCGCGGATGGACACCGCCGCCAGCTACGACGTCTACCGGATCGGCAAGTCGCTGAAGAAGAAGGGCTTCACCGTCGACGGCCTGGCCGAAGAGCTCCCCGCGATCACCGACGCCGTCAACGCCCGCCTCGCCGCCTGGGTCGCCGCGGACGCAGAGGTCCGGATCGAGGCCCCGAGCCCCGAGCTGACCGCGCGCCGCGAGTGGCACGCGTCGCTCCCGGAGGGCCACGCCTCGATCTTCTGCGGCGGCTCCCACCTGCACCACCTGGGCGAACTGGCCGCGCTCACGGCCGAACTGCGGCTCAACGAGGACGGCACGGAGCTGACCGTCACCACCACGCCCAAGCGGGCGTGAGCTGTTCCGACCCTGCCTAGATCTTGGTCCGGTGGAAGTTCATGTAGGACCGGGACGGCGTCGGGCCGCGCTGGCCGAGGTAGCGGGAGCCGTACTTCTCGGACCCGTACGGGTACTCGGCCGGCGAGCTCAGCCGGAACATGCACAACTGGCCGATCTTCATGCCCGGGTAGAGCTTGATCGGCAGCGTGGCGACGTTCGACAGCTCCAGCGTCACGTGGCCGCTGAAGCCGGGGTCGATGAACCCGGCGGTGGAGTGGGTCAGCAGCCCGAGGCGACCGAGCGAGGACTTGCCCTCCAGCCGCGACGCGAGGTCGTCCGGCAGCGTCACCACCTCGTAGGTGGACGCCAGCGCGAACTCGCCGGGGTGCAGGATGAACGGGTCGTCCCCGTCCGGCTCGACCAGCCGGGTCAGGTCGGGCTGCTCGACCGCGGGGTCGATGTGCGGGTACCTGTGGTTCTCGAAGACCCGGAAGAACCGGTCGAGGCGCACGTCGATGCTGGACGGCTGGATCATCTCCTGGTCGTAGGGGTCGATGACCACGCGACCGGATTCGATCTCGTTCCGGATGTCCTTGTCTGAGAGCAGCACGCGTTGAGGTTACGTGCATGAACAGACCCCCGCCCAATCGGCGCGGGGGTCTGTGCTGCTTTTCCGTACGTCCGGCTCTGTGGCTAGGCCAGGAACTCCATGGCCTCGCGCCGCAGCGCCTTGCTGATCTGCTCCGTCGAGAGCGCCGCCAGATCTGCGGGAACGGCGCTCCGAAGCCGCGCACACTGCGGGCAGCGCATCAGCCGACCAGGGCCGATCCGTCCGTCACGCAGATGCTGCATCGGGAAACTCGCGGTGCTGAACAGGTGCCCTTCGGCACAACGGACGACAGTGCGCTCCATTGCATCCTCTCCCCAACGCCGTAGGCCAGCCCTGCCACATTAGGGGATCTTCCGGACATATCGCCCTCAGGCTCGCCGACTGGGCCTCCGGCCATCCGTGTGCGTCACAGTACGCCCACGGCGCACGGGATCACCACCGCTGCACGTGAGGCGCGCGATGGGGTAGAGTGAAGGTGGAGAGGCCGTCACTGACGGCTGATCAGGCGGGCGTAGTTTAATGGTAGAACATAAGCTTCCCAAGCTTAGAGCGCGAGTTCGATTCTCGTCGCCCGCTCGCTAGTTGAAGGGCCGGAGACCATGTGTCTGCGGCCCTTCTTCGTCTGTCGCGGTTGGCCCGTCTGGCGAGACTGCCGGCGTGGTCAGCTCTGTCAGGGCTGGGTGTCCGCCTGGGTCATGGACGCGACGGCGGCGGAGACGGTGTCCTCGTAGAGGCCGAGCTTCGGCCCCCGCACCGGAGTCCCGGTGGTGAGCGGGAAGTTGACGGTGTCGGCGTCGGGCATGTGGTTCCCGTCCGCCAGGACGTTCAGCTCGTTGATGCCTGGGACGGTGCCGCTGGTCGCGGCGCTGGGGTCGAGGTCGACGACCGCGTAGGCGGTCTCGCCGACATGGACCGGGTAGGCGGGAGCGCCGCCGAGGCCGCTCGGGACCAGCGGCTTGACGGCGTGGCTCTGGTCGGCGGAGGCCGAGTTGTCCAGGTAGACGAGCGGGTAGTAGCTCAGCCCGCAGGCGTGCGAGCCGTTGTTGTGCACCTCGATCACGCGTCGGCTCGCGGTGTTCCCGCCGATCACGTGCACCGAGAGCTGGGACGCGTCGCACGGGTGGGTCCAGGCGTAGCTGTCGCTGTTGCTCCCGGTGCCGCTGCCGCCGGTTCCGCCGGAAGAGCCGGAAGAGCCGGAGGTGCTGCCGGTCGAGCCGGAGGTCCCGGAGGTTGAACCCGAGCCGCCGGTGCTGCCACCGGTCGTCCCGGTCGTCCCGGTCGGTGCGGCGATGGGCGAGGCGCTGGTCCCGGAGGACGGCTGCGAGGCGCTCGTCCCGCTCGCCGCGGCGGTGCCGGACGCTTGGCACGCGGTGAGGGCGAGCGCCCCGAGCGCCAGCATGGCGGCGGTGGAAAGGGTGCGGGTCCGGGACGGGCGGCGGACGGACGTCGGCGAGGTGCTGCGCATGGTGATCGGCCTTTGCTGTGGTCGGGATCGACTGGACGGCATCACCGTCGCCCCCGTTCTGTCCCGAATGCCACAGTCTCGCCACAGCTGGGGACGGTGGAACGATTCCACCCACTCTGACCTGCGATGATGAAGCCTCCTGGAACGCCGCTCCGGGACACGGGGGAGGGTGCGACGACCATGCACGTCAACGAATTCGCCGCGCAGCTGCGGGAGCTCAAGGACCGTTCCGGTCGGAGCTACGGCATGCTCGCCAAGCGACTGCACGTCAGCACGTCCACACTGCACCGCTACTGCAACGGTGCGGCCGTGCCGGGCGACTACGCCCCGGTCGAGCGGTTCGCCCGCGTCTGCGGCGCGACGCCGGAGGAGCTGGTCGAGCTGCACCGGCGCTGGCTCCTCGCCGACGCCGAACGCCGCCACGAGCCCGCACGGGCTTCGAAGGATCCGGCGGACGAGGGCCCGACGGTCGAGAGCCCGGCGGTCGAGCCGCCGCCGGCGCCGTCTGTCGAGCCCGAGTCTTTCGAGTCCGAGCCCGAGTCTGTCGCCGAGCCTACGGAGCGGGATCAACCGGTGGTGGCTGCGGCTGCCTTCCCGGAGCCGCTCCAGCCGCTCCAACCGCGCCGCCCGCGTCGGATGCGCCGGGCGCGGGTGTTGCTGGCGGCACTGGCGGTGGTGGCCGTCGCGGTTCCGGTGGCGCTGACCACCGCGCAGGGCAGCGGTGACACCACAGCCTCGGTCACCTCGCCGAGCCGGAGCACAGCCTCGCACCTGGCCGTCACGGTTCCGGCCACCCCCCGGACGTCCGGCTCGCTCTCGTCCTCGCCGTCGGCACTCACGCCGTCGCAGTCCGGCTCGTCATCGTCGCTGACCTCACCGTCGGCGTCCGGACCGGCGGACGGTTCCGGGGACTCGACCGCCGCGCCCTTCCAGGTCAGCGTCATGTCGGACAACTGGGACACCCAGTGCGACCAGTGGTTCCTGATGTCACAGGCGCCGTCGGAGGTGAAGCCCCCGCCGGCGATCGAGGCGACGGGCCGTTGGGCCTCCGCGCTCGGCGCCGTCCCGGCCGCGCACCTGCGGTTGCAGCTGACCGCGCAGGGTGGCTCGGCGCAGTCCGTGGTGCTGCACGCCCTGTACGTCCACGTGGTCAGCAGCCGACCGGCGCCGAAGGGGTACGGCTACACCGCAGGGTCGGGCTGCGGGGGTGGGCTCACGCCCGCGTCCTTCGTCGTCGAGCTCGACTCGCCCGACCCGCACGCCCGTGCCGTCCCCGGCTACGAGGGCAACAACCCGACACCGGTCATGGACTTCCCGTTCCAGACCTCGGCGAGCGACCCGCAGGTCCTCGACGTCGACGCGCACACCGCCGACCAGGACGTCAGCTGGTACCTCGACCTGCTCTGGAGCTCCGGAGACCGCCAGGGCGTCCTGCGCGTCGACGACCACGGTCAGCCGTTCCGGACGGTCGGTCTGGCCGGAGACCCGACCTACTTCTACAACGGCAGCACCTGGACGCCCACCGCACCGCCGAGTTGAGGACCAGTCGACAGCGATCAGTCGAAGCGGATGTGCCGGAGCCCGATCGCGCTGCGGCGCAGCAGTCCGCGCAGGGCGGAGTCGGTGTCGGGAGTGAGGGTCAGGCCCGCCGACGCGGCGATGCGGTCGGCGACCTGGGCGACCGTCAGGTGGTCGGTCTCGATCCGTTCCGCCGGGACGGTGAACTCCGTGGTGCGCAGGCTTTCCAGACAGCGGTCGAGCTGGGCCACCGCGAAGCTCTCCCGGCGCAGCGGTGCGTCCTTGCCCGCGACGACCTGCAGGACGTGGCCGAAGCCGCGCTCGCGCAACCGCCGCAGCACGGTCTCCCGCTGCGCGAGCAGCGCGAAGTGCCGGACGTCGTGGCCGTGTTCGTCACGCAGTCGGCCCAGGATCCCGTCGATGTAGGCCGGCTCGACGACCGTCATCGGGGCGATGACGACGCCGTCCTGCCCGGTCAGGGCCAGGTCGAGCACCTCGACGACGCCCTCGCGCCAGGCGACCAGGTCCTGGAAGTTGCCGCGCAGCGCGGGCGGGACCATGCGGCGCAGCCCGAAGCCGACGTGCTCCGGATCGCAGACGACGCTGCCCGGCAGGCGGCGGGCGAGCTCGTATGCGGTCTGCGTCTTGCCGCCCCCGAAGGGTCCGTTGATCCACAGAAGCATGCGCCGAGCCTACGCACCGGAGCACCCAGGAGCGTCAGGGGTATCAGGAGCGTCAGGCATGTCAGGAACCGAGGCTCGGCCGGACGGGCGACGCGCGGTTGGCGGGCGGTGCGGTGGCGCGGCCGAGCCCTGGCGTCGACGTAACCTGCGGGAACTTCGCCCCGGAGGCGGGCGCCTGAGGGTCGGTGAGGTGCCGGTGAGCAGGCTCGGACTGAGGGTGTCCCGCTCGGATCGGTCGCGGCGAAGCGCGGGGCGACTGCGAAGCGCAGGGCGACTGCGGCGTGCGGGGAGAACGGCGGCCCTGACGGTCACCGTCGTCGCGGTGTTGACCGGGACCGGACCCGGCGCCGGAGCCGGGGCCCTGACCGGGGCCGTCCCGGACGGACGGCCGGTCAGGACCGCGTCCAACGACGTTGTCTCGGCCCACACTGCCCACACGGCCCGCACGCCACACACCGCCGGGTGGGGGGATCCGGCGAGCCTGGTGGACCCGTTCGTCGGGACAGGCAACGGCGGGCGGTGGGTCGGGCAGGTGGACACCTTCCCCGGGCCCAGCCTGCCCTTCGGGATGCTGCAGTGGAGCCCGGACACGACCTCGCGCCCGGACGGTGGCGGGTACAACTACGCCGACAGCGCGCTCACCGGGTTCAGTCTCACCCACCTCTCCGGCCCCGGCTGCCGCGTCGCCGGGGACGTGCCGTTCCTGCCGCTGGCGGCCGACGCGCCACAGACCGACGCGCCACAGACCGACGCGCCACGGACAGGCGCGCCACAGACCGACGCGCCGCAGACAGACGCGACACGGACCGACGCGCCACGGACAGGCGCGCCACAGACAGGCGCGACGCGCAGATCGGTGCCGTTCAGCCACGAGAGCGAGGTGGCCCGGCCCGGCTACTACGCGGTGACCGCGGGCGGCGTCCGGACCGAGCTCAGCACCACTCTCCGCACCGGCGTCGCGGACTTCACCTTCCCGCCCGGCGGCCCGGCGACCGGCACGCTGCTGGTCAGAGCCGAGCGCAGCGCGACCGCCACCACCGACGTGAACGTCAGCGTCCTCGGCGACCGGGAGATCGTCGGTCAGGTGAGCAGCGGGCGCTTCTGCTCCAGCCACAACCGCTACACCCTCTACTTCGCCGCCCGCTTCGACCGGCCGTTCACCACCGCGCGGCTCTGGCCGCCCGATGCCCATGGACCCACGCCCGGAGCGACCTTGGGCTTCGACCTGGGCCCTGACCGCCGGCTCGGCGCCCAGGTCGCCGTCTCGTACGTCGACCTCGCCGGTGCCGAGGCCAACCTGCAGGCCGAGGCGAACAGTTGGGACGTCGGCCAGGTCGCCGCGCGCGCCTACGACCTGTGGTCGCGGCAGTTGGGGTCGATCACCGTCGCGGGGGGAAGCCAGGAGCATCGGGCGACCTTCTACACCGCGCTCTACCACTCGCTGCTGCACCCCAGCGTCTTCAGCGACGCCGACGGACGCTATCCCGGCTTCGACGGCCGGGTGCACCGGATCCTGCCCGGCCACCCGCACTATGCGAACTTCTCCGGCTGGGACATCTACCGTTGCCAGGTCCCGCTGTTGACGCTGATCGCGCCGGACCGGGCCGACGACATGGCCACCTCGCTGCTCGACGACGCCGACCAGAGCGGCGGCTGGCTGCCGAAGTGGCCCGTCGCCGCCGGGGACACGGACGTGATGAACGGTGATCCGGCGGACGCGATCCTGGCGGACGTCTACGCCTTCGGGGACCACGGCTTCGACGCCGCACGCGCGTTGCGGCTGGCGGTGCACGGCGCGGAGGACAGCCCCACCGCGACCGATCCGCCGGCCCAGGGCTGGTACGTCGAACGCCCGTGGCTGGCCCAGTACCTGAGCCTCGGCTACGTGCCGAACACCCACCGCGACTCCACCGCCCATGTGAACAACGGCGCTTCGGCGACGCTGGAGTACGCCGTGGCCGACTTCGCCGTCTCCCGGCTGGCGGCTGCGCTCGGGCAGGACGACGTGGCGAGCCGGTTCCGGGCTCGGTCGCACTCCTGGGAGCACCTCTTCGACCCCGCTACCGGCTACATCCGCCCGCGTGGGGCGGACGGGGCGTTCCCGCCCAGGCCGCCGGCGGTGGCATGGGACGGCAGCGACCAGGACGGCTTCCAGGAGGGCAACGCGGCGCAGTACACCTGGATGGTGCCGCAGGATCTGCCCGCCCTGGTCTCCGCGCTCGGCGGGCCGGGCGTGGTCAACCCGCGGCTGGACCGCTTCTTCACCGAGCTCAACGCCGGATCGGGCGAGCCGTACGACTGGCAGGGCAACGAGCCGTCCTTCGACATCCCGTGGATCTACGACAGCACCGGCCGTCCCGACCGGACCGAGGCGGTGGTCCGGTCCATCGTCGACCAGCTCTACGGGCTGAGCCCGGGCGGGGAGCCGGGCAACGACGACCTCGGCGCGATGAGCTCCTGGTACGTCTGGGCTGCGCTCGGGCTCTACCCCGAGACCCCGGGCGCTCCCGTGCTGGCCCTCGGCAGTCCGCTCTTCCCCTACGTGGCGGTGCACCGTCCGTCGGGCCCCGACCTCACCATCACCGCGGCCGGGACCGGGCCCTACGTCCGGAAGCTCATCCGTGACGGCGTTCCGTCCTCGGCCACCTGGATCGACCGGACCGCCTCCCAGCTCGTCTTCGTCCTCTCCCCGACGCCGACGACGTGGGGCACCGCTCCGTCCGACGCGCCGCCCGTATTTCCCTGAGCGGTCGGCGGATGCGGTCAAGTCGCCTGCGGCCGAACGGTCGTGCGCCAACGGGGCGGGACTACCCTGGCTCGGGTGCGACTCGACTGTGTGGGGAAGCGGTACGGGCTGCGCGGGCCCTGGGTGGTCCGTGACGTCGGGGTGGAGCTGCCCGAAGGGGCCCTGATCCGGGCCGTCGGCGGCAACGGTAGTGGGAAGTCGACGCTGCTGCGGATCGTCGTGGGCGCCTCGCGGCCCACGCGGGGGCAGGTGGTCGACGCGCCCGAGCGCCGCGCCTACGTACCGGAGCGGTTCGCCCCGGAACTGCCCTTCACCGCGCGCGGCTATCTGGAACACGTGGGACGCCTGCACGGCCTGCGTGGTCCCGAACCAGCCCGTCGGGCTTCGGAGTTGCTGGAGCGCCTCGGTGCGGCAGGCTTCGCCGATCGGCCCGTCGGGGAGCTGTCGAAGGGCAGTTGCCAGAAGGTCGCGGTCGCGCAGGCGTTCCTCGGCGCCCCCGGGCTGCTGGTGCTGGACGAGGCGTGGACGGGCCTGGACCAGGCCGCGCGGGCGACCCTGGACACGCTGGTCGAGGAGCAGTCGGCCCGCGGCACGACGGTGGTCTTCGTCGACCACGACCCGGCCCGGCTGGCCGGACGGGCGGACGCCTGCTGGACCTTCACCGACGGCCGGGTGGTCGAGGAGCGCCTCGGGCGGACGCGTCAGCGGCAGGTCCGGATCACCGTGCGCGGTCGTGCGGCGGGCGCGAAGGGCCTGACCGAGCTCCGCGGCGTCCAGGAGGCGCGGGAACGCGAGGCCGGACACGACGTCGGGGCTGTCGTGGTGACGGTGGACCAGGACGCGTCCGACGAGGTGCTGCGGTCGCTGCTCGGCGAAGCGGACGTCCATGTCGAGGAGGTGCGGCCGGTATGAGCGCCGTGCTGCCGCTGCTGCGGTACCAAATCTCCTTCCTGCTCCGCTCGCAGCGCTGGCTGCCGCCTGTGCTGCTCTACGCGTTCCTGCTCGCCGCCGGGTGGTTCGGCGGGCAGCAGTACGGCGACTCGCTCGGCTGGTGCGCCGGCATGCTGGTGCCGACCTGCGGCTGGCTGACCCGGACCACGCTCGCCGTGGAGCCCGGCTCCGCACGCGCGGTGGCAGCCGCCGCCACGACCGGGGGCATGCGGACGGTGCGGGCGACGGGGCTCGCGGTCGCGCTCGGGGGCGGGCTGGTGCTGGGCGCACTGGGCGGGCTCTTCGAGGTGGCGACCAGCTCCGCGCCGACGGGACCTCATGCGTCGCTCGCGTCGATCGTCGCGCACGGACTGGTCGCAGTGCTGGTCGGCGTGCTGGCCGGGACGGCCGTGGGCGCGCTGCCCATCCCGGGCCGCGCGGCGGGCACGCTGACGCTGACCGCGACCTCGCTGCTGCTCCTGGTCCTCCCGGCCTCGCCGGTCAACGCCGCGATCCGACAGACCTTCACCTCCGACCGCGCCTACGCCGCCGCCTCCCTGCCGTGGCTCCCCTTGCTCGGGTCGCTCGTCCTGCTCGCCCTCTGTTCGCTGCTCGCCGTACGCGAGGAGTAGGCGCAAGGCGTCCTCCACGGAAACTCCCACGGCAATGGCAATCGACCCGCAATCGCCACGCCAACGGAAAGGCCAACGTCAACTCGCGGCCAAACACTCACTCTCTGAGGTGACGGGCAGCGGAGGGATTGCGCCGCGAATGAGGTGGTATCGGCCGGTCTGACGGGTAGGCAGAAAACTCGTCCACGAAATATCCGGCCGAATGTCCTCCGGACATCTGCGGATACCGCCGTTTCTGTCCCGACGTAGCCACCCCGATCAGGGGTGGTGCACCTCCGGTTGGGGGTAGCGCAACCTGTGAGTCATAGGCGAGCATCATCGACACCTGTTGCGGTCCTGGCGATGCCGCGTCGCGCGGGACCCGGGGGTCGGGGGGACTGTTCAGTCATGCCCAGCCGCGCCCTTTCTGCGGGTTCTCCGCGTGTGCGCTCCGACAGACGACCGCACGGCCGATGCCTTCCGTCCGTCAGTCCGTGTGCGCTCGCGCACATATGAGCATGAGGAGAACCATGGGTCGCTCCCTCGCCCGTTCCCGCTCCGTCAAGGCTGCGGCCACGGTGACCGCAGGCGCCGCGGCGCTGCTCGCCTTCTCGGCCGGCGCCCCGGCGACCGCCACCGCCTCCGCGGCGCCCGCCGCGCTGCCCGCCCCCGTGCCGGCGAGCGCCGGGCACGCCATGGCCGCAGGCATGCACTCGGTGCTGCCGACCAGCCAGTGCCTCACCCAGATGAAGATCCGCTGCTACACGCCGCTCCAGTACCAGAAGGCGTACAACCTGGCCCCGCTCTACAAGAGCGGTGTCACGGGCAAGGGCCGCACGATCGTGATCGTCGACTCCTTCGGGTCGCCGACCATCCAGAGCGACCTGAACACCTTCGACAAGCAGTTCGGTCTGCCCAACACCCACGTCAACGTGGTCCGCTGGGGCAACGTACCGAAGTTCAACAACACCGACCCGACGCAGCTCGGTTGGGCCGGTGAGACCACCCTCGACGTCGAGTACGCGCACTCGATCGCGCCCGGCGCCCGGATCGTCCTGATCGAGACCGGCGTCGCCGAGACCGAGGGCACCACCGGCTTCCCGCAGATGATCGCCGCCGAGAAGTACGCGGTCGACCACAACTGGGGCGACGTCATCTCCCAGAGCTTCGGCGCGACCGAGCAGACCTTCCCGGGCTACGGCAAGGGCGGCACCCAGTCGGTGCAGCAGCTGCGCTACGCCTACGCCGACGCGTACTGGAAGCACGTCACCGTGCTCGCCGCCGCCGGTGACAACGGCGCGACCGACTCGGAGGCGTCCGGCAGCGCCATGTACCCGTACAAGGTGGACTCCTGGCCGTCCACCGACCCGCTGGTCACCTCGGTCGGCGGCACCCAGCTGACCCTGAACGACCAGGGCGTCCGCACCGCTCCCGACCAGGTCTGGAACGACGGTTACGGCGCGGGTGGTGGCGGCGTCTCCGGCATCTTCGCCCGTCCCGGCTACCAGCAGGCAGTTGCCGGCGTCACCGGCGCCCACCGCGGCACCCCGGACATCTCGATGACCGCCGCGGTCAACGGCGCCGCCTGGGTCTACTCCACCTTCGACTCCAACCCGAAGAACAACGGCTGGGGCCTGGTGGGCGGCACCAGCGAGGCCACCCCGATCTTCTCCGGCATAGTCGCGCTCGCCGACCAGAAGGCGGGCCACCGCATCGGCTTCCTCAACAACAAGCTGTACGCGCTGGCCGAGCACGACGCGACCGGCCACGGCATCGTGGACGTGACCAAGGGAAACAACTCGTTCGGGGGCGTCACCGGCTACAACGCCGCCAAGGGCTACGACCTGGCCTCCGGCTGGGGCACCATCAACGGCACGCTCTTCGTGGACGCGCTCGCTCGTCGGTGAACCGCTGGTCGGTGAACCGCACCGTGCAGTACCTGATGTGACGCACAGTCAGGAAGATCCGCTGCACCGCTGAACTGACGGGGCGCGAGGGTGAGACGGTACCCCTCGCGCCCTGTCGCTTTTTCTCCCGCTTTTCTCCTGCTTTTCCTGTGGTGACTTCCTTGGAACGGCCGGTCAGCCCAGCTGGTCGCCGAAGCCGGTCCGCCACGACGTCCGCACGGGACGCCAGCCACGGCTGCGCGCCAAGGCGTTGGACGCACCGCGTTCCCACGGCGCGGGCTCGGGCACGGCGGTGGAAGCCGGCGCCGTGTCGACGCCGAGGGCGGAGGCCAGCACCGGAAGCCACTGCGCCGCAGTCGCGGGCTCGTCGTCGACGATGTTGACCTCTCCGGCGGGCCAGTCCAGGGCCGCGATCACCGCCGTCGCCGCGTCGTCCACATGGACGAAGGAGCTCACGCCCGCACTCGCGGTCAGCGACCCGAGGAAGGGCCCGGTCGGGTCGCCCGCCAGCGCGGCGGCGACGGGACCGCCGGGCGCGTACCAGGTGCCGGGTCCGTAGAAGAGGCCGTTGCGCAGCACGACCGCATCCGGCAGCTCGGCCGCGATCCGTTCCAGTTCGGCGACCGCGCCCACCATGCCGCCGCGCGGCAGCGGCGCGTCCAGGTCCAGCGGCACGCTCTCGTCCGCCGGGCCCTCCCCGCCGGCGTAGGCCCAGCAGATCGACTGGGCCACGATCCGGGTGACCCCGGCGGCCTTCGCCGCGTCGACCAGATTGCGTGTGCCCTCGCGACGCAGTCGGCTGTTGGCCGCGCCGTCGGCGCCGGAGAGGTCGGTCAGCTGATGCAGCACCGCGTCCGGCGCGGCGGCGACCACGACGTCCCGCAGCGCCGCGGCGTCCATGACGTCCACCCGTACCGCCTGGACGGCGTCCGTGCCGATCGCCCGCAGCCGGGCCACGCCCTCCTCGCTGCGCGAGGTGCCCACCACCTGGTGTCCCGCGTCCAGCAGCAGCGGCACCAGCCGCCGTCCCAGCGCACCAGTCGCCCCTGCAAGAAACACACGCACGGTCTTGCCCCCCGATCATCCGCCGACGAACATCGATCATGCCGAGCCTAGAGCCCGACGGGCCCGACGGGCCCGACGGGCCTGAGGGGCCTGAGGGGCCCGCCCGGCCTGCCGCGCCTCCGGAGCGAAAGCGGGCACGGCACGCAGACTGGTCGGGAGCGGTGCGCGCGATCGGACGAAGGGACGGATCTCCGGATGGGAGCGATCGTCAACTGGCTGAGCGGTCTGTCCGGCCCGCTGGTCTACGCGGTGGTCGGCGCCCTGGTCTTCTTCGAGGACGCGCTCTTCGTCGGCTTCGTTCTGCCCGGCGAGACGGCCGTGGTCCTGGCCGGCGTGCTGGCGAACCAGGGGCACGTCTCGCTCTGGGGTGTGATGTCGGTGGTGGTCTTCGCGGCGATCGTGGGCGACAGTGTCGGGTACGCGATCGGCAACCACTTCGGCGACCGGATCCTCGACGTCAAACCGCTGCGCAGGCACCAGGAGAACCTCGGCAAGGCCAAGGCCATGATGCGCGACCGTGGCGCCGCTGCCGTCTTCTTCGGGCGGTTCATCGCCTTCTTCCGGGCGGTGATGCCCGCTCTGGCGGGGATCTCGCACATGCCCTACCGCAAGTTCCTGCTGTTCAACGCGCTGGGCGGGCTGGTCTGGGGCGTCGGCTACACGCTGCTCGGCTACTTCGCCGGGCAGGCGTACAAGCGGGTCGAGGCGCAGGCGGGGAAGTGGGTGGCGATCGCGATCGCGGTGATCGTGGTGGCCGTGATCGGGGTCTTCGCCTGGCGTCGCCACCGCCGCGAGCGCGACGGCTGAGACCGCCGCGCGACTATGGTGGATAGCTGAGGGGGGACGCCCTCCGGAGGTCAGCATGGCCACTCGGCACCACTACCACCTCGACATCGACGGCCACTCCGTCTCGCTCGACCTGCGCACCGGTTACACCTGGCGCACCGAGGACATCCTTCTCCTGGTCGACGGCAAGGAGGTCGGCTACCACCACCAGCGCGGCCCCGGCACCACCGTCCTGGAGGCGGAGCTGGCCGGCGAACCGCCGACGCCGATCAGCGTCCGGATCGACCACCCGCACCACGGCGGCCACCACGCGCACACGCCCATCTGCACCCTGCTGATGGAAGGCCTTCGGCTGCCGATGCCGGAGAGCGTGCCCGCCTGATCCGGGGACCGCCCGGCAGCCTCGCCCAGGGGTGTCAACAACCCGTCAAGAACACATGTCCGACCGTCAAAAGGGCGTCAGGATGTGCCCTGCCGTGTGCCGCCCCGCAGGAGAGTGAGGCCCGAGGTCGAGAGGCCGAATCGGGAAGAAGGCTCAGGCGGGGATGACTACGGTCGGGGAACGGGCTCCGGAGGCCGCATCGGTCGGCGCGGCAAGCGCCGGAGGATCGGGGGAAGCAGGGGGGACGCGGGCGTCGGGGGGCTCCGCAGCGCCCGCAGGGCCGGGCCGAGCCGTCCGGCCGTCCCGGCGCGGGCCCGGCGGCAGGCCGCTGACGGTCCCGGCGCGCCTGCGCTGGGCCACGGCGGGCTGCGCGACGCTGGCTGTGCTGCTCGGAGCGGTGCTGCTGGGGTCGGTCTCCGGCGCGGCGAGCACCTGGAGCGACATCACCGGCCACGAGGCCCCGCAGGTCACCGACGCGGGCGGGCTCTACCAGGCGCTGACCGACATGGACGGCCAGGCGGCCAACCAGCTGGCGTTCGGCAGCACCGCGCAGCTGTCCAAGAACCTCGCCACCGCCCGCACCCTCTACACCCAGGACCGGGTCGTCGCCGACCACGACCTGCAGGCCGCCACCCTCGACGCGGCGGGCAACGCGGCCGCGCAGAAGGCGCTCGGCCAGGTCCTCGACAACCTGGGCAGCTACCAGGACCTGGCGGCCCGCGCGCTGGAGCTCAACACGAACGCCGGCTCCCCGGCCGGCCACCCGGACCCGGCGGCGCTCACCGAGTACCGCCAGGCCACCGACCTGATGCGGACTCAGCTGCTGCCCGCGGCCGAGAGCCTGATCCAGGCCAACGACACCGCGTTCGAGCAGAGTTACCGTGCCGAGAGCTCCGCGCTCGGCACGGCCGGACTGTGGCTGGTGCTGCTCGGCGGAGCGCTGCTGCTGGCCATGGTGGCCACCCAGATCTGGCTGACCCGCAGCTTCCGCCGGGTCCTCAGCCCGGCGATGACGGCGGCGACGGTACTGACCGCGGTGCTGCTCGGCCTGGCCGGCTCGCTCTTCTCCACCGAGCGGAACGACCTGACCACCGCCCGCATCTCCGCGTACGACTCGGTCGTCGCCCTCACCCACGCCCGCGCGGTCATCTACGACTCCAACGCCGACGAGAGCCGCTACCTCTTGGACGCCGGCCGGGCCGCGCAGTACCAGCAGGCCTTCCAGCAGGACTCCGACGACATAGCCGACGTCGACAACGCCGGGATGTTCCAGTACGACGCGGCGCTGGCCTCGGCGATCAGCGCGTACCAGCAGAACCACGCGAACGTCGGGTTCACCGGGTACTACGGCGACGAGTTCCGCAACATCACCTTCCCGGGGGAGCGGGCGGCGGCGGAGAAGACGCTGCTGGCGTACCAGGCGTACGAACGCGACGACCGCAAGATCCGCGCGCTGGTCCAGGCGGGCCACCTGGAGCAGGCCATCGCCTACTGCACGAGCCTCGCGCCCGGCGGCTCGAACGCGGACTTCAACGCCCATGACGCCGCGCTGCAGGCGTTGATCGGGATCAACGAGAGCGCGTACGAGTCCGTGTCGAAGTCCGGCGCGGACAGCGCGGGCGCCGACGAGTGGATCCTCGTCGGCGGGATGGCCGTGGTGGTCCTGCTGCTGGGCGCGGGCGCTTGGCCCCGGCTCAAGGAATTCCGTTGAGGTCGTCTGCTGTTGGTCACCCGTTCGTCTTCCCCCGGCTGCGCTTACTGGACCCGCCTGTTTGAGTGGCTTGGGGGAACGGGGCATGCGCTCAGAGGAGACACGCGGTGGCGGGTCAGGGAGGGTTCCCGTCGAACGGGGGTGAGCCGGGGTCCGGGTCGTGGTGGCGGGTGGGGAACCGTTGGGTGGACTTGGTCGTCGCCGCTGCGATCGTCGCCCTGCTCTACGGGCTGCTGCGTCTCGCGCCCGGTCTCAACGCGCCGTTCCTGCCGAGCACCGCGCCGACGCAGGTGTCCACCGATCCGGCGAACCTCCCCTACTACGCGGTCCGTTCGCTGCTCCGGATGTTCGTCGCGCTGATCCTCTCGGTGCTCTTCACCTTCGTCTACGCCACCGCCGCAGCGCGGATGCGCCGGATCGAGAAGGTGCTGCTGCCGATCCTGGACATCCTCCAGTCCGTTCCCGTCCTGGGCTTCCTCTCGGTCACCGTCACCGCGTTCATCAACCTCTTCCCGGGCTCCGAGCTCGGCCTCGAATGCGCGTCGATCTTCGCGATCTTCACCGCGATGGCCTGGAACATGACCTTCGCCTTCTACTACGCCCTCGTCTCCCAGCCCCGCGAGCTCGACGAAGCGGCGCGCGTCATGCGGCTGACCAAGTGGCAGCGGTTCTGGCGGCTGGACGTGCCGTCCGGGATGATCCCGCTGATCTGGAACGGGATGATGAGCTTCGGCGGCGCCTGGTTCTTCCTCGCCGCGTCCGAGTCGATCAGCGTGCTCAACCACCGGTACGCGCTGCCCGGCATCGGCTCCTACGCCGCCGCCGCGATCGCCGACGGGAACCTGAGCCAGGTCGGCATCGCCATCGCCGTCATGGTCGTGATGGTGATCGGCGTCAACACGTTCTTCTGGCGGCCGATGACCGCCTGGTCGGAGCGGTTCCGGGTGGAGGAGTCGGGCGCGGCCGAGCGGCCCCGCAGCCTCATGCTGGACCTGCTGCGGCGCAGCAGCGTGCCGCGGCTGATCGGGACGCCGCTCAGGCCCGTCGGCCGGGCGCTCGACCGGGCCGCCCGCCCCTTCGGTCTGGCCGAGCACCCGCTGGCGCGGCCCGCCGTCCGCGAGCGGACCGGTGACGTCTTCTTCGCGGGCGCGGTCACCGTGCTGTCCGCCTGGGGTGCCTGGCAGGCGCTCAGCTACGTCCACTCGACGATCGGGCTCGGGGAGTTCTGGCACGCGTTCTTGCTGGGCGCGGCGACCTTCAGCCGTGTCGTCGTGCTGCTCGTGTTCGCGACGGTGATCTGGGTGCCGGTCGGGGTGTGGATCGGGATGAACCCCAAGGTCATCCGGTTCGCCCAGCCGGTCGTGCAGGTGCTGGCCAGCTTCCCGGCGAACTTCATCTTCCCCTTCGCGACCGCCGCGTTCGTGGCCCTCGGGATCTCGCTCAACATCGGGTCGATCCTGCTGATGGCGCTGGGTGCGCAGTGGTACATCCTCTTCAACGTGATCGCCGGGGCGTCCGCGATCCCGTCCGACCTGCGCGAGGCGATGACCGGCTTCGGGGTGCACGGTTGGCTGCGCTGGAGCAGGTTCATCCTGCCGGCGATCTTCCCCTACTACGTCACCGGCGGGATCACCGCCGCAGGCGGGGCGTGGAACGCGTCGATCGTCGCCGAGGTCGTCAGCTACGGCAACCACCACCTGGAGGCCACCGGCCTCGGCGCGTACATCGCCCAGGCGACGGGGGACGGCGAGTTCCCCAAGATCCTGGTGGGTATCTGCGTGATGAGCATCTACGTCGTCGGCGTGAACCGACTGTTCTGGCGGCGTATGTACCGCCTGGCCGAGACCCGCTACGCCCTGTGAGAGCTGGAGGAGGAGAGAAGCGATGACCACCACCGGGCCGCGAACCGTCATCGTGGAGGCGGAGGACGTCACCAAGACCTTCACCACGCCCGACGGCCGTGCCCTCCCGGTGCTGGAGAGCGTCGGGCTGACCCTGGTCGAGGGCGAGATCGTGGCGCTGCTCGGCAAGTCCGGCTCCGGCAAGTCGACGCTGCTGCGCTGCCTGGCCGGGCTGATCGCGCCGTCGCAGGGGACGGTCCGCTACCGGGGCGAGCTGCTCAACGGGGCCAATCCGGGCGTGGCCATGGTCTTCCAGTCCTTCGCGCTGCTGCCGTGGCTGACCGTGCAGCAGAACGTCGAGCTCAGCCTGCAGGCGCGCGGCGTCCCCGACGAGGAACGGGCCGAGCGGGCGCTCAAGGCGATCGACCTGATCGGCCTGGACGGCTTCGAGGGCGCGTACCCGAAGGAACTCAGCGGCGGCATGCGCCAGCGTGTCGGCTTCGCCCGCGCGCTGGTGGTCGAGCCGGACGCGCTCTTCATGGACGAGCCCTTCTCCGCGCTGGACGTGCTGACGGCGGAGAACCTGCGTGGTGAGCTGGTCGGCCTGTGGGAGGGACGCGAGGCGCCGGTCAAGTCGATCCTGATCGTCACCCACAACATCGAGGAGGCGGTGCTGCTCGCCGACCGCATCCTGGTGCTCTCCTCCAACCCCGGCCGGATCAAGGCCGAGCTCCACGTCAACCTGGCGCGTCCGCGCGACCGGCAGACCGACGGGTTCGAGGAGCTGGTCGACACCGTCTACGGCATCCTCACCGGCCGGGACGAACCCCCGTCCGCGCCGTCCGCGCCCGAGCGCCCGGCCCCCACGCCGACGCCGGTCACCGTCCCGCTGCCGGACGTCAGCGTCGGCGGGATGGCCGGTCTGCTGGAGATCCTGATCGCCCGCGGCGGCGAGGACGGCCTGGCCGAGATCGCCGACGAGCTGAGCTTCGAGGTCGACGACCTGCTCCCGCTGGTCGACGCGGTGACGATGCTCGGCCTGGCCCGCACCAGCGGCCCGCGCATCGCGGTCACCGACGCGGGCCGTGAGTTCACCGCGGCGGACATCCTCACCAGCAAGCAGCTCTTCGCGCGCTACGCGGAGGAGCACGCACCGCTGGTCCGCACCATCGTCACGGCCCTCACCCGCACCGAGGACCACACCCTGCGGGAGGGGTTCTTCCTCGACCTGCTCCGCAGCGGCTTCTCCGACGAGGAGGCGCGCAGCCAGCTGGAGACGGCGATCGACTGGGGCCGTTACGGCGAGCTCTACGAGTACGACCGCGACGACGGCCGCTTCACGCTGGAAGCGGCCGAGGTCCGGGGCTGACCGGCATCCGGCCGGTGTGGCTGCCGCGCCTCAGAGCGCCAGGGCGACGCCGCGACCGCGGTCGCGGCGGTAGATCCCCAGGCGGGTGAGGACGCCCGGGTGGGCCGGGGCGGTGAAGACCTCGTCGTGCGCACCGGTGGCGGTCGCGGCCACGGCGTCGGCCAAGCTCTCGGCGCGGACGGCGACCGGTGTGACCGTGATCGGGAGCTGCTCGTCGGCGGGGGTCTCGACCGTCAGGGTCTGGGCGACGACGTCGTCCAGCTTGGCGCAGGCGCGAAGCTCCCACTCGTGGGCCAGCTCCGGGCAGGGGCGCGTGCGGTAGAGGTGCTCGCCGCCCGCCGGGGACCAGGCGAGGACCGGGACCAGGACCGCCTGCTGCCGACGGGCCTCCGCGGCGGCGCGGCGCAGCTGCGCGCGTCCCTTGGCGGAGTCGCGGACACCGACGATGACGCGTGCGGTCACTGCTGCGGTGGCGGTCTCGGACATGGCGTATCGGTTCTTTCCGTGAATCGCAGGCCCTGGCGGCCTGTCTGCCTTCACATTACCTGCTCCATAGCGCTCCTTGC
This sequence comes from Streptacidiphilus sp. MAP5-3, assembly GCF_041262505.1. Lineage (NCBI taxonomy): Bacteria > Bacillati > Actinomycetota > Actinomycetes > Kitasatosporales > Streptomycetaceae > Streptacidiphilus > Streptacidiphilus sp. MAP5-3. The sequence continues at coordinate 35,095 of NZ_JBGCCL010000044.1, forward strand.
ATAATTTTTGACGGGATCCATGCGCTTTTCGCCTAAGGATCGACGGACGTAACAGTCGAGTCGGTCGAAGGTCACGAAGCGGACGCCTCGGCGTAAAGAAGCCGTATGGGAAGTACGGACGGCCGCAAGGGAGGCATTAAGGCTCCCTGACGCCGCACATACGTGCGCTTACCTGGGTCGGGTCGCCGCGTCATCCGTCCGGCGGAACAGATCTCGCGTCAGTAGGTGCATCCACATGTCCGACGTGCTCTTCGTAGGGCTGACGGTCGCGGTGTTCGTGATCCTCGCCCTGATCGTCAAGGGGGTCGAGCGGCTGTGAACGCCGACAACATCATCGGGCTGGTCGTGTCGATCGCCCTTATCGCCTACCTTGTCGCGGCCCTGATCCGTCCGGAGAAGTTCTAACCGATGAACCCGACCCTCGCCGGCTTCCTGCAAGCCCTCGCGCTCGTCGCCGCACTGGCTCTCTCCTACCGGCCGCTCGGCGACTACCTGGCCTACGTGCTCACCACTCGCAAGCATCTGCGGATCGAGCGCGGCATCTACAAACTGATCGGCGTCGACGGCGACGCGGAGCAGACCTGGGCGTCCTATCTGCGCTCGGTGCTCGCGTTCTCCGCCGTCTCCGTCCTCTTCCTCTACGCGTTCCAGCGGCTGCAGGAGCACCTGTGGCTCTCGCTGGGCTTCCCGGCGGTCTCGCCGGCGATGGCGTGGAACACCGCGATCTCCTTCGTCACCAACACCAACTGGCAGTCGTACTCGGGTGAGTCGACCATGGGCCACCTGGTGCAGATGGGCGGCCTCGCGGTCCAGAACTTCCTCTCGGCCGCCGTCGGCATCGCCGTCGTCGCCGCGCTGATCCGGGGCTTCACCCGCGAGAAGTCGGACGTGCTGGGCAACTTCTGGGTCGACCTGACCCGCATCGTGCTCCGCGTGCTGCTGCCGATCTCGGTCGTCTTCGCGATCGTGCTGGTCGCGAGCGGTGTGGTGGAGAACCTGCACGCCGCGCAGATCGTCCACACGCTGAGCGGTACCGCGCAGTCGATCCCGGGCGGTCCGGTGGCCTCGCAGGAGGCCATCAAGGAGCTGGGCACCAACGGCGGCGGCTTCTACAACGCCAACTCGGCCCACCCGTTCGAGAACCCGAACCCGTTCAGCAACCTGGTGGAGATCTACCTCCTGCTGGTGATCTCGTTCGCGCTGTGCCGCACCTTCGGCACGATGGTGAAGTCGCAGAAGCAGGGCTACGCGATCGTCTCGGTCATGGGCCTGTACTGGGCCGCGTCCGCCGCGCTGATCACGTTCTTCGAGAACCAGCACTCGGGCATCGCCGCCCACATCGCCGGTGCGGCGATGGAGGGCAAGGAAGTCCGCTTCGGCATCCCGGGCAGCTCGCTGTTCGCCGCCTCGACCACGCTGACCTCGACCGGTGCGGTCAACGCCGCGCACGACTCGCTGACGCCGCTCGGTGGTGGCGTGACGATCCTGAACATGATGTTCGGTGAGATCGCGCCCGGCGGTACCGGCTCGGGCCTCTACGGCATCCTGGTGCTGGCGATCGTGACGGTCTTCGTCGCGGGTCTGATGGTCGGCCGCACGCCGGAGTACCTGGGCAAGAAGCTCGGCGCCCGCGAGATGAAGTTCGCCTCGCTCTACATCCTGGCGACCCCGGCCATCGTGCTGGTCGGCACCGGCGTGGCGATGTCGCTGAAGGCCGGTCACGGCGGCGGTATGAACAACACCGGCCCGCACGGCTTCTCCGAGGTCCTCTACGCGTTCACCTCGGCCGCCAACAACAACGGCTCGGCCTTCGCCGGACTGACCGTCACCAGCACGCACTGGCAGGAGGCCCTGGGCCTCGCCATGGTCTTCGGCCGGTTCCTGCCGATGGTGTTCGTGCTGGCGCTCGCCGGTTCGCTGGCCAAGCAGCAGCACGTGCCGGAGTCGACCGGCACCCTCAAGACCCACAGCCCGCTCTTCGTCGGCATGTTGTCCGGCGTGATCCTGATCGTCGTCGGGCTCACCTACTTCCCGGCCCTGGCGCTCGGGCCGCTCGCGGAAGGCCTCCACTGATGTCCACACCCACTACCCAGGAAGAGATCCAGCCGACGGCTGTGGCCGACGCGGCAGCCGCGCCGGTCGCGGAGACCGAACGCCGCATCGGCGGAGGCCTGCTTGACCCCAAGCAGCTGCTCAAGTCGTTCCCGGACGCGTGCAAGAAGCTCGACCCGCGGGTGATGTTCAAGAACCCGGTCATGTTCGTCGTCGAGGTGGGCTCGCTGCTCACCACGCTGTCCGCAATCGAGAAGCCCAGCGTCTTCGCCTGGGTGATCACCGTCTGGCTCTGGCTGACCGTCGTCTTCGCCAACCTGGCCGAGGCCGTCGCCGAGGGCCGTGGCAAGGCGCAGGCCGACACCCTGCGCAAGACCAAGACCGACACCGTCGCCCGCCGCGTCGTCGGCGACTGGACGCCGGGCACGCCCGCGTCCGAGGTGCGCGAGGAGGAGGTCGCGGCCACCGAGCTGCGCCTCGGCGACCACGTGCTGGTCGAGGCCGGTCAGGTCATTCCCGGTGACGGTGACGTGGTCGAGGGTGTCGCCTCGGTGGACGAGTCGGCGATCACGGGTGAGTCGGCTCCGGTCATCCGTGAGTCGGGCGGTGACCGCTCCGCGGTGACCGGTGGTACGAAGGTGCTATCGGACCGGGTCGTCGTGAAGATCACGTCGGAGCCGGGCAAGACCTTCATCGACCGGATGATCGCGCTGGTCGAGGGCGCCGCTCGGCAGAAGACGCCGAACGAGATCGCCCTGAACATCCTGCTGGCGTCGCTGACCATCGTCTTCCTGCTGGCAGTTGTCACGTTGCAGCCGATGGCGAAGTACGCCGGTGCGCCGCAGACGATCGTCGTGCTGGTGTCGCTGCTGGTCGCGCTGATCCCGACGACGATCGGTGCGCTGCTCTCCGCGATCGGCATCGCCGGTATGGACCGGCTGGTGCAGCGCAACGTGCTGGCGATGTCCGGTCGCGCCGTCGAGGCCGCCGGTGACGTCTCCACGCTGCTGCTGGACAAGACCGGCACCATCACCTTCGGCAACCGCCAGGCCGCCGAGTTCGTGACCGTCGGCGACGTGGACCAGCAGGCGCTGGCCAGTGCCGCGCAGCTCTCCTCCCTCGCGGACGAGACGCCCGAGGGCCGATCCATCGTGGTGCTGGCCAAGGAGAAGTACGGTCTGCGCGAGCGTGCGCAGGGCGAGTTGGCCCACGCGGAGTGGATCGAGTTCACGGCTCAGACCCGGATGTCCGGCGTCGACGTCGACGGCGAGTCCATCCGCAAGGGCGCGGCCGCGGCCGTGGCCTCGTGGGTGCTGGAGCACGGTGGCCGGACCAGCAACGAGCTGGACGTCGCCGTGGAGCGGATCTCCAACCTCGGTGGTACGCCGCTGGTGGTCGCGGAGAAGCAGGGCTCCGAGCCCGCTCGTGTCCTCGGTGTGATCTACCTGAAGGACGTCGTCAAGCCCGGCATCAAGGAGCGCTTCGCGGAGATGCGCGCCATGGGCATCAAGACGGTCATGATCACGGGTGACAACCCGCTGACGGCCGCCGCGATCGCCGAGGAGGCGGGCGTGGACGACTTCCTCGCGGAGGCGACTCCCGAGGACAAGATGGCCCTGATCAAGAAGGAGCAGGAGGGCGGCCGTCTGGTCGCCATGACCGGTGACGGCACCAACGACGCTCCCGCGCTCGCGCAGGCGGACGTCGGCGTGGCCATGAACACCGGCACCTCGGCCGCCAAGGAGGCCGGGAACATGGTGGACCTGGACTCCAACCCGACCAAGCTGATCGAGATCGTCGAGATCGGCAAGCAGCTCCTGATCACCCGCGGTGCGCTGACCACCTTCTCCATCGCCAACGACGTCGCGAAGTACTTCGCGATCATCCCGGCCATGTTCGCGGTGGTCTATCCGGGGCTGAACAAGCTCAACATCATGCACCTGCACAGCCCGATGTCGGCGATCACCTCGGCGATCATCTTCAACGCGCTGATCATCATCGGCCTGATCCCGCTCGCGCTGCGTGGCGTGACGTACAAGCCGTCCTCGTCCCAGTCGCTGCTCCGCCGCAACCTGGGGATCTACGGCGTCGGCGGCCTGATCCTGCCGTTCGTCGGCATCAAGCTGATCGACCTGGTCGTCCAGTTCATCCCCGGCCTGCACTGAGCAGTCCCGACTCGAGTGAAGTGACCTTTCATGGCTAAGCCCCTTCCCACCTCGGTGCGGAACCACCTCACGGGCCTGCGGATCCTGCTCCTGTTCACGGTGCTCTGCGGCCTGCTCTACCCCCTGGTGATCACCGGGGTGTCCCAGGCGGCCTTCTCCAAGCAGGCCAACGGCTCGCTGGTGAAGGACTCGAAGGGACAGGTCGTCGGCTCCTCGCTGATCGGCCAGAACTTCACCGTCCTCTCCAAGGACGGCAAGTCCCAGACGCCGGACCCGAAGTACTTCCAGTCCCGTCCGTCGGCGGCCGGCGCGCTCGGCTACGACCCGACCGCGTCCGGCGCCACCAACAAGGGCACCAACGACGCCGGTCTGGCCGCGACCTACACGCAGCTCAAGGCGGCGATCGCGAAGTTCGACGGCGTTCCGGAGAGCCAGGTCCCGGCGGACGCGATCACCTCGTCCGGTTCGGGTCTCGACCCGGACATCAGCCCTGCGGACGCGGCCATCCAGGTCAACCGGGTCGCCAAGGCGCGCGGTGTCTCGGCCGCCCAGGTCGAGGCGCTCGTCAAGAAGTACACCCAGGACCGTACGCTGGGCTTCCTGGGTGAGCCCCGCGTCGACGTTCTCCAGCTCAACCTGGCCCTGAACCAGCTCGGTTGATCCACAGATCCTGTTCCGCACCGATCCGGTGATCTGCTGACCGACCGCACGGCGGTCGGTCAGCGGATCCACGGGTCCCTGCGGAACAGGTCAGGCACCGGCAGTCGTCGAGCGGGCGGCGAAGGAGGCGCGGCGACAATGGCGGTAACCACCGGCACCGGTAGGGGAAGGCTGAAGGTCTTCCTCGGCTCGGCGCCCGGCGTGGGCAAGACCTACAAGATGCTGGACGAGGCGCACCGCCGTTCCCAGCGTGGTCAGGACGTGGTCGTCGCGTTCGTCGAGAGCCACAAACGCCGGCACACCGAGTCCCTCGTGCAGGGCCTCGACGTGATGCCGCGGCTGGAGCGCGACTACCGCGGCGGCCGGTTCGCCGAGATGGACACGGACGCCGTGATCGCCCGCTGCCCGCAGGTGGCGCTCGTCGACGAGCTCGCCCACACCAACATCCCCGGCGGTCGGCACGCCAAGCGCTGGCAGGACGTGCAGGAGTTGCTGGACGCCGGCATCGACGTGCTGACCACGGTCAACGTGCAGCATCTCGAGTCGCTCAACGACGTGGTCCAGAAGATCACGGGGGTGCCGCAGCGGGAGACCGTCCCGGACGAAGTGGTGCGCCGCGCCGACCAGATCGAGCTGGTCGACATGGCCCCCGAGGGCCTGCGCCGACGCATGGCCCACGGCAACGTCTACACCGCCGAGAAGGTCGACGCCGCCCTCTCCAACTACTTCCGCGTCGGCAACCTCACCGCCCTGCGCGAACTGGC
>NZ_JBGCCL010000045.1:0-39239 GCF_041262505.1 Streptacidiphilus sp. MAP5-3
TGTGTGCGGGGCGGGGGGCGGCTGGCCGATCCGGACCCCCCCCCGGGGGGGGGGGGGCCCCCCCGCGCCCCCCCCCCCCCCGGGGGGGGGCGCCCCCCCCCCCCGCGCGCCCCCCCCCCGGCACCACCCGTTCCTCCCCTGTCCATCCGACATCCAGTCGACCGAAGGAGCGCCTCCCATGCAGGACATCGCCGAGCATCTCGCCGCCTGGCACCACGCGGGACGTCCCTTCGCCGTGGCCACCGTCGTCTCGGTCTCCGGGAGCGCGCCGCGCGACCCGGGCGCCGCGTTGGCCGTGGACGCGGACGGCGAGGCGGTCGGCTCGGTCTCCGGCGGCTGCGTCGAGGGCGCGGTGTACGAGCTGTGCCAGGAGGCGCTGGCCACCGGCGCTCCGGTACTGCAGACCTTCGGCTACAGCGACGAGGACGCCTTCGCGGTCGGCCTGACCTGCGGCGGGATCATCGACGTCTTCGTCCAGCCGGTCGTCCCCGGCACCTCGGAGGGTATGGACGCGGGCATCGCCTACGTCCACGCCGGCACGCCGGTGGCCCTGGTCCGCTGCGTCAGCGGCCCGGACGGGCTGCTGGGCCGGACCCTCGCCGTCACCGGCGACGCGCACCACGGCTCCCTCGACGCAGGGGAGTTGGCGGGTGCCGCGGAGTTGGAGAACGCCGCCGTCGTGCACGCCCGCGCGATGCTGGACGCGGGCCGCACCGGACGGCTGACGCTGGCGCTGGACGGCCGCCCGTGCGATCCGGGCGCGAGCGAGGCCGCTGTCTTCTTCGTCGAGTCCTACGTGCCCGCGCCGCGCATGATCGTCTTCGGTGCCATCGACTTCGCCGGAGCGGTCGCCAGGATGGGCAAGTTCCTCGGCTACGACGTGACCGTCTGCGACGCCCGCCCGGTCTTCGCGACCGAGCGCCGCTTCCCCGAGGCCGACCGCGTGGTGGTCGACTGGCCGCACCGCTACCTGGACGCGGAGGCGGAGGCGGGTCGGCTGGACTCCCGAACCGCGCTGTGCGTGCTGACCCATGACGCCAAGTTCGACGTGCCGCTGCTGGAGCGGGCGCTGCGGATGCCGCTCGGCTTCGTCGGTGCGATGGGCTCGCGCCGCACCCACGGCGACCGGCTGGAGCGGCTGCGCGAGATCGGTCTGACCGAGGTGGAGCTGAACCGGCTCCGCTCCCCCATCGGCCTGGACCTGGGGGCGCGCACCCCGGAGGAGACCGCCGTCGCAGTCGCCGCCGAGATCGTCGCCCACCGCCGCGGCGGCGGCTGCCTGCCGCTCAGCGCGCACGACGGCCCGATCCACCACGACCTGCGCAGCGCGAAGCTGGCGGAGCCGCGCCGGATAGCCTGACCGGCCCCGCTCCCGCGCCTTCTTCTCGCGCTTCCCTCTTGTCTTCAAGAACTGAACACAGAGCCGGTCGGATCCACCAAGAACTGTCCGGATTTGACTTCACAAACTCAAGGAATAACCTCTGTCGCGTTGAACTTATCCTTCGAGTCCGGTAACGAAGCCGGGCGTCTGGAGCGCAACGTGACCACCACCACCGGGTCCAGGCGGCCGGCCGGAGCAGCGGCCGACAACCTGGGCCACGTCGTCTTCATCACCGCTGCCGCCGCCATGGGCGGCTTTCTCTTCGGCTACGACAGCTCCGTGATCAACGGGGCCGTGACCGCGATCCAGCACAAGTACCAGGTCGGGTCCGCCGAGCTGGCCCAGGTCGTGGCGGTCGCGCTGATCGGCAGCGCCATCGGCGCCGCGCTGGCCGGACGGATGGCCGACCGGCTGGGCCGGATCCGGGTCATGCAGATCGCCGCCGCACTCTTCACCGTCAGCGCCATCGGCTCGGCGCTGCCCTTCGCGCTCTGGGACCTGGTCCTGTGGCGGACCCTGGGCGGCATCGGCATCGGCATGGCCTCGGTGATCGGCCCCGCCTACATCGCCGAGGTGGCCCCGCCCGCGTACCGCGGCCGGCTCGGCTCGTTCCAGCAGGCCGCCATCGTCATCGGCATCGCGATATCCCAGCTCGTCAACTGGGGCATCCTGCAGGCCGCGCACGGCAACCAGCGCGGACACCTGCTCGGCGTCGAGGCGTGGCAGGTCATGCTCGGCGTGATGGTGGTCCCGGCCGTCCTCTACGGCCTGCTGTCCTTCGCGATCCCCGAGTCGCCGCGCTTCCTGATCTCCGCGGGCCGGATCGACCGCGCCAAGGCGGTCATCGCCGAGGTCGAGGGCAACAGCACCGACCCGGACGCCCGCGTCGCCGAGATCGACGAGGCGATGCGCAGCGAACACCGGTCCACCTTCAAGGACCTGCTCGGCGGCCGGTTCGGCCTGCTGCCGATCGTCTGGGTGGGCATCGGGCTCTCGGTCTTCCAGCAGTTGGTCGGCATCAACGTGGCCTTCTACTACAGCTCGACGCTGTGGCAGTCGGTCGGCGTCGACCCGAGCTCGTCGTTCTTCTACTCGTTCACCACGTCGATCATCAACATCATCGGCACGGTCGTGGCGATCGTCCTGGTCGACCGGATCGGTCGCAAGCCGCTGGCCCTGATCGGCTCGGTGGGCATGACGGTCTCGCTGGCCTTCGAAGCCTGGGCCTTCTCCGCCCTGCACGGCGGCACGCTGCCGCACACGCAGGGCGTGGTGGCACTCATCGCGGCGCACGCCTTCGTCTTCTTCTTTGCGATGTCGTGGGGCGTGGTGGTCTGGGTGATGCTGGGCGAGATGTTCCCCAACCACATCCGTGCGGCTGCCCTGGGCGTCGCGGCTGCGGCCCAGTGGATCGCCAACTGGGCCATCACCGCCAGCTTCCCGAGCCTCTCGGGCTGGAACCTGACGGGGACGTACGTGATCTACGCGGCCTTCGCGCTGCTGTCGATCCCGTTCGTGCTGAAGTTCGTCCACGAGACCAAGGGCAAGTCCCTGGAGGAGATGGGCTGAGCGCCCTCCCTGCTCGACCCCGGCGCGGCTGGTGTGCTCACCAGCCGCGCCGCTGCGTCCACCAGACGAGGAGGGTGTGCAGCTTGCGGTCGAAGTTCGGGTCACGGGGGAAGCCGCCGATCGGCTCCCGCAGGTTGTGGGCGGATCCGTCGACCAGCCAGAGCGTCACCCGCTTCACGCCCAACTGCCGTCGCACGGTGATGGCCCGGATGGACGTCCAGGGGATCTCCCGGGTGCGCAGTCCGCGCATCACCAGGGCCTGCCGGGTGAGCTCCGCGCCGTAGCGGTTCGCCGTCCCCAGGGCGAGGAACGCCGGTATGAGCGCGTACAGGGCCAGCGGCGGCTCACCGTGGCTCAGCTGCAGCACGATCCCCGGCGAGAAGCAGAGGGCCAGAAAGCCCATCGAGTACAGGCGCTGGGCTCCGGACTGCCGGAGGTGCACGGCCGCCGCGCTGCCGTCCGTGCTGGGCTCCGTCACCGTGACGCCGTCCCACCAGCTCATCTGCCACGCCCTCTTGTGCGCGCACCGCCAACGGTGCAAGGTCCCACCCGTACCACCCAGTCAAGATCGACGGGAGGCGAGTGTATGCGCATCGCGGGCGTGCTCGGAACAGCTGCCCTGCTGTGTGCTGCCCTGCTCGGCACGGGAACGGCCCATGCCGACGCGGGGCAGATCGAGACCAACTATCAGAACCCGGTCACCGCACTGCCGCCGGTGAGCCAACCGGACACGCACCACTGCACCGTGACCGAGATGCAGAACGACTTCGGGAACACCATCTCCTCCCCCGCCTGGTCGGGAACGGTGACCCCGCCGGCCGACTGCCCGGGGCCGTGGAACAAGGTGGTGCTCACCTGGTCCGGCAGCGTGCAGGGGCGGCAGTACGACCGGCTGGCGGGCGTGTGGATCGGCGGCGCCGAGGTGCTGCGCACCAGCACGCCGGAGCCGACGGCGGCCGGGATCAGCTGGAGTCTGCAGAAGGACGTCACGCAGTTCATCCCGCTGCTGCGCACCCCGCAGCCCATCGCGGTCTCGCTCGGCAACGTGGTCAACAGCACCTACACCGGCGTCTACCACATGACGTTGACGCTGACGTACTACCAGGCCGACCACCGGTACCCGCCCGCGCACACCGCCGACCAGGTGCTGCCGCTCTCCGCCTCGACCACCGACGCCGGGTGGACCTACCTCAACCCCGGACAGTCCTCGTCGAAGACGGTCACCCTGCCGCGCAACCTGACCGGCGTCGACATGGAGGTCTACGCCCGCGGCGGCGGCTGCGACGAGCAGTGGTTCGACTCGGTGCCGAACGACCTGGCCGCCAAGTACCCGAACTACCTCTGCGGCGGCGGCCCGTACCGCGAGGTGCAGGTGTCGGTCGACGGACGCCCGGCGGGGCTGGCGCAGCCGTACCCGGTCGTCTACTCCGGCGGCATCGTGCCGACGCTGTGGCGGCCGATCCCGGCGATCGACCAGTTCGTCACGCAGGCCTACGACATCGACCTGACGCCCTTCGCGGGGCTGCTGGTCGACGGCAAGCCGCACACCTTCACCATCACGCCCTACGGCGCGGCGGACGGCTGGACCGTCGACAGCACGCTGTTCCTGACGACGGATCACCACGCCGCGCAGACCTACGGCGCGCTGACGACGGACACCCTGTCCCTGACCCCGTCGGTGGCCACCACGGAGACGCCGGGTACCGGCGACACGGTGAACGTCCGCGTCAGCGCCACGCGTGACTGGTCCACCTCCGGGTGGCTCGCCACCTCGGCGGGCCGGGTGACGACGACGGTGTCGCAGCACGCCGGGTACCTCAACACCGACGCCGTCTCCCAGGGCGGCCAGCTGCAGCTCGTCGACCAGCAGGAGTACGGCGCCACCACGGTGACCACCGCTCCCGAGCACGGCCACGCCACGGCCACCCGGCACGCCTGGTCGTACCCGATCACGGTCGACTCGGACGTCCCGCTCTACACCGACGGGAACAACTACTCCCTGTCGGCCACGGTCCACCAGGGCCGGGTGCTGGACGACAGCGTCCTCCAGGGCGACCACTGGCAGCAGCTGGCCGCCACCGACGACACGGTGGACGCGACCGGCGTGCTGGCCCGCACCAACGGCGTGACGACGGCGGCCGACGGCACCGACTCCGAACACTGGATCGGCACCACCGACACCGGCGCCTGCTACGAGCACGTGATCCGCGCGGCGCACGGATACGTCACCCAGGACCGGGTGAGCGGCTGTGGCTGACGGCTAGTCAGCTGTCTGCTCCGCCCACTCCGGGATACGGAAACTCCCCCCGTACATGGGCAGCCGAACGGCCGAGCCGTAGCGGGCCAGCTGGCTCCAGGGCCGGTTGAGGCCGTTGGATCCGTAGCGGCGGACCCGGGTGACGGCGTCCAGGTCGAGCACCTCGACCAGGACCTCCTCGCCCGGGCCCGCCTGCTGGCGGACCACGCCCTCGGGGTCGACGATCGCGCTGGCGCCGACGCCCGCCGGGTCGGCGGCGTTGACGTTGACCACGTAGACCTGGTTGGTCCAGGCGTTGGCGCGGGCGCAGACCAGTTCCAGCTCCCGGTCCCGGGTGGTGGTCAGCGTCGGCTGGATCACCACCTCCGCGCCGAGCCAGGCGAGTTGGCGGACGGTCTCGGGGAACGAGCCGTCGTAGCAGATGGCCAGGCCGATCCGGCCCTTGCCGGGGATCTCGAAGACGGTGAACTCCTCGCCCGGCGCAGCCTTCTCGTACGGCTGCCAGGGGAAGACCTTGCGGTACCGGGCGGCGATCTCCCCGGTCGGCGCGACCGCCAGCGCGGTGTTGTGGACACGCCCGTCCGCCGCCCGCTCGAAGACGGTTCCGGGGACGAGCCAGAGGCCGGTCTCCCGGGCCAGCGCCGCAAGGCGGTCGGTGAGCGGTCCGGGGATCGGCTCCGCGACCCGCTCCATCCAGTCGGCGGGCGCGGGCTCCAGCAGCGGCCCCTCCGCGCTGAGCAGCAGTTCGGGGACGACGACCAGCTCGACGTGCGGGAAGAGCTCCTGCACGGTCCGCACCTGGCCGGCGCAGCGCTGCCAGCTCGCCTCGGGGTCGTAAGGGACGGGAGTGGTCTGCACGGCGGCAACGGCCAGAGTGCGCATGGGTGGTGCTCCTCGGTTCTGTGGGACTGCTCAGTTCTGTGCGACTGCTCGGTTCTGTGGGACTACCGGAACTACTCGTCGCTGACGGTCAGTTCGGCGACGGAGGTGCGGCCGCCGCGGAAGAAGGGGCGGAAGCGGGTGCGGACCAGCAGCATCACCGGCACGCCCAGCACGATCGAGCCGACACCGAGCAGGAAGACGCCGCCGATCCCGTGGAACGAGGTGCTGCCGTAGGTCGGGCTGTACATGTCGTGCGCGCTGCGCGCGAAGGCGGCCAGCATCAACAGGCCGCCCAGCAGCGGCATGACGCCCTTCAGCAGCAGGTCACGCGGGGAGTTCCGCAGCTGCCGCCGGAAGTGCCAGACGCACGCCAGCGCGGTGACGCCGTAGTAGCAGGCGATCAGCAGGCCGATGGAGAGGATCGCGTCGCCCAGGAACCGGCTGGAGACCGCCGACAGCAGCACCAGCAGCGCCCCGGCGGTGACGCCGAAGAAGACGGTGCCGAAGCCGGGCGTCCGGTGGCGCGGGTGGATCCGGGCGAACACGCCCGGCAGCGCCCCGTGGGAGGCCATCGACAGCGTGGTGCGTGAGCTGCCGACGACGCAGGTGAGCAGCGCGGAGACGGCCGAGACGGCGACGGCCAGCTGCATCACCGTGGCCAGCGCCGTGCCCAGCACCGGCGGGCCGAGCGTGGCCAGGATGTCGGAGGCGTTGGCGGGGTTGCCGAGGCCGGTCCCGGTGGTGCCGGTGCCCGCGTAGGCGATGGCGGCGACCGCGGTGAAGAGGTAGGTGCCGAGCAGGACGAAGGTGGAGATCAGCACGGCCTGTCCGGGGACCTTGTCGCTGTCCTTGGTCTCCTCGTTGACCGTGATCAGCGCGTCCCAGCCCCAGTAAATGAAGAGGCAGAGCAGCACCGCCTCCGCGAACGGCCCGAAGCCGCCGAAGCCGAAGGGGTTGAGCCAGCCGAATGACGGCGTCGCCGCTCCGTGCCGCAGCAGCGCGACCGCGCCGAAGCCGAGCAGCGCGACCAACTGCAGCGCCAGCAGCACGTACTGGACCGAGGCGGCGATCTGGACGCCGCGGTAGCCGACCGCGGTGACCATGCCGAGCAGCAGCAGCGCCGTCACCGTGACGGCGAACTGGTTGGCGGCCAGCGCGCCCAGCCCGACCACGTTCAGCAGGTATCCGGCCCCGACCTGGGCGAGCGCAGCCATGGCGATCAGCGTGGCCGCCTGGACCACCCAGCCGCCGGTGAGCCAGCCGGTCCACGGCCCGAAGGCACGCGTCGTCCACACGAAGGTGGTGCCGCAGTCGGGCATCTCCTTGTTCAGCTCACGGAAGGCGAAGGCGGTCAGCAGGATCGGCACGAACCCCAGCAGCAGTGCGGCAGGAGCGAGATGGCCGACAACCACGGTCACGAACCCGAGCGTCACGGCGATGCTGTAGGCGGGCGCGACCGAGGCCAGCCCGAGCGCGACCGCCGCGAGCAACCCGACGCTCCCCTCCCGCAGCCCCTTGCCCTCGCGCGCCGGGCTTGGGCCTGGATCTCTCTCCTCGATGTCCCCTGCCATCGGCTGCGTTCTCATGGTCGCCTCCCGGGTGATCGTGCAGTGCGTTTGTTAAACGCAGATTTAAGAGACTGAACCAGTCCAGGTCAAGGGATAGGCCACTATGATTGAAAGAGGATTTAAGAGATCAAGCACGCCGAGGACCTGAGGAGCGACCGTGGCGGCCAAGGAGAAGGCGGGCAAGCAGGCGCGGCGCGCCCAGCTGGGCGAGGCCGTGCAGCGGGCCCTGGTCGCGCGCGGACTGGAGGGCCTGCGACTGCGCGACATCGCCGAGGAGGCCGGCGTCACCCCGGCGGCCGTGCTCTACTACGGCGACCTCGACGCGCTGGTCCAGCAGACCTACCAACAGGCGATCGACCGGTTCAGCAGCGAGCGCGAGCAGGCCGCGGAGCGGTTCGAGGACGCCAGGGACCAGCTGCGCGCCTGCATCGAGCACGGCGTGGCCAGCGGCCCGGACGACACGCTGACCCGGCTGCTCTTCGAGTTCTGGCCACGCTGCCTGCGCGACGCCAAAGCCGCCGCCCTGGACAGCACTTTGACCGAGCGTCAGATCACTGTCTACGCAACGGTTCTGGCCGTGGGCCAGGCGCAGGGCCACTTCACGCTCACCGATCCGCCGCGGCTGCTGGCGGCGGACTTCGTGGCGATGGAGGACGGCTACCAGATGGACGTGCTGGCCGGGCGACGCAGCCGCGCCGAGGTGATCGCCGCACTGCACCGCCAGGCCCGCAACGTGACCGGCTACGACCTCGGCATCGACGAGCTCACACGGTGAGCGCCAGCAGCACCGGCGCGGCCTTGGCGGAGAGGGTCTCCGCTGCCTCCCTGAGGCGGTAGGCCTCCTCCACCGGCAGGGAGAAGGCCAGGCAGCCGACCGCGTTCCCCGCGGTGACCGCGACGGCCGCGCAGACCGTGCCGATGGCGTACTCCTGCAGGTCCAGCATCGGCATGGTGACCGGGTGGCGGTCCAGGCGTTGGAGCAGCACGCCGGTGTCGACGGTGGTGCGCGAGGTGAAGCGCGCCGCCGGATGCCGGGTGAGGTGGTCGCGCCGGGAGTCGTGGTCCAGCTGCGAGAGCAGGCACTTGCCGATCGCGCTGGCGTGGCCGCTGGCGCGGAAGTCGACCCACTCGTGGACGCTGGGCGTCATTGGCCCGTCCACCACGGCCTGCACGGAGACCTCGCCGTCGGCGTAGCGGGAGAAGTAGACCGCCGCGCCCAGTTCGTCACGGAGCGAGGCGAGTTTGGCCACCAGCCGGGACTGGACCAGCTGCTCCCGGTTGGCCTGGCCGAGCATCGCCAGCGCGCCGCCCAGCACGTACGCGCCGTCGTCGAGGCGTTCCAGGTAGCCCTCGCGTACCAGCGAGCGGAGCAGCCGACGGGCGTGCTCGACGGAGAGCTGGACCTCCTCGGCCAGTTCGGAGGCGCTCGCGCCGAACCCCCGGCGGTCCACCGCCTCCAGCAGCCGCAGGGCACGTTCGACCGAGCTCCGAGGGGAGTGGTTGTGCGCAGCCATGCTCACCAGACTAGCCGTCAGCCGGTCCGGTGAGCATGGGTTGTGCGGTGTTCGAATCCGGTTCGTACCGACCCCCGGCCGTGGTGGCGACAACCCGGCCGCAACACCCGGTACGCCGGGCTTGATCCAGGTCAGGACGTCGGATCGGGCTGCTTCAGCACACAGAACACGGCGCCCCAGGGGTCCTGGATGCCCGCCATCCGCCCGGGCGGAACGTCAGTCGGGGGGACGACGACGTTCGCCCCACGCTTGACGGCCGCGTCGACCGTCGCGTCGGTGTCGTCGACCGCGAACCACGCCATCCAGTGCGGCGGGACCTCGGCCGGGAAGTTGGCGCCCATGTCCTGCATGCCGCCGACGACCTTGCCGTCGACTTCCAGGCCGAAGTAGCCGGCCATCTCCTTCATGGGCACGGCCTTGATGCCGAGCGCCGCCTGGTAGAAGGCCGCGGCGGCCGGGACGTCACGGGTGTTGCACTCGTTCCAGACGAGCGAGCCCGGCTCGTTGACCGCGACGGCGCCGAAGAACTCCTTGTGCTGCCAGACGCCGAAGACCGCGCCGGTCGGGTCGACCGCGATCATCATCCGGCCGAGGCTGCCGACGTCCATCGGCTCGGCGATCAGCGTGCCGTGGGCCGCCTTGACCTTCGCGGCGGTGGCATCGGCGTCGTCACTGGCCAGGTAGGTGGTCCAGACGTGGGGCGGCTCGGGCGCGCCCTCGGGGGCCATCGCCGGGCCGATGCCGCAGACCGGGCGTCCGCCCAGGTCCATGACGGCGTAGCCGCCGAACTCGGCCGGCCCGGGCTCACCGCCCCAGCCGAAGACGTCCTTGTAGAAGTCGAGTGCGGCCTGCTGGTCCTTGGCCATGAGGTCGATCCAACAGGGCGTGCCAGGTGCGTAGGGTGCGCTGATCGTGGACATGCTTCTCCTCTGGAAGCGTCAATCCCCCCTCCGCGCACACTCTTCTACCAAGACGCGCGCGCCGCCACCGGAACCGGTGACGGCGCGCGCGGAGGGTGACCAACCCTGCGTTACCTGTGGTACTCGGCCTGGATCAGGCCTGGATCAGACCTCGTCGGCCTGACGGATCGCCTTGACAGCGGCCTCCAGACGACGGCCGTAGTCGGCGTCGGCGGCGTGGAAGAACGGCAGCACGCGCTCGACCACGTCGTCGCGGGTGACCGAGCCGATCGAACCGGCCAGGTTGGCGATCAGGCGGTCCTGCTCGCCCTTCGACATCAGCCGGTAGAGCTCACCGGCCTGGAAGAAGTCGTCGTCCTTGGCGTGCTGCGGGGCGACGTGGGTGCCGGTCCAGCCGGAGACGGCGGTCGGAGCGGCGAGCGGCGCGTCGGTCTGACGCGGGCCGTCGTACGAGTTCGGCTCGTAGTTCTTGGCCCGGCCACCGGTGTTGACCGCGGCGTAGCCGTCACGGCCGTAGTTGTGCGCCTCGGTCGCCTTCGGCGCGTTGATCGCCAGCTGGGTGTGGTTGACGCCCAGACGGTAGCGGTGCGCGTCGGCGTAGGCGAAGAGACGGCCCTGGAGCATCTTGTCCGGGGACGCGCCGATGCCGGGGACGAAGTTGTTCGGCGAGAAGGCGGCCTGCTCGACCTCGGCGAAGACGTTCTCCGGGTTGCGGTTGAGCACCAGGCGGCCGACGCGCTGCAGCGGGTAGTCGCTGTGCGGCCAGACCTTGGTCAGGTCGAACGGGTTGAAGCGGTACTCGGCCGCCTCGGCCACCGGCATCAGCTGGACGTAGACGGTCCAGGTCGGGAAGATGCCGCGCTCGATGGCCTGGTGCAGGTCGCGCTGGTGGCTGTCCGGGTCCTGGCCCGCCAGCTCGGCGGCCTGGTCGGCGTCCAGGCAGCGGATGCCCTGGTTGGTCTTGAAGTGGTACTTCACCCAGTAGGCGCTGCCGTCCTCGGCCACCCACTGGTAGGTGTGGGAGCCGTAGCCGTTCATGTGACGGTAGGAGGCCGGGATGCCGCGGTCACCGAAGAGCCAGGTGACCTGGTGCAGCGACTCGGGCGAGTAGGACCAGTAGTCCCAGACGTTGTCGGCCTCGCCGGCGCCCGTGAAGGGGTCGCGCTTCTGCGAGTGGATGAAGTCGGGGAACTTGATCGGGTCCTTGATGAAGAACACCGGGGTGTTGTTGCCGACCAGGTCGTAGTTGCCCTGCTCGGTGTAGAACTTCAGCGCGAAGCCGCGCGGGTCGCGCACCGCGTCGGCCGCACCGAGGTTGCCGGCCACCGTCGAGAAGCGCAGGAACACGTCGGTGCGCTTGCCGACCGTGTTGAGGAACGCCGCCTTGGTGAAGGGGGTGACGTCGTCGGTGACCTCGAAATAGCCGTGCGCGCCGGAGCCGCGGGCGTGGACGATGCGCTCCGGGATGCGCTCGCGGTTGAAGCGCGCGAGCTTCTCGATCAGCTGCTGGTCCTGGATCAGCAGCGGGCCGCCTATGCCGGCCTGGGCGGAGTTCTGGTTGTCGGCGACCGGGGCGCCGGACTCGGTGGTCAGGATTTTCGACATGGAGGTACTCCGGATCGGCTCAGACGGGTGTCTTCGCAGGTGGAAACGTACGGGGAAGTGAGCGGCGGGCTGCTGGGCGGGCCGTCGTCAAACGCCCAGCAGCCGCCAGATCGAGGCCCGGCGACGGGAGCTCTCCGCGCCGTCGGGGGTGTCGGCCGGCTGCAGCGCGGACTCGGCTGCGCGCACGGCCTCGGCGGTGGCCAGCGGACGCGCGGCGGTGAGCGCCTGCGCCTCGCCGGTGGTGAGGCCCGCCGCGGTGAGGGCCTGCTCGGCCTCGGTGGCGGACAGAAGGTTGAGCCAGCGCAACGCTTGCGCGGCACGACCGGCCTCGGTCAGCCGACCGGTGAGCCGGAGCCGGGCCACGCCGCCGTCGGGGTAGACGTCGAGGCGGGCGGCGGTCACGGCCGTACGCGGCTCGACGCGGACCTGGTGGCGGGTGTCGGGCTGCAGCCGGGTGCGCGGCAGCAGCTCGACCCACTCGCCGGTGGCGGCGTCCTTGCCCGAAATCGAGGCCCAGCCGGGGCAGTTGCCGACGAAGTGGGTGGTGTCGATCTCGACGCCGAGCACCTCGCCCTCGCTGACCAGGTCGAGCTCGACCCAGTCGTTGTCCTTGTTGCGACGGCGCCGGGTCTCCCAGCCCTCGCCCATCACGGCCGCGCGGCCGAGGGAGTTGAGGTTGTGCGGGGAGGAGAAGTAGCGGTCGGACGCGCCGGTGGCGACACCGCCGAACTCCTGGGCGGCCAGGTCGAAGGTGAGCCCGGCCAGGTCGCGCGGGTCGGCGACGACCTCGCCGTGGACCCGGAGGCGGGCCACGCCGCCGTCGGGCCAGATGTTGAGGCGGACGTGGGTGAAGCGCTGCTCGACGGAGACCGCGAACTCGTGGGCGGTGTCGCCCTTGAGCGCGGTGCGCGGCACGATCTCGGTCCACTCGGCGGCGGCGAGCTCCTCCGGCGAGGGGTTGCCCGGCACGGAGGCGGCCTCGACCGAGGCGGTCTCCGGGTAGTTGCCGGTGAAGTGCGCGGTGTCGACGATCACGCCGCGGATCACGCCGGCGGCGCCCAGGCGGACGATCGCCCAGTCGTGGTCGTCGTCGGTCGGGTGCGTCTGGTCGGCGCTCATGCCGCGACGGCGGCGGGTCTCCCAGCCGTCCATGATCTGGCCCTTGTGGCCGAAGGTGTGCGGGCGGAACTCGGCCGGCTTCGCGACGATCAGGTTCTCGCGCTCGGCGAACAGCTCGTCGTTGGCGGCGACCACGCCCGCGCCCAGCGACCGCGCCGCGAGGTTGACCAACTCGGTGAAAGAGGCGGGGCTCTGAATGTCGGTCATGCTTCTCCTCGGTTCAGCAGTCGGCCGGTCGGGGTGCCGGCGACGTCCACCGGCTCACCGCGGAGCCAGGTGGTGCGCACGACGCCGGAAAGCGAACGGCCTGCGTAAGGGGTCACGGGGTTGCGGTGGTGCAGTCCGGCCGGGTCGACGGTGAACTCGCCGTCGGGGTCGAAGGCCACCAGGTCGGCGTCCATGCCGGGGGCGATCGCGCCCTTGGTCGTCAGGCCGACGAAGGCCGCGGTTCCGGCGGACATCCAGCGGACGACGTCGGCGAGGCTGTGCCCGCGGCGGCGCGCTTCGGTCCAGATCGCCGGGAGGCCCAGCTGCAGCGAGGCGATGCCGCCCCAGGCGGCGGCGAAGTCGCCGTCGCCGCCGAAGGGCGGCAGGTGCTTGAGGTCCGGCGTGGAGGGCGAGTGGTCGGAGACGATCCCGACGAACTCGCCTGCGGCGAGCGCCTCCCACAGCTGGTCGCGGTTGGACTCGCTGCGGATCGGCGGACAGCACTTGAAGGCGGTGTCACCGGCCGGGACCTGCTCGGCGGCCAGGGTGAGGTAATGCGGGCACGTTTCTGCGGTCACCTGTACGCCCTCGGCGCGGGCGGCGCGCAGGAGCGGCAGAACGGCGGCGGACGACACGTGCAGGATGTGGATGCGGGCGCCGGTGCGCTTGGCGGCGGCGAGCAGACCGCTCACCGCGACGGTCTCGGCGTCGTCCGGCCGGGAGGCGAGGAAGTCCGCGTACTGCGGGCCGGGCGTCTGCGGGGCGGCGTCGAGGATCCGCGGGTCCTCGGCGTGGATGATCGCCAGCGCCCCGAGCCGCGCCTGCTCGGCGAGGGCCGCTTCCAGCTGCCCGGCGTTGAGGTGCGGGAACTCGTCCACTCCGGAGGGGGCGAGGAAGCTCTTGAACCCGAAGACGCCGGCCTCGTGCAGCGCGGCCAGGTCGCCGGTGTTGTCCGGGAGGGCGCCGCCCCACAGGCCGGTGTCGACGTAGAGCTGACCGTCGGTGGCCTTGCGCTTCGCCTCGAGGCCCGCGACCGTCGTGGTCGGCGGGATCGAGTTGAGCGGCATGTCGACGATCGTCGTCACCCCACCGGCCGCGGCGGCCCGGGTCGCGGTGGCGAAGCCTTCCCACTCGGTGCGGCCGGGCTCGTTGACGTGCACGTGGGTGTCGACGAGACCCGGGAGGAGGGCGACGTCGCCCAGGTCCACGATCTCGCCCAGGCCTTCAGCGGCTGCACCGTGGGCCAGGACCTCGACGATCCGTCCCTCGCTGACGACGACGTCGGCGGCGTTCTCGCCGTCCGGCAGGACGACGTGTCGGGAACGGAACACCGTGGTCAACTTGGGCCTCCTGATTGGGTTGCCGTGAGCCTATGGTCGCCTTCAACAAAACGTCAACGGTTTCTTTCAACGAGTTGTTGAAGGGTTGTTTCCGGACGGATTCGGGCGAACCTACGGATCCATCAGGGGCGCGAGGAACTGCGCGAGCGACCATCGAGTGCGGATGGTCCTGCTCGCACGGCGACTCACCACCCAGGATGGCTTGCCGCGCAGTTCCTCGCGCCCCTGAGGCAGTGCAACGAAAAGTCTGCGAAATATGCCCCGAAGGGGCGGTCGTCTCAGCCCGCGCCGAGGAGCTGGACGGCGAGCCGCTCCCCAGCCAGCTCCGCCAGTTCCGCGGCGCGGGTGAGACTGTCACCGCCGGGGCCGGCCAGCTCGGAGAGCGAAAGGGCAGCGACAAACCCCGCGGCGCGCCACTGTTCCTCACTGAGCTCCAGCAGGCCGGCCACGGCTGCGACCGGGACTCCCGCCCCGGTCGCCGCCTCGGCGACCCCGGCGGGCGCCTTTCCGTGCAGGGTCTGCACGTCCAGGCAACCTTCGCCGGTCACGACCAGGCGGGCTCCCCGCACCGCCCGGTCGAAGCCCAGGAGATCGAGCAGAAGCGCGATCCCGGGCCGTAGAGAGGCCCCCAAGAGGGCCAGCGCGCCGAAGCCGAGGCCGCCCGCGGCGCCCGCGCCGGGCGCGTCCCGCAGGTCGGAGCCGGTCAGCTTCGCGACATGGTCGGCCCAGTGGGCCAGTGCAGCGTCGAGCTCGGCGACGTCGTCCGGCGTCGCGCCCTTCTGCGGTCCGTAGACCGCGGGCGCGCCGCGCTCCCCGAGGAGGGGGTTGTCGACATCGCTGGCGACGACGAACTCGACGCCGGAGAGAGTGTCCGCCAGCGGACCCGGGTCGACCGAGTCCAGGCGGGCCAGTGCCGCTCCCCCGGGCGGCAGCTCCTGGCCGGTGGCGTCCAGCAGCCGCACGCCGAGCGCCTGGGCCAGGCCCGCGCCGCCGTCGGTGCAGGCGACGCCGCCCAGCCCGAGCACGATCTTCGTACAGCCGAGGTCGATGGCCCGGCGGATCAGTTGGCCGGTGCCGTAACTGCCCGCTGTGAGCGGGGCCTTGACCCCGCCAGGGAGCAGCTGCAGGCCGCTGGCCTGGGCCGCCTCGATCACCGCGGTCGTCTCCTGGACCGCGAAGACCGCCTCGACCTGCTCGCCGGTGGGACCGGAGACCAGCGTCGGCACAGCGGTGAAACCCGCCGCGACCGCCGCCAGGACCGTTCCCTCGCCGCCGTCGGCGACGGGCAGCGTGCGCACCTCGACGTCCGGACGGGCGCGCCGCACGCCGGCGGCGATGTGCTCCGCCGCCTCGGACCCGGTGAGGCTGCCCTTGAACTTGTCGGGCGCGATCACCACGTGGCCCTGTCCTCGGGTCGTGTGGTTCTGCGTCATGACAGCCTCACCTTCGTGTTCGGTGTTCATTGAGGAGTACCTCCCGGCGGCGCGGGCACGACCGGATGGATCACGCCGCCGGGAGGAGACTAGAACCGCGCGTCAGCCGCCGAGAAGAGCGGTGGGCGCGTCGCCGGGCTCGGTCGCGAGCTCCTCGAACTCGTTGACCTTGTCGATGTCGGCACCGGACATGGAGACGTTGGTGACCCGCTCCAGGATGACCTCGACGATGACCGGGACCTTGAACTCGGCGACCAGCTTCTTCGCCTGCTCCAGGGCGCCGGCGATCTCGCCGGGCTCGAAGACCCGGATCGCCTTGCAGCCCAGGCCCTCGGCGACCTTGACGTGGTCCACGCCGTAGCCGTTGACCTCGGGAGCGTTGATGTTGTCGAAGGACAGCTGGACGCAGTAGTCCATGTCGAAGTTGCGCTGCGCCTGACGGATCAGGCCCAGGTAGGCGTTGTTCACGACCACGTGGACGTAGCCGATGTTGAACTGCGCCCCGACCGCCAGCTCTTCGATCATGAACTGGAAGTCGTAGTCACCCGAGAGCGCGACGACGGTCTCGTCCGGCACCGCGGTGGCGACACCGAGCGCGGCCGGGACGGTCCAGCCCAGCGGGCCCGCCTGACCGGCGTTGATCCAGTGCCGCTCCTTGTAGACGTGGAGCATCTGCGCGGCCTGGATCTGCGAGAGGCCGATGGTGGTGACGTAGCGGGCGTCGCGCCCGAACGCCTTGTTCATCTCCTCGTAGACACGCTGCGGCTTGACCGGCACGTTGTCGAAGTGGGTCTTGCGCAGCAGCGTCGCCTTGCGCTCCTGGCAGGACGCGGCCCAGGTGCTGTAGTCCTTGAGCAGCGACGCCGCCTTGCGCTCCCGGGCGACCTGGACGAACAGCTCCAGGGCGGCCTTGGCGTCCGAGACGATGCCGTAGTCGGGGGCGAAGACGCGCCCGATCTGGGTCGGCTCGATGTCGACGTGGACGATCTTGCGACCGGCCGTGTAGATGTCGGTGTTGCCGGTGTGGCGGTTGGCCCAGCGGTTGCCGATGCCGATCACGAAGTCCGACTCCAGCAGCGTCGCATTGCCGTAGCGGTGCGAGGTCTGCAGGCCGACCATGCCCGCGGTGAGCGGGTGGTCGTCCGGAATGGTGCCCCAGCCCATCAGGGTCGGGACGACCGGGACGCCGGTCAGCTCGGCGAACTCGACCAGCAGGTCGGCCGCGTCGGCGTTGATGATGCCGCCACCGGCGACGATCAGCGGACGCTCGCTCGCCTGGAGCAGGTCGAGCGCCTTCTCCACCTGGGCACGGGTCGCGGACGGCTTGTAGACCGGCAGCGGCTCGTAGGTGTCGATGTCGAACTCGATCTCCGCCATCTGCACGTCGATCGGCAGGTCGATCAGGACCGGGCCGGGACGACCGGAGCGCATCAGGTGGAAGGCCTGCTGGAAGGCACCCGGCACCTGGGCCGGCTCCAGCACGGTGACGGCCATCTTCGTCAGCGGCTTCGCGATGGACGCGATGTCGACCGCCTGGAAGTCCTCCTTGTGCAGCTTGGCCACGGGGGCCTGGCCGGTGATGCAGAGGATCGGGATCGAGTCCGCGCTGGCGGAGTAGAGACCGGTGATCATGTCGGTCCCGGCCGGGCCCGAAGTCCCGATGCAGACACCGATGTTGCCGGCCTCGGCCCGGGTGTAGCCCTCGGCCATGTGGGACGCGCCCTCGACGTGGCGGGCCAGCGTGTGGTGCAGGCCGCCGCGCTTGCGCATCGCGGAGTAGAAGGGGTTGATCGCAGCGCCGGGCAGGCCGAACAGGTTGGTCGCGCCCTCACGCTTGAGGATCTCAACGGCGGCCTCGGCCGCGGTCATCCGTGCCATGTCACTTGACCTTTCCGGACAGGCGCTCCAGGTTGCGCAGCAGGGCGGAGTGGTCCAGCCCGCCGTCGCCGGCGTTGCGCATCGCGGTGATGAAGTCGGCGACCAGCGCCGCGGTGGGCAGCGGGACCTCGACGGCACGCGCGGCGGACAGCAGGTTGCCCATGTCCTTGTGGTGCAGGTCGAGGCGGAAGCCCGGCGCGAAGTCGCGCTTCAGGAAGTTGTTCTTCTTGCGGGTCAGCACGGTCGAGCCGGCCAGGCCGCCGTTGAGCACGTCGAGGGCGACCTCGAGGTCCACGCCGGACTTCTCCAGGAAGACCACGGCCTCGGCGCACGCCTGGATGTTGACGGCGACGATCAGCTGGTTGGCGACCTTGACGGTCTGGCCGGAGCCGGACGGGCCGACCAGGGCGACGGTGGTGCCCAGCACCTTCAGGACGGGCTCGGCCTCGTCGAAGTCGGCGCGCTCGCCACCGACCATGATCGAGAGCACGCCCTCGATGGCACCGGCCTCGCCACCGGAGACGGGGGCGTCGATGGAACGCAGGCCCTTCTCCTTGGCGGCGGCGGCGACGCGCTGCGAGATCTGCGGGGTCACCGAGGACATGTCGATGAGGAGCGCACCGGCGGCGGCGTTGTCGAGCACGCCGTCCTCACCGAAGTACACGGCCTCGACCTGCGGGTCGGCCGGGACCATCGTGATGACGATCTCGGCGTCCTTGACGGCCTCGGCGATGGAGGCCGCGCCCTTGCCGCCGTCGGCGATCAGCTTGTCGATCGGCGCCTGGACCAGGTTGTACCCGGTGACGCTGTGGCCGGCCTTGACGAGGTTGGCGGCCATCGGGCTGCCCATGATGCCGAGGCCGATGAAGGCGATCCGGCGCGAGGTGGTGCTCATTGGAGTTCTCCTCCGGGGGGAAGGTGCAAGTCGTGTGGTGCGCCGCGCCTGGGTTGCCGCGCGGCCGGCAAAGTCAGCGAGCGCTGCGGCGCAGCTCGCGCGGAAGCCACTCGAAGGAGTCGGCCGAGGCCACGCCCGCAACGGGCTTGTACTCCAGGCCGATGTAGCCTTCGTAACCAACGGCGTCCAACTGGCCCAGAAGGCCGGGGAAGTCGAGCTCACCCGAACCCGGGTAGTTGCGGCCCGGCACATCGGCGATCTGTACGTGGCCGATGCGGTCCGCGTAGTCCGCGATCACCGCGGCGAGGTCCTCGCCGTTGCGCGCCAGGTGGTACAGGTCGCAGAGGAACTTCGTGTTCCCGAGGCCGGTGGCCTTGTTGACCGCGTCCACCACCGCGACGGCGTCCTTCGACGACAGCAGCCCGTACTGCGGCGCCTCCGGCGCGTTCAGCGCCTCGACCAGCAGGACCGCGCCGATGCCGTGCGCGGCCTGCGCAGCCAGCGCGAGGTTCTCCAGGGCGAGTTCGTCCTGGACGCTCACCGGTACGTCGTCCACGCGGTTGCCGTAGAGCGCGTTGAGCGCCTTGCAGCCGAGGGAGTCGGCCAGGCCGACCGCCACCGCGATGTTGTCGCGGAACTGCTGCGAGTCGGCGGGACGCGACAGCAGGCCCTTGTCACCGCCGGCCATGTTGCCGGCGTCGAAGTTGAGGCCGGTCAGCTGGACGCCGGCGTCCACGAACGCGGAGCGCAGGGCGTCGAGGTCGGCCTGAGGCGGGGTGGGGCCGTCGAGGGTCCACCACAGTTCGGCGGCGTCGAAACCGGCGGCCTTGGCCGCGGCGGGACGCTCCACCAGCGGCAGCTCAGTGAAGAGGATCGAGAGGTTCACGGTCCAGCGCTGGCTCAGCCAGCTCTGCGCAGTGGCGGTCATGCCATCACCAGGTTCCACGAGTTCACGAGTTCCGCTGATTCCACTATGCGGAAGATATTTTCTGCTTGACGAAACTATGCCACGAGCCTTCAACACTTTGTCAAGGGGATGGTCCGCAACTCGCGTTTCGCGGATACGCTTCGGGCGTGCGATTGAAGGTGGAGTTCACGACCGAGCCGTTCGAGCTGGACGGCTTTCCGGAACATGCGAAGACAGCCCGGCGCGTGGTCGACGACGCCGGGCTCAGCGTCGAGGTCGGCCCGTTCGGCACCAGTGCCGAGGGCGAGCGCGAGCAGACGCTCGAGGCGATCGACCGCCTGGTGCGCGAGACCCTGGCCCACGGGGCCACCCGGATCTCGCTCCAGGTGAGCGTTCTTGCCGAGAACGGCGAGCCGCTTGCGGACGCCCCGACGACCCCGACGGATTCCACGGACAGCGGGGAGGGAGCGGGATGAACGGAGAGCAGCACCCGCTGGCGATAGCCATCAAGCCACTGCTCGACGCAGTGGGCGGCAGCGCGTTCGAGGTCGCCGAGGCGCGCCCCGACGACGTGCTGCTGGAGTGGGAGGGTTCTCCCGCCGTGGCGGTGCGCCTGCCCGGCCTGGAGAGTGCGCTCGACCGGCTGCTGGCGGACGTCAAGCGTCAGTTCGGCGGCGGCGAGCTGACCGAGCTGGACCGGGCAGGCAAGCAGCGCGTGGTCGCCCTACTGGAGGAGCGCGGCGCGTTCACGGTCCGGCACGGCGTGGAGACGGTGGCGGCGGCACTCGGCGTCAGCCGGTTCACCGTCTACAACTACCTCAACCGCCAGCAGACGAACGGAAAGCAGGACTGAGCCGGGGCGGTGCAGGGCGCGGACCCCGCGAGACGTCCCTTCGGGCGACAGCCCGGCGGTTTTATTCAACAAACTGTTGACGATCAGGGGTGGCGGCTCCTACGTTTCTCGTGGCACCCACTTTTGGAGGTCCCGAGTGACCCAACCCGCCACCCCGGCACCAACCTCCCTCGACCGCTTCAACGCGGCCGAGGACGGCGAGCTGGACGCTCTGCTGCTGGAGATCTGCTCCAGCCCCACCTGGGCCAAGCTGGTCCGGCTTTCCCGACCCTTCCGTGACCGGGTCGCCTTCCACAGCGCCAACGCCAACGCGATGGCCGCCCTGGGAGCGGGCGACCTGCACGACGCCATGGCCGGCCACGCCCGGATCGGCACGCCCAAGCAGGGCGACGCCACCTCCGAGCGCGAGCAGGCCGGCGTCCAGGGCGCCCAGCAGGAGCTGCTGGACTCCCTTGCGGCCGCGAACGCCTCCTACGAGGAGAAGTTCGGCCACGTCTTCCTGATCTGCGCCACCGGTCGCACCGCCGAGACCATGCTCGCGGCGCTGGGCGAGCGCTTCCCGAACGACCCCGACACCGAGCGGGAGATCGTCCGGGGCGAGCTCGGCAAGATCAACGACATTCGCATCGACCGCCTGCTCGACGAGAGCTGACGGTCCGCCACCCCCGGCGGTCCAGGGCCGTGCGGCCCGACGCCGCCGCTCCCGGCTGTCACCGGCCACCACCGCCCAGGCCATCCCGTGAGGACGACATGACCTCCATCTCCACCCATGTGCTGGACACCAGCTCCGGGAAGCCCGCGCAGGGCGTCCCGGTCGAGCTGGCCCAGCAGGTCGACGGCGCGTGGAAGGCCCTCGGGGCCTCCACCACCGACGCCGACGGCCGCTGCAAGGACCTTCCGGTCCCGGATCTCACCTCCGGCACCGTGCTGCGTCTCCGGTTCACCACCGCCGGCGCCTTCTTCCCCGAGGTCGTCATCGTCTTCGACGTCGACCCGGCCCAAGCCCACTACCACGTACCCCTGCTGCTCAATCCGTTCGGGTACTCCGTCTACCGAGGGAGCTAAAACCATGGCCCACGTGCTCGGCCAGAACCAGTACGGCAAGGCGGAGAACCGCGTCGTACGGATCACCCGCAACGGCAACCGCCACGAGATCCGGGACCTGAACGTCTCCGTCGCCCTCTCCGGCGACCTGGACGACGTCCACCTGACCGGCTCGAACGCGAACTGCCTGCCCACGGACACGACCAAGAACACCGTGTTCGCCTACGCCAAGAAGTTCGGCATCCAGTCGCCGGAGAACTTCGGCATACTCCTGGCCCGCCACTTCGTGGACGACACCCCGTCGATCCACCGCGCCCGGATCCGCGTCGAGGAGTACGTCTGGGACCGCATCGCGATCCCGGACAACAACGCCCGGTTCATCGGCAGCCAGGAGGTCGGCCACTCCTTCGTCCGCCGCAACACCGAGGTCCGCACCTCCGAGATCGTCTACGACGGCACCGGCTTCCAGATCATCTCCGGTCTGAAGGACCTGGTCGTGATGAACTCCACCAACTCGGAGTTCTGGGGCTACATCAAGGACGAGTACACCACCCTCAAGGAGGCGTACGACCGGATCCTGGCCACCCAGGTCACCGCGCGCTGGAAGTTCGGCTTCACCGGCGTCGACAACGAGGCGGAGCCCAACTGGGACCGCTCCTACGCGCAGGTGCGCAAGCACATGCTGGAGGCCTTCGCGGAGACCTACTCGTACTCGCTGCAGCAGACCCTGTACTCCATGGGCACCCGGGTGCTGAACAACCGCTCCGAGGTCGACGAGGTCCGCCTCGAGCTGCCGAACAAGCACCACTTCCTCGTGGATCTGGACCCGTTCGGTATGGAGAACGACAACGAGGTCTACTACGCTGCAGACCGGATGTACGGTCTCATCGAGGGCTCCGTGCACCGCGAGGGCGTCACCCCGGTCATCCCGGTGGCCTGACCCTCCCGACAACCGAAGAGCTCGACCCCAGGGATTCTCCCGCCGTCCCGCCCTGGGCAGCACCACCCGACGGCGGTATCCCTTCCAAGGGCGAGAGCGCAGCGGGCAGCGGCACCGAGAAGCCACGCCCCTGCGCCTCCCGAAGCCGCCGAGGAGCACCACAGATGACCGATCCCA
Organism: Streptacidiphilus sp. MAP5-3; assembly: GCF_041262505.1. Classification (NCBI taxonomy): domain Bacteria; kingdom Bacillati; phylum Actinomycetota; class Actinomycetes; order Kitasatosporales; family Streptomycetaceae; genus Streptacidiphilus; species Streptacidiphilus sp. MAP5-3. The sequence continues at coordinate 22,490 of NZ_JBGCCL010000045.1, forward strand.
CCGCAGGCCGCCAGGTCGAGCGCATCGTCATCGAGAACGCCGCGATCGCCACCGTGGACGCGCTGGACACCGAGTACACGCGTGGCCACGTCGTGATCGCCGACAACGTGATCGAGTCCGTGGGCGAGGGCCCCGCCCCCGCATGGCTCGACAACGTCGTCCGCCGGATCAACGCCGAGGGGCACCTGGTCACCCCCGGTCTGGTCAACACGCACCACCACTTCTACCAGTGGATCACCCGCGGCCTCGCCCAGGACAACATCCTGTTCGACTGGCTGGTCGCGCTCTACCCGACCTGGTCGCGGATCGACGCCAAGCTCGTCCACGCCGCCACCCAGGGTTCGGCCGCCGCGCTGCTCAAGTCCGGCTGTACCACCGCCTCGGACCACCACTACGTGTTCCCGCAGGACGGCGGTGACATCCTCGGCGCCTCGATCGAGGGCGTCGCCGAGCTCGGCATGCGCCTCACCGCGCTGCGCGGCTCGATGTCCCGCGGCAAGAGCGACGGCGGCCTGCCGCCGGACCACGCGGTGGAGAAGACCGAGGAGATCCTGATCGCCTCCGAGGCGGCCGTAGACAAGTGGCACGACGCCTCCTTCGGCTCGATGCTGCACGTCGCCATCGCCCCCTGCTCGCCGTTCTCGGTGACCACGGAGCTGATGAAGGAGGCCGCCGAGCTGGCCCGACGCAAGGGCGTCCGACTGCACACCCACGGCTCGGAGACGGCCGAGGAGGAGCAGTTCTGCAAGGAGCTGTTCGGCATGGGCCCGACCGACTACTTCGAGTCGGTCGGCTGGCTCGGTGAGGACGTGTGGATGGCGCACTGCGTCCACATGAACGACTCCGACATCAAGAAGTTCGCCGAGACCGGCACCGGCGTCGCGCACTGCCCGTCCTCCAACGCCCGTCTCGCGGCCGGCATCGCCCGCGTCCCCGACATGCTGGCGGCCGGCGTACCGGTCGGCCTGGGCGTCGACGGCACCGCCTCCAACGAGTCCGGCGAGCTCGGCACCGAGCTGCGCAACGCGCTGCTGATCAACCGCCTCCACGGCCGCCCCGACGCGCTCACCGCGCGCCAGACGCTGCGCCTCGGCACCATGGGCGGCGCCCGCGTGCTGGGCCGCCAGGCCGAGATCGGCTCCGTCGAGGTCGGCAAGCTGGCCGACCTGGCGCTGTGGAAGGTCGACGGCATCATGCACTCGTCGATCGCCGACCCGGTCGCCGCGCTGGTCATGGGCGCGCTGCCGCCGCTCTCCCTGCTGCTGGTCAACGGCCGTCCGGTCGTCGAGAACGGCACGCTCACCCGGGTGAACGAGGACCGCATCGCCAAGGCCTGCGCCGACGCGGCCAAGGAGCTCGCCTCGCGCGGCTGATCCGGCCGCGTCGCCTCTCCCTTCGCACCACCTCTGAACTGGCACCACCTCTCTGAACTCCGGGCGCGCGCTGGGACGGTGCGCGGCCCGGGCTCCTCCGCACGCTCGCCGTGCGGAGGACCGGAGCCCCGGACCCACGGCGAGGGTCCGGGGCTCCGGCGTGTGCGGGGCCTGTTCTCCAGGGGCCCCACCTGCGGGAAATCGCCCGGATGCGCGAGTGCGCGGGAAACGATCACTTGTCATGATGTGCCGGTGTCGCCTGCCAACCCCCTCCCCGAGCTCTGGCTGCGCGGCGCCGCCGCCAACCCCGCAGCTCCCACGGACGTGCTGCTGAGGATGCTCGACCCGGCAGCGCGCGAGGTGTGGCCCCTGCTCTGCGGGCAACGCGCACTGCCCGCGGACTTCGTCGAGGCGGCGGTCGTCCACCGGGACCGCGGCGTGCGCCGGGCCCTGGCCCGCAACCGGCACCTTCCGGCTGCGCAGCGCGGCCGACTGGTCGACGACCTGGACTCACTGGTCCGCGCATCCCTCGCCGCCGGGCCGCACCCCCGCCTGGGACCGGCCGAGCCGCTGCCGGACGACGTGCTGATCACCTTTCTCACCGCGCGGAACGACGACCCGAGCCGGCTGGTGACCGCCGACGAGATCCGGGATGACCTGGAGTTCTCCGGGCAGATTCCGCACGCCTTCCGCCGTCGGCTGCCCGACCACCCGGACCCCGTGCTGCGCGCCCGCGCCACCGGGCACTGGCTCTGGCTCACCCCGAAGCAGCGGGAGGCGCTGCTGGCGGACCCCGATCCGTCGGTCCGTCAGGCGGCACACGAGAACAGTCGCGTGCTCGACCCGGACGCCATGGCGGCAGATCTCGGGGAGCAGAACAGCCACCACCGGTCGTGGCTGCTCACCAACCACGCCGTCGCCCCCGCAGTGGCCGAGCGGTGTCTCGCCGAGGGACGGGACCTTTGGGCGCTCGCCTACAACCCGCACACCCCCGCCGACGCAGTCGCCCGGCTGGCCCGCTGTCCCAACCCAGAGGTGCGGGAGCGGGTTGCGGCCCGTGCCGATCTCGGTCCCGCACTGCTTGCCGAGCTCGCCGCCGACCCGGAGGAGGCGGTGCGGATCCGGGCGACCCGACACCCGCTGCCGCGCACCTGGCCGCAGCGGAACGCCATCGACCGGGTCGTCGGTCACTCGGCCGAGCAGGTCGGCTACGTCGGCGAGGCGTTCTTCGAACCGGACCCGAGCTGGTACGAGGCGTGCGCCGGATCCGAGCACCCGCTGCTCCGCCGGGTCGCGGCGACGTGTCACCAGCTCCCGGAGGCCGTCGTCGCGCGCCTGGCTGAGGACCCCGACGCGGACGTGCGGATCCTGCTGGCCTGCAACCATCCGCTCGCGCCGCCGTCCACCGTCTTGGAGGCGTTCCTCGCCGCGCCGCGCCTGCGCGCCTACCTGCGCACGCTCTCCCGGCTGCCGCGCACCGGGCTGGCCCACCTGCTGGACCACGCCGACCCCGAGGTGCGTGCGCTCGCCGCCGCCGATCCCACCCTGGCGAAGCCGCCGCTCGCCCTCCTCGACGACAGCAGCGAGCAGGTGCGCCGCGAGTTCGCCGCCAATCCGCTGCTGCCGCAGGACCTGCTGGTCGACCTGCTCGACCGGCCCGATAGCGCCGAGAGTGTCGCGGCCAACCCGGCGCAGCCCGCACCGAGGCTGCACGAGCTGCTCGACCGCTGTGGGCTGCCGTGAGCGGGTTCGGCAACAGACCGGTTCCCTCGCGACATACCAGCGAGTATGTTGGGCACCACTGAGTTACTTGCGGGTAGGTAGGGAGTCTGTGCACATGAAGGCGATCCAGATCACCGAGTTCGGCGGCCCCGAGGTCCTGCGCCTGGCCGAGGTGCCCGATCCGGAGCCGCAGCCGGGGCAGTTGCTGATCGAGGTGGACGGCTCCGGGGTCAACTACGCGGACACCCACGCCGTGGAGGACTCCTACCTGTCCCGCAGCACGCTGCCGATGATCCCGGGCGGCGAGGTCGTCGGCCGGGACCAGGACGGTCGCCGCGTCGTCGCGCTCACCGCCACCGGCGGCTACGCCGAACGCGCCTGCGCCTGGGCGCCGATGGCGACCGAGGTCCCGGACGAGGTCTCCGACGCCGCCGCGCTCGCCCTGGTCGTCCAGGGCCTCACGGCGTGGAACCTGCTGCGTACGTCGGCGCGGATCGCGCCCGGCGAGTCCGTCGTCGTGCACGCAGCGGCCGGAGGCACCGGCTCGCTCGCCGTCCAGCTGGCCCGCCGCTTCGGTGCGGGCCGGATCATCGCGACCGCGTCGACCAAGGAGAAGCGCGAACTCGCCCTCTCCCTCGGCGCGGACGAGGCGCTCGACGCGGACCCGGAGGGCCTCAAGGAGCGGCTGGTCGAGGCCAACGGCGGCCAGAAGGTCGACATCGTGCTGGAGATGACCGGCGGCCCGGTCTTCGACGCCTCGCTGGCCGCGCTGGCGCCGTTCGGCCGACTGGTCACCTACGGCCTGGCGTCCCGTCAGGACCCGGAGCCGCTGAGCCCGGCCGCGCTGATGGGCCGCTCGCGCGCGGTCGTGGGCTTCTGGCTGATGCACGCGCTCGGCCGCGCCGACCTGCACGCGGAGCCGATGGCGGAGCTGCTGCGGCTGGTCGCGACGGGCGAGCTCAAGCCGCAGGTCGGCGGCACCTTCCCGCTGTCGGACGCGCGCCTGGTGCACGAGGCGCTCCGCTCCCGGGCCACCACGGGCAAGCTGGTGCTCGACCCGCGCCGCTGAGAGCTTCCGTCTCACGACATGCATATAAGCGGCGCCTCGCGCAGGACCTCCCCAGGTATGCGCGAGACGCCGCTGTTCTTGACCGGGACTACAGCTGGGCCCCTACTGCAGGGCTAGAGCAGGCTGTATCCCGGAAGCGTGAGGAAGTCCGCGAAGTCGGCCGCGAGCGAGACCTCCTCGAAGAGCCGCGCCGCGTCGGCCCAGCGGCCGGCCGCGAACGTCCCCTCGCCCAACTCGGCACGGAGCTCTGCGAGTTCGGTGGCGACGAGCTGACGGACCAGCTCCTCGGTGACCTTCTCGTCGGTGTCGGCGAGCACCACGTCGTTGTGGATCCACTGCCAGATCTGCGAGCGGGAGATCTCGGCGGTGGCGGCGTCCTCCATCATGTTGAAGATCGCCACCGCGCCCAGACCGCGCAGCCACGCCTCGATGTAGCGGATGCCGACCTGGACCGCGTTGTGCAGGCCGACGCGGGTGCAACTGCCGCCCGCCGCCGCGATGTCCAGCAGCTGTGCGCCGGTCACCTCGCCCGCGGGCACGACCTGCTTCTGGTTCGGCGCGTCCCCCAGAACCGCGTCGAACGCCGTGCGGCAGACCGGGACCAGGTCCGGGTGGGCCACCCAGGAGCCGTCGAAGCCGTTGGCGGCCTCACGATCCTTGTCCGCCTGGACCTTCGTCAGGGCGGCGGCGTTGACCTCGGGGTCACGGCGGGAGGGGATGAAGGCGGCCATGCCGCCGATGGCGTGCGCACCGCGCCGGTGGCACGTCTGCACCAGGAGCTGGGTGTACGCGCGCATGAACGGCGAGGTCATGCCCACGCTGTTGCGGTCCGGCAGAACGTAGCGCTCACCGGCGTCGCGGAAGTTCTTGACGATGGAGAACAGGTAGTCCCAGCGGCCCGCGTTGAGGCCGGCGGCGTGCTCGCGCAGCTCGTAGAGGATCTCCTCCATCTCGAACGCGGCGGTGATCGTCTCGATCAGCACGGTCGCGCGGATGGTGCCGCGCGGGATCCCGAGCGCCGCCTGGGCGTGCGCGAAGACGTCGTTCCAGAGGCGCGCCTCCAGGTGGCTCTCGGTCTTCGGCAGGTAGAAGTACGGGCCGGAGTTGGGGTCCTGCTCGCCACGGGCCAGCAGTCGGGCGGCGTTGCGGAAGAAGTACAGGCCGAAGTCGAAGAACGCGCCGGCCACCGGCTCGCCGTCGACGGTGAGGTGGGCCTCCTCCAGGTGCCAGCCACGCGGGCGGACCACGATGGTGGCCAGCTCGGCGTCCGGCTTGAGCGCGTAGCTCTTGCCCTCGGGAGTGGTGAAGTTGATCTGCCGCGCGAGCGCGTCGGTGAGGTTGATCTGGCCCTCGACGACATTGCGCCAGCTCGGCGAGGTGGCGTCCTCGAAGTCGGCAAGCCAGACCTTGGCACCGGAGTTGAGGGCGTTGATCGCCATCTTCCGGTCGGTCGGACCGGTGATCTCGACGCGGCGGTCGTTCAGCGCGCGTGGCGCCGGGGCGACCTGCCACTCGGCGGCGCGGACACCCGCGGTCTCCGGAAGGAAGCCGAGCGTCCCGGTCTCGGCGATCCGGGCGCGACGCTCCTTCCGCAGTGCCAGCAGCTCACGGCGGCGGGGGTTGAAACGGCGGTGCAGATCGGCCACGAAGGCCAGTGCGGCCGGGGTCAGCACCTCGTCCCCACGGTCGACGTCCGGGCCGGTGACCTCGACCCCGGCGAGTGGAGGTTCGCTGACGGATTCCTGTGCTGCACCCATGGACACGGGCTCCTCGTTCAGACTCAGAAGATGCGGATGATCGAAAGCGCCCTGACGGTGCGCTTCGCTTCTGTAAGGTGGAGGCTAGTTTCCGCGATACAGAAATTCAACACTTTGTTGAGTTAGCTTGCCGCCCCCTGCCAGGAAGGCTGTTGTGGTGACGTCATCCACCCCGCTCGACGCCCAGGTCACACCGGGTGCCACCGCCGCCGACCGCGCCGGCGGCGTCCAGTCGGTCGAGCGCGCCTTCCAACTGCTCGAAGTGCTCGCCGAGGCCGGCGGCGTCAGCACGCTCAGCGACCTGGCCACGGCCTCGGGCCTGCCCATGCCCACGATCCACCGCCTGGTCCGCACGCTCGTACAGCAGGGGTACGTCCGTCAGGACACGGCTCGACGCTACACCTTGGGCCCGCGCCTGATCCGTCTCGGCGAGACGGCGGGTCGCCTGCTGGGCAGCTGGGCCCGGCCGTTCCTGGGCGAGCTGATGGAGACCACCGGCGAGACGGCGAACCTGGCGGTTCTGGAGGCGGGCGAGGTCGTCTACGTCGGCCAGGTGCCCTCACGGCACTCGATGCGGATGTTCACCGAGGTCGGCCGCAGGGTGCAGCCGCACTGCACCGCCGTCGGCAAGGTGCTGCTGGCGCAGCTCCCCCAGCACGAGGCCGTCGCCGTCCTCGGCACCGGCCCGCTTGCCGCGCACACCGTGCACACCGTGACCTCGCCGGTGGCGCTGCTCGACCAGTTCGAGGAGGCCCGGCGGGACGGCTATGCCGTGGACGACCAGGAGCAGGAGATCGGCGTGCGTTGCATCGCCGTCGTCGTCCCGGGCGCGCCGACACCGACAGCCCTCTCCATCTCCGGCCCGGAGGCGCGGGTGCGCGCCCTGGAATCCCGAGCGGGAGCGCGGGCGCTGATCCCGGAGATGAAGGAGATCGCTACGCGCCTCGGCGCTGCGCTCATGTCGAGCGGCTGAGCAAGCCTTCAGGCGCGGGGACGTTGCACTGGTTCAGAGCCCCGCGCCCCGCTGGGAGAGTGCGGCGAACTGTTCCGGGGTGTCGACATCGTCCGGGGCTGCCACGTCGCCGCACTCGACGAGGACCAACTCCCCCGCATGGGCTCGCAGGAGCCGCCGCGCGCCCGCGTCGCCGACCGCGCCCTCCCGCGCCTCCGCGAAGAAGCGGCGGGCGAGGTAGACGGGGTGGCCCCGCTCCCCCGCGTAGCTCGCCGCGGCCAACTCCGCGCCGCTGCCGAGGACTCGGCGGACCGCCTCCGCCGTGACGCCGGGGGTGTCGACCAGGCCGACCAGAACCCCGTCGATGCCCGCATCGTCCAAGCAGTCCAAGCCGTCCATGCCGCCCAGGCTGTCCAAGCCGTCCAGGCCTGCCCGCAGCGACGAACCCATCCCTGACGCCCAGTCCGGATTGAGGACGACCTCCGCGTCGCCCAACTCCGCGGTGCGCAACACCTCTTGCGCGGACGCGCCCAGCACGACGCGGAGCCGGGTGCAGCCGCCCGCCCGCAGCACGCCCAGTGCGTGCTCGATCATCGGGCGTCCCCGATAGGGCAACAGCGCCTTGGGTCGGTTGCCCATGCGGCGACCGCCGCCCGCCGCCAGGAGAAGTCCGGAGCTCATGCCTCAAGCATGGCGAACCGCACCGCCGCGCGGGCTTGGATGATCGTACGAGGAGGGCTCGCGCACCTGCGGCGTTCACCGGGGCTTCACCCGCTGGACCGGCGGTCGGTCCGGCGGTTCTACTGGGCCGATGCAGCGCACGATCCCCACCCATGCCGCACCCCTGCTGGACCGGTTCGGCCGGGTCCACACCGATCTGCGGGTGTCCCTGACCGACCGCTGCAACCTGCGCTGCACCTACTGCATGCCCGCCGAGGGCCTGGACTGGCTGCCCAAGCCGGACCTGCTGACCGACGACGAGCTGCTGCGGCTGGTGCGGATCGCCACGTCCCGCCTCGGCATCCGCTCACTGCGTCTCACCGGCGGCGAGCCGCTGCTGCGGCACGGACTGCCGGAGTTGGTGGGCCGCTTCACCGCACTGCCGGACGCCCCGGAGCTGTCGCTGACCACCAACGGCATCGGGCTGGCCCGCCAGGCGCACGCGCTGCAGGCCGCGGGCCTCAGCCGGGTCAACGTCAGTCTGGACACGCTGCGCCGGGACCGGTTCCGTGAGATCACCCGGCGCGACCGGCTCGCCGACGTGCTCGACGGCCTCGCCGCCGCCCACGCGGCCGGGCTGGATCCGGTCAAGGTCAACGCCGTGCCGGTGCGCGGCGTCAACGACGACGAGATCACCGACCTCGCCGTCTGGGCGGTCGAGAACGGCTACCGGCTCCGGTTCATCGAGTCGATGCCGCTGGACGCGCAGGGTGCCTGGGACCGGGCGCGGATGGTCACCGCGGACGAGATCCTGCAGGAGCTCGGGCGCGTCTTCACGCTGCGCCCGGTGCCGCGCGCCGACGCGGGCCGGGACGCCAACGCGCCCGCCGAGCAGTGGCGGATCGAGGGCACGGACGCCGTCGTCGGCGTGATCGCCAGCGTCACCCGCCCGTTCTGCGGCGGCTGCGACCGGGTGCGGCTCACCGCCGACGGGCAGCTGCGCAACTGCCTCTTCGCGAGCGAGGAGTCCGACCTGCGCGCGCTGCTGCGGGGCGGCGCCGACGACGCGGAGGTCGAGGCCGCCTGGCGCGCCAGCGTCGCGGGCAAGGGACCGGGACATGCGATCAACAGCGCCGACTTCCGGCAGCCGGCACGCCCGATGTCGGCCATCGGCGGTTGAAGCCCGGGTGGAAGCGCCGGTCGAATCGGCGGTCGAATCTGTGGTGGACGCGGCGGTCGAGCGGAGCCGAAGGGCGCCCTGGAACATGCCGGATGACGTTGTCAGGTGATTCTGGCGAGCTTCCGCGTTCCGCTCGCGCCGAGGATGGGCGACCATGGAACCCCCACGGCGTCCCGTGCGTAGTCTGTTGTGACGGCGCCCGGTTGGCGCATCGAACGAAACGGACGGTCCCTCATGACAGGTACACCCAAGCCCGTCCGCTGTCCGTCCTGCCGCCGGGAACACGCGTACGAGCCGCCCGTCTTCCCGTGCCCGTGCGGGGCGGCGTTGAAGATCCCGCTGCTGCGCGGCGGCGTTCCGGTCCAGGTGCGGTTCCGCTCCTGGGAGGACTCCTGGCTGAGCATGCGCTGCCCCTCCTGCGGACGCTCCGAGCAGTGGCCGCAGCCCGAGTTCACGTGCAACTGTGGCGCGACCGTGCGGCTGCCCGTCGACACCGCGCGGCGGCCGACGCCGGTCAGCGGCGCGGTGCCGCCCGTGGCGCCGGTGCCGCCGATCGCGCCGGGGCGGCCGTCGCCGTCGCTGGGCGCGCAGGTCCAGTCCGGGCAGGGCGGCCCGCACCCGCGCGCGGTGGCGCGGAAGCCGTTCCTGCCGCACCCGGTGCGGACCTCCGACGACGCCGTGGTGGCGTCGGCCCGGTACCTGGAGTGGCTCGGCTTCGGCGAGCTGGAGGTCTCCGACTCCCAGGACCGCGAGGGCGTCTGCCTGCTCGGCACCACCATCGTGGCCCAGGTGGACACCTGGACCGAGCCGGCCGACCTGCGCGCCGTCGAGTGCCTCTGGCTCAACACCCTCCACGGGGACGAGCTGCAGCCGGCCATGTTCACCCTGGCCGGGTACTCGCTGGAGGCCCGCAACCGGGCCGACCAGTTGCTCGTCGCGCTCTTCGAACTGGACCTCACCGGCATGCCGCAGGCGGTCAACACCGCCGCACGTGAACTGGTACGCAACTCCTCGCGCCCGTGATCTGGTGCGCCTCGCCGCCCGCGTGTTGAATGACCGTCACCGAGGGCAACCAAAGGCGATCGACGACGGTCGCAGTGAGGGGCGATGGCGTGTCCTTGTCCGAACGGCGAGCGACCCAGCAGCGTACGGCCCGGCGGACAACAGGTGATCAGCAGGCGACCGGCGGGGGTGGGGACACGGACGAGCGGATCTGGTTGCTGCGGTCGCGCGGCTGCTGGGAGGCGGCGGCGGACCTGCTCGGCACCGGCCCCGCGGACGCGATCCAGCGCGCCGAACTGCTCATCGAGGCGGCCTTCTTCACCGGACACGGCTGGGACGAGGCGGAGGCCGCGCTGCGGGCCGCCGAGGCCGTCGCCCGGAGCAACCACGAACGGGCCGAGGCCGCCTGCGCCCGTGGCTTCCTCGCCTACGGCGCAACGCTGTTGAAGGTCCACGACCGCCTGGACGAGGCGAAGGCCGCGCTGGGCCGCTCCTCCGCGCTGCTGCCGCCGGACGACCCGTCCCGGCCGCTGCTGGACTTCCGCCGCGGCCTGATCGCCCACGCCCTGCTGGAGGACGTCACCTCCGCGCGCACCGCCTACCGCCGCGCCCACGCCGGCGCGGAGCAGCAGCAGGACGCGCACCTGCTCTCCTACACCTGGCGGCACCTGGCCGCGATCGCCCAGGAGGACGGCAACACGGCCGGGGCCCGGCACGGGTATGCGGAGTCGCTCCGGCTGCGCGAGGAGACCGGCTTCGCCATCGGCATCGCGCCCGCGCTGGCCACCCTCGCCGAGGTCTCCCCGGCGGCGGAGGCTGCACAACTGCGCGCGCAGGCGCAGCGGTTGGTGCGGGCCTTCTCGGGCACGCCGGTCTGGCTCACCTTCGACTGAGCCCGCCGTCGAGAAATGCGGTAATAGCACGATCAGACACGGCAGTTGCCAATCGTCACTCGTCCTGGTGTATCGGTCCCAAAACCACACGATCGACTCTTGGGCTCCGTAAGGATGGATCCGCCTCGGACGCCTACCGGGGTGGGAGGAGACGAGGCGACGATGAGAATGAGCGACAGTGCGCTGGGCTGGTTCCTCGCGCTCACAGCCATGCTGCTGCTGGTGGCGGTGCTGCTGATGGTGCTGCGGTCCCGGCTCGGCCGTGCCAAGTCCGAGGACAGCTGGGAACGCAGCGAGGAACGCCGGCTCCGCAAGGAGACGGTTTACGGATCCGCGTCCTACCTGCTGCTCTTCTGCTGCGCGGCGGTGGCCGGGGCGCTCTCCTTCCACGGCCTGGTCGGCTTCGGCGTGCAGAACCTCGGCCTCTCCGGCGGCTGGGAGTACCTGGTCCCGTTCGGTCTGGACGGCGCGGCCATGTTCTGCTCGGTGCTCGCGGTCCGCGAGGCCAGCCACGGCGACGCGGCACTCGGTTCCCGCAGCCTGGTCTGGATGTTCGCGGCGGCCTCCGCCTGGTTCAACTGGGTCCACGCCCCGCGCGGTATCGACCACAACGGCGCACCGCAGTTCTTCGCGGGCATGTCGCTCTCGGCGGCGATCCTCTTCGACCGCGCCCTCAAGCAGACCCGCAAGGCGGCGCTGCGCGAGCAGGGCCTGGTGCCGCGCCCGCTCCCCCAGATCCGCGTGGTCCGCTGGGTGCGCGCCCCGCGCGAGACGTACGCGGCGTGGTCGCTGATGCTGCTGGAGAACGTCCGCAGCCTGGACGAGGCCGTCGACGAGGTCCGCGAGGACCGCCGCACGAAGCTCCGCGAACGCGACGCGCGCAGGGGGGCTGCCGCTGCCGAGCCGCTCCGCGCGCTCGGCAGCGGCAACAACAACGGCGCGCCGCGCGGCCGGGTCCCGCAGTTGCCCAGGCCAGGGCTGCGGGAGTCGAACCCCGGGGAGCCCGCGATAGTGGCCTCTCCCGAGGCCCGGAACGGCGGGGTCTACGACCTCACCGCAGAGGACGACACGGTCACCATGCAGCGCCCGAACGCGTGGGATTCGCTGGAGCAGAAGCTCAAGGACCTGGAGAAGCTTTACGGCTGACGGTAAGTCCTTGGCGCGTACGGTCCGTCTTCGGCAGTGGGGAAGTTGCCCCTGGAGGTTGCAACTACTGCTCCGCACTCAGCAGTTCGAACCACATCCGCTTACCGCTGCCGTTGGGCTCGACGCCCCAGGCGTCGCTCAGCGCCTCGACCAGCATCAACCCGCGTCCGGACGACGCCTGCTCGCCAGGCGTCCTGCGCTTGGGCCACTGGTCCGACTCGTCCTCCACCTCGATCCGGAGGCGCAGTCGCCCGCTCTCCGAGTCGTGGAAGAGACGGGCCGTCAGCATCGCGTCGCGGTCCGTGTGGACGAGGGCGTTGGTGATCAGCTCCGAGGTCAGCAGTTCCACCGTGTCGGACAGGTCGCCGACGCCCCACCGCCGCGCCGCGTCGCGGAGCTCCGCGCGGAGCTCCGCGATCTGGTCGAGGTCGGCCTGGGCGATCCTGCGGCGCAGCTGCCGGCGGGCGCGGGTGTCCGCGGGGCCCTCCCAGCGGAGCAGCAGGAGGGCGATGTCGTCGTCCCGCTCGTGGCTGTCCGCTGCCGCGCAGGCGATCCGGTCGGCCAGCGCGCCGAGGTCCTTGTCCAGACCCGCACCGAGGTCCGCGCCCCGTGCGGCGAACACCCGCCGCAAGCGCTCCATACCCTCGTCGAGGTCGATCCTGCGGGTCTCGACCAGGCCGTCGGTACAGAGCAGCAGCACCTCGCCGGGGTCGAGGCCGAAGCGGGTGACCGGGTAGCCCTGCTCGGGGTCCACGCCCAGCGGCAGGCCGCCCGCGATGTGCTGCACGGTCGCACTGCCGTCGGCGCGACGGACCAGCGGGTCGAGGTGGCCCGCCCGGACGGCGTAGACGACGCCGTAGTCGACGTTGACCTCGGCGTAGAGGCAGGTGGCGAAGTGGCCGGTGTCCAGGTCCGCCAGGAAGCGTGACGCGCGGGACATCACCGCGGCCGGCGGGTGGCCCTCCGCCGCGTAGGCGCGCAGCGCGATCCGGAGCTGACCCATCACGCCCGCCGCATGCACGTCGTGGCCCTGCACGTCGCCGATGACCACGCCGACGTGGCCGCTGGGCAGCGGGACGACGTCGTACCAGTCGCCGCCGATCTGCAGGCCGGTCCCGGCCGGGAGGTAGCGGACGGCGCTGTCGAAGCCCGGCACCGGCGGGACCCGGCGCGGCAGCAGCACCCGCTGCAGGCCCGCGGCCAGCTCGTGCTCGGCGTCGTGGAGCCGGGCGCGGGCGAGGGACTGGGCGACCATGCCGCCCAGCGTGGTGAGCAGGGTCCGCTCCTCGTGGTCGAGGGCGTGGTCCTCGTCGAAGCTGACCAGGCAGACGCCGATCGGGCGGCCACTGGCCACCAGCGGCAGGAAGGCCCAGGCGTGCTTGGGGTGCCCGACGACGGGGGCCCAGGCGGCGGGGAACCGCTGCCGGTACTCATGCTGGCTGGCCAGAAAGACGGGCGTGCGGGTGCGCAGCGCGAGCGCCGCCGGATGGTCGGCGTCGAGCGGGACGTGGTCGTGCGGCGGACGGGAGTCACCGTCGTAGCCGGAGGCGGCGAGGATCTGGATCCTGCCGTTCTCCAGTACGGCCAGGATCAGCCCGTCCGGCGGGATGCCCGGCAACGGCAGCTCGGTGAAGACACGGGCGACATCGGCGGTGGTGACCGCCTCCGAGAGGGCCTTGGCGGCCTCGCGGATGAAGAGCGTGCGCTCCTCGCGGACGGTGGCGGCGCGGTCGGCGCGGCGGCGCTTGACGAGCTCGACGGTGGCGTCCCAGACGAAGCCGACCATATGGGCGGGCCTGCCGTCCTCGTCGGCCAGCACCCGGCCGCGGAAGCGGACTGCGTGCAGCTCGCCGCTGGGGAAGACGGTCCGGTAGTACGCGCCGCACTGGCCCAGCGAGGCGACGGCGCGTTCGACGCGACGGCGGACCACGACGGCGTCCTCGGGGTGGAGCAGCGCCAGGAACTGCTCGGCCGTGATCGCCGGTTCCTCGCCGTCGTCCGCGCCGCCTCCGGCGGGGCCGAGCTCCTCCAGACCGAGGATCGCCAGCGCGCGGTCGTCGCACACCAGCCGGTCGGCTCGGATGTCCCAGTCCCAGGAACCGATCCCGTTGGCCGCCATCGCGGGCTCCAACCAGTCCGGCGACTGGTTGGAGTACGGCGGCTGATGAGGCGGTTGCGGGAGCCGCGGCGGCTGCGGCCTAGGCGCCATCGTTCTCCTGCCCTGCGTCTGCGTAAGGGTGCGCAGCGAAGCGGTCCGGCCCGTTCGTCCGGCTGTCAGCGGGTAGGCGGGCGAACTGGGGTGAATATCCGGACTTCATCCTGTCGGATGAACGGGTAGGCGGCAATGGAGGCGCGCCCTTCCGTTCTCCGCAGGTGGGTCACCGGGCGATTTCCTCCCGATCACGGAACCATCACGAACTCCAGTTCGTCAGGACCGTCGAGGCGGGTTCACGGGGATGGAACCTGCTGGTGCACGAACAGAGGGGGAACGAACTGATGAAGGCACTGATCACCGGTGGAGCGGGTTTCATCGGCAGCACCGTCGCCTCAGCCTGCCTGGACGCGGGGATCACGCCGGTGATTCTGGACAGCCTGGTGACGGGACGGCGCGAGTTCACCGAGGGACGGGCGTTCTACGAGGGGGACATCGCCGACGGCGAGCTGGTCGACCAGGTCTTCGCCGACCACCCCGACATCGCGGCGACCATCCACTGCGCGGCCCTGATCGTGGTACCGGAGTCGGTGTCCGCCCCGCTGCACTACTACCGGGAGAACGTCGCCAAGACCGTCGCCCTGGTCGAGCACCTGCAGCGCAACGGCTGCGAGCGGCTGCTGTTCAGCTCGTCGGCGTCGATCTACCGGCCGGGCGAGGACTTCTCGGTGGACGAGACCTCCGAGCTCGACCCGCTCTCCCCCTACGCACGCACCAAGATGCTGACGGAGCTGATCTTCAAGGACACCGCCGAGGCCAGCTCGCTGCGGGTGCTGTCGCTGCGCTACTTCAACCCGATCGGTGCCGATCCGGCGCTGCGCACCGGCCTGCAGACGCCGGTCCCCTCGCACGCGCTGGGCAAACTGGTCCAGGCGCGGCGCGCGGACACACCGTTCCTGCTGACCGGCACCGACTGGCCGACTCGCGACGGTAGCGGCATCCGCGACTACGTCCACGTCTGGGACCTGGCGCGGGCCCATGTGGCGGCACTGGACCGCTTCGACGTGGTGCTGCCGCCGGACAGCGCGGGCTCCTACGAGGTGCTGAACCTGGGCACCGGGCGCGGCACCACCGTGCGCGAGCTGGTCGCGGCCTTCGAGGCGGTCACCGGCGACCGGATGTCGACCGAGGAGGCCCCGCGCCGCCCGGGAGACAACGCGGGCGCGTTCTCGCGCACGGCTAAGGCCGAGCAGCTGCTCGACTGGCGCGCGGAGCTGTCGCTGGAGCAGGGCATCGCCGACACCCTGGCCTGGTTCGAACGCCGCGAGGCGGTACTGGGGGCGTAGCCGCAGAGCCTTCGGCATCGAGTGAAGCACCCGTCCGGGCTGGTCCGGGCGGGTGCTTCCGCATGTCCGGGTGCTGGACGGGCTGGACACGGGGGCGTCCGCGAGGTTCAATTCCAGAAAAGTTTGAACGGCGTTCTAAACCACGACTGAACCCACCTGCTGACTCACCACCTGCGAGGAACCGTGCGACTGACACCGACGGAACGGGACCGGCTGTTGCTGTTCACCGCGGCAGAACTGGCCCGGGCACGGCGAGCGCGTGGGTTGCGGCTGAATGTGCCGGAGGCGACGGCGTTGATTGCGGACACGGTGTGTGAGGCGGCGCGGGATGGGCGGCGGTTGGCGGAGGCGATCGAGGCCGGGCGCACGGTGTTGTCGGCCGGGGATGTGTTGCCGGGTGTGGTGGATGTGGTGACGACGCTTCAGGTGGAGGCGGTGTTCGAGGACGGGACGCGGTTGTGTGTGATCGACGACCCGTTCCGGGGTGAGGGCTCGCTGGGCGCGGATGCGCCGGGTGCCGCACTGCCGGGTGAGGGTGTCGGTTACGAGCCGGCGGAGCCGGTGGTGCTGGTGGTGGTGCGGAACACGGCGGTGGTACCGGTGACGGTGACCTCGCACTTCCACTTCTTCGAGGCCAACCCGCGGTTGGCGTTCGACCGTGCCGCGGCGTACGGGATGCGGTTGGCGGTTCCCGCGGGGTCCTCGGTGCGGTTCGACGCGGGTGCGGTGGTCGAGGTCGGGCTTGTGCCGATCGGCGGCGAGCGTGTCGCGGTCGGCTTCGCGGGGCTGGTCGACGGCCCGCTGGACGCGCCCGGCGCACGGGAGACGGCACTGGAGAAGGCACGCGCCTGCGGCTACCTCACCAACTTCGAGCAGTCAGAGCAGGGTTCCCAGCAGCCCCAGCAGTCCCAGCAGTCCGAGCAGGAGGAGTCCTGATGAGCGGCAGTGGTTTCGACGCGCAGGGCTGTCACGGGCGGCCGGGTCCGGTCGCGCCGTGGGGTGCGGCCGACCCGCACGACTACATCGCCGTCCACGGCCCCCGCGCGGGCGACCGGATCCGCCTGGGCGACTCCGGGCTGATCGTGCGGGTCGAGTCGGACTCGCAGGAGCCCGGGCAGGAGTTCCTGGCCGGGTTCGGCAAGACCGCCCGCGACGGCCTGCACCTCAAAGCCGCCGCCGTGGCAGATACCTGTGACCTGGTCATCTCCAACGTCACCGTCATCGACGCCGTCGCCGGGATCCGCAAAACCTCGATCGGGATCCGCGAAGGCCGCATCGTCTCCCTCGGACGGGCGGGGAACCCGGACACCCTCGACGGCGTCGACGTCGTCGTCGGCACCGGGACCACCATCGTGTCCGGCGAGGGCCTGATCGCGACCGCCGGCGCCATCGACACCCACGTACACCTCCTCTCCCCCCGCATCATGGAGGCCTCCCTGGCCTCCGGCGTCACCACCATCATCGGCCAGGAATTCGGCCCCGTCTGGGGCGTGGGCGT
>NZ_JBGCCL010000046.1:0-33470 GCF_041262505.1 Streptacidiphilus sp. MAP5-3
TCCTCCACCGCTACAACTACCATCGCTGTCACACCGCACTCGGAGGCCAAACCCCCATCAGCCGAGTCAACAACGCTGCGGATCAATACAGCTAGGGCCTTCCTGCTCCTCGATGCCGTCGCCGGACCGGAAGCGTCAGGCCAGCGCCCGCGCGAGGTCGTCGCAGAGGTCCTCGGTGTCCTCCAGGCCGACCGAGAGGCGCAGCAGCGACGGGTGCGGGCGCGCCTCCGGGGCGACCGGGCGGTGGGTGAGCGAGGCCGGGTGCTGGATCAGCGAGTCGACGCCGCCGAGTGAGACCGCGTGGGTGACCAGCTCGCAGCGCTCGGCCGCCGAGGCCGCCGCCGCATAACCGCCGCGCAACGAGAACGCCAGCACCGAGCCCGGCGCGGACATCTGGGTACCGACCAGCCCGTGCGGGTCGCACTCCGGCAGGCCCGGGTAGAAGACGCGCTCGACGGCGGGCTGTTCGGCGAGCCAGAGGGCGAGCTTGCCCGCGCTGTCGCTCTGGTGGCGGACGCGCAGCGGCAGCGTCTGCAGGCCGCGGTGGAGCAGGTAGGAGGCGAGCGGGTGCAGGATGCCGCCGGTCACCGCGCGGACCGGGCGGATCTTCTGCGCCCACTCCGCCGAGGTCGCCACCACGCCGGCCAGCACGTCGCCGTGGCCGCCGAGGTACTTGGTCGCACTGTGGACGACGAGGGTCGCGCCGTGCCGGAGCGGCTGCTGCAGCACCGGGGTGGCGAAGGTGTTGTCGACCATCAGCGGCACGGAGCCGCAGCGGGCCGCGAGCGCGGCCAGGTCGATGAGTTCGAGGGTCGGGTTGGCGGGCGTCTCGACGACGACCAGGCCGGTGTCGGGGCGGATCGCGCCGTCGACCTCGTCGGCGCCGGCGTAGGTGACCTCCGTGCCGAGCAGGCCCGTGGCGAGCAGGTGGTCCGTGCCGCCGTAGAGGGGACGGACGGCGACGACGTGCCCGCGGCCCTCGGCGCGCGCGGCCAGCAGGCAGGCGGTGATCGCGGCCATGCCGGAGCTGAACGCGACCGCCTGCTCGGCGCCCTCCAGCTCGGCCAGCGCCTCCTCGAACCGACCCGTGGTCGGGTTCCACAGCCGCTGGTAGACGGCGCTGCCGCCCTCCGGCATCAGTCCGCCGGTGGCCAGCGCCTCATAGCTGTCGCCACCGAGTTCGACACCGGGCAGCGGGTTGGTGGAGGAGAGGTCGATCGGCGGGACGTGGACGCCGAGGGCGCGCAGGTCGTGGCGTCCGGCGTGCACGGCGCGGGTGTCGGGGCGAGCGGCAGTGTGGGCAGCGGGGTGGGGGGTGACGTCGGCGGGGGGCATGGGTGGGACCTCTCCGTCCTGTGCTGTGGGGTGGCCCCTAGGGTGAAGATCTGCCAAGGCAATGGCCACTGTTCCGAAGGAAATTCGGATCTGGCCGAACTGGGCATGTACTTCTTCAACCGACAGGGGGCAGCATGGGCCTCGTGCCGAAGAATCCGCAGCCCGAACTCCTCCCCGTCGACCGCGCCATCCTGCGGCTGCTGGCCGAGAACGCGCGGATGCCCAACAACGCGATCGCCGAGCAGGTCGGCATCGCCCCCTCGACCTGCCTGGCCCGGATCCGGGCGCTGCGCGAGCGCGGAGTGATCCGCGGCTACCACGCGGACGTGGACCCGGCCACGCTCGGGCTCGGGATCCAGGCGATGATCGCGGTCCGTCTGCACGCCCACACCAAGGAGCGGATCTCCAGCTTCACCGCGCAGATCCCGCTGCTGCCCGGTGTCCTCGCCGCGTACCACCTGGCCGGGGCGGACGACTACCTGCTGCATGTGGCTGTCCCGGACACCGACGCGCTGCGGGACTTCGTACTGGAGCATCTGACGGCTCATCCGGCGGTCGCCCACACCGAGACCAGCCTGATCTTCGGCCACATGCGCGGCCAGGTGACCACGTAGGCGCTGAAGCAAAAGCCGCCGAGTCCTAACCGCCGAGCAGTATCGACGTTTGGATCCGTGCGGATCCAAAGTGCTCCGTGCGAGACTGGCACGAGCCCGGAGCGCCGTCAATGGCGCCCACGGAACCGAAGACACCACGACCCGAGGAGCCGGGGAGGCCCTAGCAGTGGGGACGGACAGGCCGGCCGACGTGCCGGACGCAGCCGAGGATCTCGGCCCCGCGGAGCAGCGCGCTCCCTCGCACGCCGTCGTCGCCGACGCGCTGCGGACGCGTATCACCCTCGGCGGGTTCGCGCCCGGCGCCCGGCTGCCCACTGAGCGGGACCTGGCCGCCGCGCTCGGCGTCGGCCGGAACACCGTCCGCCAGGCGCTGCGCCAACTGGCCGACGAGGGTCTGGTGGTGACCACTCCGGGACGCGCGGGCGGGACCCGGGTCCGCGCGGCGGACGACGCCACGGCGGCTCCGTCCGTCCAGGCCGAGGCCCTCGCGGAGCTGCGTGCCTCGCTGCGCGACTACATGGAGTACCGGGCCGCGATCGAGCCGCTGGCGGCCCGGCTCGCTGCCGAGCGCGGCCCGACCGCCGCCCGGCGTGCGCTGGTACGGATGCTCGACGAGGAGGTCACCGACCTCACCAGCTACCACCGAATGGACTCGCGGTTCCATCTGGCCGTCGCTGCGGCAGCCGGGAACGAGGTGCTGCGCGAGGCCGTCTCCCGGGCCCGGACGGAGATGTTCGTCGGCGGCAACTCCCTCTGGCTGCAGACCGACTGGGGCGTGGTCTACCCCGAGGGCCGTGATCTGGCGCAGGTCTTCCGCGAGGAGCATCTGGCCACCGCGCTGGCTGTGCTGGCCGGGGACGGAGCCGCCGCGGAGGCCTCGATGCGGCGCCATCTGGAGGAGGCCGCAACCCAGTTCACGGCCCTGCTGGACCGCCTCACCCCGGGACGCGGTTCCGACGCCGCGCAGGCGGGCACGGAAGCACCCGGTCTCGACGCGAGGGATTGACCTCGCCGGCATGCCCCCCTAACCTCCCGGCATTGGGTCTGAAGCAGATCCAAAAGCGCAACCGGCACCGAGCGGCTTCCCCCTGCCCTGCTCCGGCCGCCGGTAGTTCCACCGGGAGGACCGCCCCTTGCACGCCTTCGACACCAAACTCACCGACACGATCGTCCGGCATCTGGTCGACCGTCTGAGCCTGGATCCGGCCCCACTCGGGCGGATCGGCGCGGCGGCCGAGCTGGAGGTCCAGCTCAAGGGCGCGATCGGCGCCCAGGGCGCGGACCCGGCCGATGTCCTGCGCCGCTACACCGAGGCTGTGGAGCCGACCGTCGTCTCCTGCGACAGCCCGCGCTTCCTTGCCTTCATACCCGGCGCGCCGACCAAGGCCGCGGCACTCTTCGACATGGTGGTCTCCGCCGCCTCCCTGCACGGCGTCTCCTGGCTGGAGGCGTCCGGGGCGATCGCCGCCGAGAACCAGGTGCTGCGACTCCTCGCCGACCTGGCCGGACTGCCCGCGGAGGCAGGCGGCTGCTTCGTCAGCGGCGGTTCCGCAGGCAACCTCTCCGCGCTGGTCGTCGCCCGCGACACCGCGCGCCGTCGGCTCGGCCTGGACCGCCGCGCGCCGCTGCGGATCGCGGTCAGCGACCAGACCCACTCCTCGGTCGCCAACACGCTCTCGATCATCGGCGTCGACACACTCGTGGTGCCGACCGAGGACCACCGACTCACCGGCCGGGCCCTGGCGGCAGCGCTCGCCGAGGCCGAGCGCACCGCCGCGGAGGACGGTCCGGTGATCGGCGTGGTCGCCACCGCCGGCACCACCAACGCGGGCATCATCGACGACCTGGCCGGGATCGCGGACCAGGCCGCCGCGCACGGGCTCTGGCTCCACGTCGACGCCGCCTACGGCGGTGCCGGGCTGTTCACGCCGGAGATCCGCGCGGCCATGAGCGGCATCGAGCGCGCCGACTCCGTCGTCATCGACCCGCACAAGTGGCTCTTCGCGCCCTTCGACTGCGGCGCACTGCTCTACCGCGACCCGCGCCTCGCCCGCGCCGTGCACACCCAGGACGCGTCCTACCTGGACGCGATCCACGGCGACGGCGGCGAGGGCCACGACGAGTGGAACCCCAGCGACTACGCCTACCACCTCACCCGGCGCCCGCGCGGCCTGCCGCTCTGGTTCTCGCTCGCGGTCCACGGCACCGACGCCTACCGTGCGGCGGTGGAGCAGGGGCTGCGGATCGCGCGCTTCACGGCCGAGCTGGTGCGGCGCACCGACGGGTTGGAGCTGGTACG
Source organism: Streptacidiphilus sp. MAP5-3 (assembly GCF_041262505.1). Lineage (NCBI taxonomy): Bacteria > Bacillati > Actinomycetota > Actinomycetes > Kitasatosporales > Streptomycetaceae > Streptacidiphilus > Streptacidiphilus sp. MAP5-3. Next base: position 4,249 of record NZ_JBGCCL010000046.1, read on the forward strand.
CGAGCCGGAGCTGTCGGTCGTGGTGCTGCGCCGCGTCGGCTGGAGCGGCGCCGACTACCGGTTCTGGTGCGACTACCTGATGCAGCGTCAGATCGCCTTTGTGGCACCGACCGTGTGGGAGGGCGAGACCGTCGCCCGGCTCGCCTACGTCCACCCCGACATCACCGAGCAGATGGTCGAGGAGATCGTCGCCACCCTGGTCGCACCCGCCGCCTCCGCTGAAGGTCGTGCCTAGCAAGAGAGGAGCACCACCATGAGCAGAACCTCCGCACCGTCCACGGGCTCAACCGGCTCCACCGGCGGAGCCAGCTCAACCGGCTCCACCAACGACGGGAATGGGAGCGGCAGCGCCGATCCCGACGGCAGAGGCCGCACACTGCGGCGCGAGGTCGGCCTGATCGGCCTGCTGTGGGCGTCGGTCGGCTCGATCATCGGCTCGGGCTGGCTGTTCAGCGCGAAGAACGCGGTCACCGCCGCCGGACCGGCGGCGCTGGTCGCCTGGGGCATCGGCGCGGTCGCGATGATCATCCTGGCCCTGGTCCACGCCGAACTCGGCGGCATGTTCCCGATATCCGGCGGCACCGCCCGCTACCCCCACCTGGCCTTCGGCGGCGCGGCCGGTGCGTCGTTCGGCTGGTTCTCCTGGCTCTCCGTGGCGACCACCGCGCCGATCGAGGTCATGGCGATGATCGGCTACGCGGACCACTACAGCTGGGCCAGGGGCTTCGAGAACGGCCAGGGCCTGCTGACCGGTTCGGGCCTGGTGATCGCGGTGCTGCTGATGGCGGTCTTCTGCGGCATCAACCTGATGGGCATCAAAACCCTCGCCCGTGCCAACAACGCCGCGACCTGGTGGAAGATCGGCGTGCCGATGCTGGTCGTGCTGCTGCTGGCGATCGCCGGCTTCCACCCCGCCAACTTCACGGCGGGCGGCGGGTTCGCGCCCTTCGGCGCCAAGGGCGTGCTGCTGGCCGTGCCCGGAAGCGGGATCATCTTCGCGCTGATGGGCTTCGAGCAGGCGATCCAGATCGGCGGGGAGAGCAAGCAGCCCGGACGGGACATCCCGCGCGCCGTGGTCGGCTCGATGGTGCTGGGCGTGCTGCTCTACATCCTGCTGCAGATCGTCTACATCGGCGCGCTGCCCAGCGGCGCCATCCACCACTGGGCGGACCTGGCGTACGCGGGGATCTCCGGGCCCTTCGCCGGTCTGGTCTCGGTGGTGGGCATGGGCTGGCTGGCGGCCGTGCTCTACCTGGACGCCGTCATCTCCCCCGCCGGAACGGGTCTGATCTACACCACCGCCGCCTCCCGGATCTCCTACGGGCTCAGCCGCAACGGCTACGTGCCGTCCGCCTTCGAGAAGTTGGACCGACGCGGGGTTCCGTGGGTCGGCATCGTGGCGGCGTTCGTGGTCGGCTGCGTGGCCTTCCTGCCCTTCCCGAGCTGGAACTCGCTGGTCAACCTGGTGACGTCGGCGAGTGTGCTGATGTACGCGGGCGCGCCGCTGGCGTTCGGCGTGTTCCGGTCCCGACTGCCGGACGTGGCACGGCCGTTCAGGCTGAAGGCGGGCGGGGTGCTGGCTCCCGCGGCCTTCGTGGTGGCCAATCTGATCATCTTCTGGAGCGGCTGGGACACCGTCTGGAAGCTGGGAGTGGCCGTCGGCATCGGCTATCTGCTGCTCGCGATCGCCCGCGTACTGCACACCAATCCGGTCGAGGTACGACTGGACTTCCGCGCCGCGCAGTGGCTGCCGGCCTACCTGGTCGGCATGGGCCTGATCACCTGGGTCAGCGACTTCGGGCCCTGGGCCCACCCGTGGCTGCCGTTCGGCTGGGACATGGCGGTGGTCGCCGTGTTCAGCATCGCCATCTACGCCTGGGCCGTGGCGGTGGCCCTGCCGACCGATCGTATCGAGGAACTCACCCGCGAGACGCAGGACTTGGCGGACACGCCGGTGGCGGACCCGCAGGCAACGCCCTGAGTTCGAGTGCCTCTGGTGCCATGGTGCGAGCCGGGGCACCATGGCTGCGTGACGTCAACTCACGCTCCTGCCAACGGAATCCATGCGCCGTCCGCCACGGGACCGCGCGGTCTGCCGCTGCTCGGCAACCTGCCCGCGTTCGCGCGCGATCCGCTCGCCTTCTTCTGCCACCTCCGCGACAGCTACGGCGACTGGGCGCCGTGGTCGCTGGGCCCGAAGCGCAGTCTGCTGGTCTCCCGGCCCGAGGACGTCGGCGAGTTGCTGGCCGGGGTCGAGGTCACCTTCAGCCCCGTCGACCTGGGCTGGGCGATGCACCAGGTGCTCGGTGAGGGCGTGGTGACCAGCACCGGGGCGGACTGGCGGCGCAAGCGGGCCCTGGTCCAGCCCTCCGTCCGGCCCCGCCAGGTGCGCAGCTACGCGGCGACCATGGTCGAGTGCGCGGACGCGACGGCGTCGGCCTGGACGGACGGTCAGGCCGTGGACGTGCAGCAGGAGATGACCCGGCTGACGCAGCGGATCGCGGTGCGGACGTTGTTCGGCGTGGAGACCGCCGGACGCGAGGAGGTCGTCGCCGGTGCGATGGCGGTGGCCCAGCAGGCGATCGGTGCGGAGTTGCGCGGCGTCACCGTCTTCCTGCCGTCGTGGATCCCGACCCCGGGCCGGCGGCGCCTGCGCGCGGCAGTGGGCCGGCTCGACGAGGAGATCCACCGCATCATCGCCGAGCACCAGGCCGCCTCTGCGGCGGGCCAGGAACGCGACGACCTGCTCAGCCGTCTGCTCACCGCCCGGGACGAGCACGGCGCGCCGCTGTCGCAGCAGGAGCTGCGGGACGAGGCCGTCACCCTCTACATCGGCGGCCACGAGACCACGTCGACCACCCTGACCTGGGCCTGGCATCTGCTCTCCGGCTCCCCGGAGGCCAGGGAACGCCTGGACGCGGAGCTGGCCGAGGTGCTGGACGGGCGGCTGCCGGACTTCGACGACTACGCCCGGTTGCCGTTCACCCAGGCGATCGTCAAGGAGTCGCTGCGCCTCTACCCGCCGATCTGGCTGATCACTGCGGTGTCACGCGCCGGAGCGACGCTGGGCGGCCGTCCCGTCCCGGAGGGGACGACGGTCTGGGCGAGCCAGTGGTCGGTCCACCGCGACCGTCGGTACTTCCCGCAGCCGGACGCGTTCCGGCCCGAACGCTGGGACCCCGACGCCGCCGACGTCATCCCCGACCACGCCTGGTTCCCCTTCGGCGGCGGCCAACGCACCTGCCTCGGCGCGCGGTTCGCGCTGGTGGAGGCGGTTCTCGTGCTGGCGGTGCTGGCGCAGCGGTTCCGCGTCGAGACCGAGCCGGGCGAGGTGAAGCCGCACACGGGCCTGACCCTCCAGCCGTCCCGCCCGATTCCGGCGGTGCTGCGGTCGGCCGCGCGCTGACCGACGCGTCAGGACTGGGCGAGGCGCAGCAGGTACTCGGCCAGGTCCGCGCCGCCCTGCGGGTCGCGGCTGATGACCAGGACGGTGTCGTCCCCCGCGATGGTGCCGATGATCTCCTCGACGCCGGACTGGTCGATCGAGGAGGCGAAGAACTGCGCCGCCCCCGGCGGCGTCCGCAGCACCACGAGGTTGCCCGAGGACGTCGCCGAGACGAGCAGCTCCGCGGCCAGCCGTGCCATCCGGCTCTCCGACGCGGACTCGCCCATCGGGGCGAGCGGGGTGCGGTCGCCGCCCTCCGCCGGGACGGCGTAGATCAGCGCGCCGTCCGAGCTACGGATCTTGACCGCACCCAGTTCGTCCAGATCGCGCGAGAGCGTCGCCTGAGTGACCATCAGCCCGTCGTCGGCGAGCAGCTTGGCCAGCTGGCTCTGCGAGCGGACGGGCTGACGGGTCAGCAGCTCCACGATCCGTCGGTGCCGCGCCGTGCGCGTCTGCGGTAGGTGCACCGCAGGGGCGTCGCGATGGGGTTCGGTCATGGAGCAATTGTTCCTTACTTGACGGAGCGGAGCACACCCGGAAGCACGGCCAGGAACGCGTCGACGTCACGCTCGGTGAGAATCAGCGGCGGCGCGAGCCGGATCGTGTCCGTTGTGGCGGCGTTGACCAGGAAGCCCGCCCGCTGCAGCGCCGCCTGCACCTCACCCGCCACCGGACGGGTCAGCACCACGCCGAGCAGCAGTCCCGCGCCACGGACGTGGTCGACCATCGGGTCGCCCAGCGCCTCGACGCCGGAGCGGAGCCGGTCCCCCACCTTGGCGACCTGGTCGAGCAGACCGTCGTACTCGATGGTGTCCAGCACCGCGTTGGCCGCCGCGCAGACGACCGGGTTGCCGGAGAAGGTGCTGCCGTGGTGGCCCGGCTGGAAGAGCTGCGCCGCCTCGCCGAAGGCCAGGGTCGCACCGATCGGCAGCCCGCCGCCGAGGCCCTTGGCGAGGGTGACCACGTCGGGGTCGACGCCCTCGAAGGCCTGGTAGGCGAACCAGTGGCCGCAGCGGCCGATGCCGGTCTGGATCTCGTCCAGGATCAGCAGCGTGCCGGTGGCCCGGGTGATCTCGCGGGCGGCGAGCAGGTAGTCGGCGGGCGGGACGACCACGCCGTTCTCGCCCTGGATCGGCTCCAGGAACACCGCCGCGGTCTCCTCCGTCACCGCCGCCCGCAGCGCGTCCACGTCCCCGAAGGGGACGTTGGTGACGTCCCCCGGCAGCGGGTGGAAGCCGTCCTGCTTCTTCGGCTGCGCGGTCAGCGAGAGCGCGCCCATGGTCCGGCCGTGGAAGGCGCCGGTCGCGGAGACCAGGTGGGTCCGGCCGGTGAGCCGGCTCAGCTTGAACGCGGCCTCGTTGGCCTCGGCGCCGGAGTTGGAGAAGTAGACCCGGGCGTCCTCGCGGCCGCTGAAGGCGACCAGCCGCTCGGCCAGCCGGACCGGCGGCTCGGCGACGAAGAGGTTCGAGACATGGCCCAGCGTGCCGATCTGCTGGGTGACCGCCGCGACGATCGCCGGATGCGCGTGGCCCAGGGAGTTGACCGCGATACCGCCGAGGAAGTCGGTGTAGCGCTTGCCGTCGGCATCCCAGACGTGCACGCCCTCACCGCGGACCAGCGGGACCCGCGGGGTGCCGAAGTTGTCCATCAGCGCGTGCTGCCAACGGGCGGTCAGTTCCTCGTTGCCCGTGCCGGTCATGCCAGTCCCCCATTGATGACGGTCTCGTCGGTGTCGATGGCATCCGGCGTGTCCGGAACGACCATGGTGCCGATGCCCTCGTCGGTGAAGATCTCCAGCAACAGGCTGTGCTGGACCCGGCCGTCCAGCACGCGCGCGGTGCCGACGCCCTCGCGGACGGCGCGCAGGCAGCCCTCCATCTTCGGCAGCATGCCGCTGGCCAGCGTCGGCAGCAGCTTCTCCAGCTCGCTCGCGCCGAGCAGGCTGATCACGTCGTCGGAGGCGGGCCAGTCGGCGTAGAGGCCTTCGACGTCGGTCAGCACGACCAGCATCTCCGCCTTGAGCGCGACCGCCATGGCGCTGGCGGCGGTGTCCGCGTTGACGTTGTAGACGTGGCCGTCCGCGCCGCGCGCCACCGAGGAGATGACCGGGATCCGGCCGTCGTCCAGCAGCGCCCTGACCGCGCCGATCTCGACATGGGCGATGTCGCCGACCAGGCCGATGTCGACCTGCTCGCCGTCCACGTCGGCGAAGCGCTTGACCGCGGTCATGGTGTGGGCGTCTTCGCCGGTCATGCCGACGGCGAAGGGGCCGTGCGTGTTGAGCAGCCCGACCAGCTCGCGCTGGACCTGTCCGGCCAGGACCATCCGGACCACGTCCATGGTCTCCGGCGTGGTCACCCGCAGCCCGGCGGTAAAGGTGGACTCCAGCCCCAGCTTGGCGAGTTGGGCGCTGATCTGCGGTCCGCCGCCGTGCACGACGACCGGGCGCAGCCCGGCGTAGCGGAGGAAGACGACGTCCTGGGCGAAGGCCGCCTTGAGCGAGTCGTCGACCATGGCGTTGCCGCCGAACTTGATCACGACGGTCTTGCCGTGGAAGCGCTCCAACCACGGCAACGCTTCCACGAGCGTCATCGCCTTGGGCAGCGCGGTGTTGTTGCGGGCCTGTTCGCCCTTGGGTGCGATCTGCACGACGGGTCCCGGTCCTCCGGTAGGCAGGGTCAGCTGGGGTCAGGGTCAGCTGGAGTAGGCACTGTTCTCGTGGACGTACTCGGCGGTCAGGTCGTTGGTCCAGACGGTCGCGGCCTGGTCCCCGGCCTTGAGGTCGGCGGTGATGACCACCTCGCGGTCCTTCATGCTCACCAGCTCGCGGTCCTCGCCCACGCCGCCGTCGCGGCAGACCCAGACGCCGTTGATGGCGACGTCCAGCTGGTCCGGCTCGAAGGCGGCCGAGGTGGTGCCGATCGCGGAGAGCACCCGGCCCCAGTTCGGGTCCTCACCGTGGATCGCGCACTTGAGCAGGTTGTTGCGGGCGATGGAGCGTGCCACCTCGACGGCGTCGGCCTCGGTGGCGGCGTTCACGATGTCGATCCGGATGTCCTTGCTGGCGCCCTCGGCGTCGCCGATCAGCTGGCGGGCCAGGTCGGCGCTGACCTCGCGGACGGCGGCGGCGAACTCGTCGGCGTCGGGGACGATGCCGCTGGCGCCGGAGGCGAGCAGCAGCACGGTGTCGTTGGTGGACATGCAGCCGTCGGAGTCGACCCGGTCGAAGGTCTTCGCCGTCGCGCCGCGCAGCACCGCGTCCAGCTCCGGGGCCTCGACCAGCGCGTCGGTGGTGATCACGACGAGCATGGTGGCCAGGCCCGGGGCGAGCATGCCCGCGCCCTTGGCCATGCCGCCGACGGTCCAGCCGGTGCCGTGGGCGACGGCGGTCTTGTGGACGGTGTCGGTGGTCTTGATCGCGATCGCGGCCTGCTCGCCGCCGCCGTCGCTGAGCGCGGCAGCGGCCGTCTCCACGCCCGGAAGCAGCTTGTCCATCGGCAGCCGGACGCCGATCAGACCGGTCGACGCGACGGCGACCTCACCCGCGTTCAGGCCCAGCACCTCGGCGACCTTCTCGGCGGTGGCGTGGGTGTCCTGGAACCCCAGCGGGCCGGTACAGGCGTTGGCGCCACCGGAGTTGAGGATGACGGCGCTGATCGCGCCGCCCTTGACGACCTGCTCCGACCAGTACACCGGAGCGGCCTTGACCCGGTTGGAGGTGAAGACGCCTGCGGCGGCGAGCGACGGGCCGTCGTTGACGACGAGCGCGAGGTCCGGCGTTCCGGAGGCCTTGATCCCGGCGGTGACGCCCGCCGCGCGGAAACCGCGGGCCGCCGTGACGCCGATGCCTTCGTGGGTCACGGGGTTCTGGCTCACGGTGCGACTCCTGTCTGCGGAAGGCCGAGCTCCTCGGGCAGGCCGAGGGCGAGGTTCATGCTCTGGACGGCGCCGCCAGCGGTGCCCTTGACCAGGTTGTCGATGGCGGCGATCGCGATGATCCGGCCGACGCTCTCGTCGAGCGCGACCTGGACCAGCGCGTTGTTGGACCCGTGGACGGAGGCGGTGGCGGGCCACTGCCCCTCCGGGAGCAGGTGGACGAAGGGCTCCCCGTCGAACGCCTCGGCATAGGCGGCGCGGACCTGCGCGGCGGTGACACCGGGCTTGGCCTTGGCGCTGCAGGTGGCGAGGATGCCACGGGACATCGGCGCGAGGGTCGGGGTGAAGGAGACCGCGATGCGCTCTCCCGCGACGGCGGAGAGGTTCTGCGTCATCTCCGGCGTGTGCCGGTGGACGCCGCCGACGCCGTAGGGGCTCATCGACCCCATCACCTCGCTGCCGAGCAGGTGCGGCTTGGGCGCCTTGCCCGCGCCGGACGTGCCGGACGCGGCGACGACCACGGCCTCGGGCTCGGCGATCCCGGCGGCGTAGGCAGGGAAGAGCGCGAGCGAGACGGAGGTGGGGTAGCAGCCGGGGACGGCGATCCGCTTGGTGCCCTCCAGCGCCTTGCGCCCGCCGGGCAGCTCCGGCAGGCCGTAGGGCCAGGTGCCGGCGTGCGGGGAACCGTAGAAGTTCTCCCAGTCCTCGGCGCTGTGCAGGCGGAAGTCCGCGCCGCAGTCGACGACCAGCACGTCGGGACCGAGCTGCTCGGCCACGGCGGCGGACTGGCCGTGCGGCAGCCCGAGGAAGACGACGTCGTGCCCGGCGAGCGTCTCCGGCGTGGTCGGCTCCAGCACCCGGTCGGCCAACGGCCACAGGTGCGGCTGCAGTTCGCCCAGCGTCGCCCCGGCGTTGGACCCGCCGGTCAGCGCGCCGATCTCGATCGCGGGGTGAGCGAGCAACAGCCGCAGCACCTCACCCCCGGCGTACCCGCTCGCGCCGGCGACTGCCGCGCGGAATCTCGCCTGGGATGCCATCTGCGTGCCTCCTCGAACCCGAACAGCTTCCGTCGGGATAACTATACGGAGGATGGCACATTCATGCAATGAAGGGCATGGATATACATCGAGGCGGCCAAGTGCCGCCCGAAGGGCAGGCCCTACTGCTCGTCGTCCGGGGAGTAGCGGCGCAGCTTGCCGGTGTCGATCGTCCACTCCTCGACGGTGATGACGTCGCCGAACACATAGGGGACGTGGGCGTCGTAGACGGCCCGCCCGTTCTTGACCACCGGCTTCCAGTAATGATGTGCCGTGCCGTCACGCGGGTCGATGATCACGTAATGCGGGATGCCCATCGCGGGGTAGTCACGCAACTTGCCCTTGTAGTCGTTGTCCGGGTTGTTCGGGGACACGATCTCGACCGCGAGCAGTATCTCCGCCGGGTCGAGAGCAGAGTCGGAGGTGTCGAAGGCAGCCTCTGGGACCACGATGACGTCCGGCCGGCGCAGCACACCCAGGTTCTCGTCCTCGATGTCGCCGAGTGTTGCCGCAACCAGCCCATCGCCCAACTGCCTCATGAGCTGTTGCTGGATACGGAGAGCATTCAGGTCATGACGCGGCGACGGGCTCATCATCATGAGGATCTGGCCGCGGCTGATCTCGGGCCAGGAAAAATGGGGGCCCGGCGTCAGGGCATCCCGGTGCTCGCGAAGGTGCCGGTAGATCTCGGCCTGCGTCTCCATGCTCCCAAGTCTATCGATGGTCACCGACAGTGCTCAGGCGTAAGCGGACAGCGGGTCCCCGTCGCCGTAGGTGCGCAGGCGCAGGGTGCGGGCGTCGTGGTCGCGGATGGTCGCCGCGTCGCGGAGGAGGGCCTCCAGGTTGTCCTGGCCGAGGTGGAGGAAGCGTCCGTGGAGCGGGTCGAAGCGGCCGCGGGCGGCGTCGACGACCGTGCTGACCAGGTACGGGATGCTGCCCCAGTGCACCATGCCGTCGAACATCGGCATGCTCGCCGTCATCTCGGTGGCCACCGCGCCGGGCGAGATGTCCAGCACCGTCACGCCGTGCGGGCGCAGCGACTCCGCGATGTTGTCGCTGAGCCGCAGCAGGGCCGCCTTGGAGGTGGCGTACGCCGTGTAACGGCCGTCCGGGCGCAGCGCGAAACCGGAGTTGAGGTTGACCACCCGGCCCGCGCCGCGTGCGACCATCCCCGGCAGGACCGAGCGGAGCAGGTTGAACGGTCCGCGCAGGTTGGTCTCCATCACCTGCCACCACTGGGTCTGGTCCGCCTCCCAGAGCGGCACCTCGGCGCGGTCGACCTGGCCCGCGTTGTTGACCAGCAGGTCGATCCGGCCCAGGTCGCGCTGCATGCTGGTGATCGCGGACTTGACCTGCCCGGGGTGGGAGACGTCGGCGGCGAGTGCGATGCATTTCACGCCGTGGCGTGCGCAGAGCCGCAGCGTCTGGGTCAGGGTGTCCCGATGGCGTCCGAGCAGGCCGAGGTTCATGCCCTCCTCGGCGAGCCCGATCGCGATCTCCCGTCCGATGCCGCGTCCCGCACCGGTCACCAGCGCCGACTGGCCCTGAAGGCTGCGGAGCCCCATGGCGACTCCCTCCCGTCCATCCTGAAATCGGCTTGTTCGATCAGCCCATCCTGAGGCGGTCCCGGCGATACCGGCGGCGGACACGCGGAGGGGACAGGAGGTAACGTCGGGCCGTTGCGTGGATTGCACCGACGAACCGACTAACTGAGGAAGCCACGAGTGAGCGACATCGCGCGTGTAGGAGTGGTGGGCTGCGGCCTGATGGGGTCCGGGATCGCGGAGGTGTTCGCCCGCTCCGGCCTGGACGTCAAGGTCTCCGAGGCCAACGGTGAGGCGCTGGAGCTGGGCCGCACCCGGATCACCACCTCCTTCGACACCGCCGTCAAGCGCGGCAAGCTCACGCAGGAGGACCGCGACACCGCGCTGGCGCGGATCTCCTTCACCACCGACCTCGCCGAGTTCGCCGACCGCGACCTCACGATCGAGGCCGTCGCGGAGCGCGAGGACATCAAGATCGCCATCTTCGAGACCCTGGACCGGGTCGTCGAGCGCCGCGATGCGATCCTCGCCTCGAACACCTCGTCGATCCCGATCGTCAAGCTGGCCGCCTCGACCAGCCGCCCCGAGCAGGTCCTGGGCGTGCACTTCTTCAACCCCGCGCCGGTGCAGAAGCTGGTCGAGATCATCCCGACGCTGACCACCTCGGCCGAGACCGTGGCCCGCGCCGAGGCCTTCACCCGCGACATCCTCACCAAGGACCCGATCCGCGCCCGCGACCGCGCGGGCTTCGTGGTCAACGCGCTGCTGGTGCCCTACCTGCTGTCCGCCGTCCGCATGTTCGAGTCCGGCATCGCCACCGCCGAGGACATCGACAAGGGCATGGAGGCCGGCTGCGCCCACCCGATGGGCCCGCTCCGCCTGTGCGACCTGATCGGCCTGGACACCATCGTCTCCATCGCCGAGTCGATGTACGACGAATTCAAGGAGCCCCTGTACGCGGCCCCGCCGCTGCTCCAGCGCATGGTCGACGCGGGCCTGCTGGGCCGCAAGTCCGGCCGCGGCTTCTACCAGTACTGAGCGTGTACTCAGCTGCCCTCCCCGCCTCCTCGGCCTCGGCCGGCCGGGGAGGGCGTGCGGACGACGGAAACTGACGGAGTATCGTCGCTGCCATGGCTTCGACGATCCGGATCGTGACCCGCTCCTCCCCCATGGCCCTCGCCCAGGTCGAGCGGGTCCGCGCGCTGCTCCACCGGCAGCATCCGGGCCTGGAGACGCAGGTCGTTCCCGTCACCACCAGCGGCGACCGCTGGCAGGGCGCGCTGTCCCAGCTCGGCGGCAAGGGCGCGTTCACCAAGGAGGTCGACGCAGCACTGCTCTCCGGCGAGGCGGACCTGGCCGTCCACTGCCTCAAGGACATGCCCGGCGACCGGCCGCTGCCCGAGGGCACCACCGTGGCCGCCTACCTGGAACGCGACGACATCCGCGACGCCGTCGTCCACCCCCGGGGCCTCACCCTCGACGAACTGCCGCACGGCGCCAGGGTCGGCACCAGCTCGGTCCGCCGGATCGCCCAACTCGCCGACTCCCACCCGTGGCTGGACTGCGTGCCGATCCGCGGCAACGCCAACTCCCGTCTGGCCAAGCTGGACGCGGGCGAGTTCGACGCGCTGATCCTCGCCGTCTCCGGTCTGCACCGGATCGGCCTGGAGGAGCGCATCAGCCACATCCTCGACGTGGACGCCATGTGCCCGCCGATCGGCGCGGGCATCCTCGCCCTGCAGTGCCGCGACGACGACACCGACACCATCGACGCCATCGCGCCGCTGAACCACGTCCCGACCTGGCGCGAGGCCCACGCGGAGCGGATGATGCTGCACGCCCTCCAGGGCCACTGCAACTCCCCCATCGCGGGCTACGCCGCCTGCGCCGCCGACGGCAGCCTCTCGCTGCGCGCCAAGGTCTTCACCCCGGACGGCAAGAAGGTCGTCAACGCCCACGAGTGGGCGGGCGCGCTCACCCCGGACGAGCTGGGCATGGCCACCGCCCTCGCCCTGCTCCGCCAGGGCGCACGCGAGCTGATCGACCAGATCCCGCACTGAGCACTGAGCGCCGCTGCGCGGCCTCAGTCCCGCCAGGCGTAGCGCCGGCACGCACGACCGGCCGCCGGAAAACCGTTCGCTGAGCCAATCCCCCGTCCGTAGAGTCGATCTCGGCACCGCAGCAGCAGCCCGACACCGGGCGGCGCTTGCGGATGTCATGGCGTCGTACCCCAACGGCAGAGGGATCCGGTTCAGGACCGGAACAGTGTGCGTTCGAATCGCACCGACGCTACGCAAGGCGCTGTGGCCCAACGGTAGAGGCAGCGGTCTGAGGGACCGCACGGTGCAGGTTCGAATCCTGTCGGCGTCACGTTTCACGCGGCCGTCGAAGGGGCCCGGGAGCCGGACGCGCTCCCGGGCCCCAGGGCATCAGCCGCCGACACGGGCCCAGCACTGGACCATGGTGAACGACATGCCCCAACGCCCCGGATCGCCCAGCTCCTCGGTCGCGGCGGCGACGAGCGCGTCGAGCGTCCCCTCGTCGACCGAGGCGAGCAGCCCGGGCCGCAGCGACTCCGCGAGGTGGAGCGGTGACCGCAGGTACGGATGGCCCGGTTCGAGCGCCAGGACCTCGGTGCGTATCCGCGGGGTGAGGCCCTGCGCCCGGAACAGGGCCGGGAGTCGACGCCCCGCGTCCATGTCGCCGCCCGCTGCGGCGACGGCCTCGGTGATCAGGCCGACCAGCCGCTCCGCCGCCGGGGCCGGGGCGTTGAACCGCCAGGAGCAGGTGTCGGGCTCCTCCAGGACCAGCGCACCGCCCGGCGCCACCAGCGCCAGATGGCTGCGGAGTTGCTCCTCGGCGCGGCCGAGGGAGGCGAGCGTCAGCCGCGCGTGGACGAGGTCGAAGCCGTGCTGCTCCAGCTCCGAGGCGAACGGGTCGTCCACGATCAGGCGGACGTTGACCAGGCTCTCCTCCTCGACCAGGCCCGCCGCGTGCTCCAGCTTCCTCCGGTCGGCGTCGGCCCCGAGCACCGCGCCGGACTCGCCGGTCCAGTCGCTGAGCAGCCGTAGCCAGCCGAGGCTGCCGCAGCCCACGTCGAGGGCGCGCGTGCCGCGCCCGTCCCCCGCCAGCTCCAGCAGACGTCGTCCGGCGGGCTCCCACACGGTCGACTCCAGCCGGAGCCGCTCCAGCTCGGCGACTTCCTGACCTGTCATCAGACGGCTGTTCACTGACCCCCCTCAGCGTCGGGAACGGCCGCCGAAGCCGAGCCCCATCGCCAGCCCGAAGAGCAGCGCGAGCGCGAGCCCGGCGATGAACGCGTCCAGCGTGCTGACCGTGCCGAACGCGTGGTTGAGCACGGTGACGTGGTACGTGGGCCCACCGCCCCGGTTGTCCGCGATCAGCAGCCCGGCGAAGGCCGCAGCCGCGGCGGCAATGATCAGTCGTATCGCCTTCATGCGCGTGGCACCTCTCATCCCAGTCGGTCACACAGAAGCCGAGTGATCCACCATCAAGAGTGATGCCTGCGGGGCCGTGTGACCAGAGGTCGGCAGGACGCGGCCAACTGGGCAGGTCAGCGCACGTGCTGGAGCCAGGCGGGACGCCCGGCCAGGGTCTCGCGGCGCTTGGCCGCCTCGCGGTCGGCGAGCTCCTGCGGGGTGGCGAAGCAGCGCGGGATCCACTCGTCGGAGCGGGCCACGCGCGCGGCGAGTTGGGCGACGTAGGCCTCGCGCAGCCCATCCGGCGTCGCGAGACCGGCCTGGGACCCGGATTCGGGCTCCAGCCACGGATCCGGGACCTCGGCCAGCACCTCCCGCAGCAGCGCCTCCGTCACCAGCGGCGCGAGCGCGGTGTCGGCGGCGAGGACGTCGGGGCGGTAGCCGCCGAGCGCGTGCGCGGACAGGTCGTAGGCCTTGGCCACGGCGTCCTCGGCGGTCTCCCAGCGGTGGTGGAAGATCAGCGCCGCACCGTGGTCGATCAGCCAGAGGCGGCGGTGCCAGACCATCAGATTGGGGTTGCGGACGGTCCGGTCGACGTTCCCGACGAGCGCGTCGAACCAGACCACGCGACCCGCCTCCTCGGCGGAGATGTCGACCCCTTCCTGTCCGGGCCGGAAGTCCGTCGCACCGGGCAGGTAGTCGAGCCCCAGGTTCAGCCCCTCGCTGGCCCGGTGCAGGTCCTGCACCTCCTGGTCCGGCTCGGCGGCGGAGACCGCCGGGTCGAACCGCACCAGCACCAGCTCCGGCACCCGCAGCCCCAGCCTGCGGCCCAGCTCCCCCACGATCACCTCGGCGACCAGCGCCTTGCGTCCCTGGGCCGCGGCGTGAAACTTCACCACATAGGTGCCCAGGTCGTCGGTCTCGACGATCGCGGGCAGGGAGCCGCCCGCGCGCAGCGGCGCGACGTACCCGAGCGCCGTGACCTCGGCGAGCGCAGCGCGCCCGGCGGGCCCGGTCACCGTCCGCTCCCGGCTAGTGCGCCGAGCAGCGCGGAGAGCGTGGCCACCTCGGCGGTCGAGCAGCTCGGGGTGAACCAGTCGGAGGCGACCTCCTGCGCGCTCACCGTCATCTCGACGAGCAGCGCCCGCCCGGTCTCGGTCAGCGCGGCGTATGCGACGCGGGCGTCGCGGGGGTCCTTCTCGCGGTCCACCAGCCCGATCCGCTCCAGCGGCCCGAGGCCCCTGGTCACCCCGGACGCGGTCAGTCCCAGCGCCTCCGCGAGGTCCACGCGCCGCATCCGGGTGTTGGGCGCGGCGCCCAGGTGCAGCAGGATCTGGAAGTCGGAGTAGCTGATGCCGTGCCGGTTGGAGAGGACGGCGTCCAACCGCTTGGCCATGGCGGTGTGCGCGCGGGTGAAGCGCAGTGCGGTGTCGAGCGAGTCGGTGGCGGAGCGGGTGGACATACACCCACGCTAGCAGATACTTGAGCACTCAAGGATCAGTTCAGCAATCAACCTGTTCCGTGCTGACGATTGCCTCCGGCCGCGCTCGTGGTGTTGCCTTGGCTGAGGCCATGTCAGAAACCGGGGGGCTGCGTTGGGCTCAGGCTTACGGGCATTGGCCCGCTGGACGACGGTCGTCGCGGTGGTGACGCTGTACGTGGCACTGCAGCTGGCGATCAACGCGGGTCTGGACCTCCAGGCCCGCGACCGCTTCCGCGAGGCCCCGGACCAGGCGGCGGCGTTCGTCGCGGCGCTGGACCACTACGCCGACGGGGACGCCTCGGCGCGCGCCGGGATCACGGCGGGCAACGCCTGGTTCGCGATGAACGCTCCCCCGGCGGGCGAGAGCCGACCCACGGTCGCCGCTGCCGCCGAGGAGGCCGAGGCCGGCAGGGTCGCACCGGCCCGCCAGCGGGTCGCCTCACTGTCGGCGCAGGTCGCCCACGATCAGGCCTCGCTCAGCCGACAGTTCACCTCCTCGGCCTTGGACGCACTGTGGTGGCTGGTGGCGGCCGAGGCCCTGCTTGCGCCCGCGCTGTGGCTGCGGCGTCGCCGCCGGGCGGGCGCGGCGGAGATGGCCAGGATCGTCAGCCGGTTCGCGCCGAACCATCCCTGGTGGCGGCGGCCGCTCTTCCTGACGGCGAACGGCTTCGGCAGCGGTCTCTTCGCGGCGGGCTTCTACGCCTACAGCGCGTTCACCCACCAGGGCGCCTCCCCTATGCCCGTGGTGGTGCAGATGCTCCTCCTCCCGCTCGGGCTGGGCTCGCTGGCCGCCGGATTCTTCCTGCTGCGCTACACCCGCCCGCGCGCAGCGAGGGACGCGGCACGGGCGCTGCTCTCCGACGGTCGACGTCCCGTGCTCTACCTGCGCAGCTTCAAGCCCGCCGACGAGGACATGGCCGAGGTCGACGACGTGGTGGCCGTCAACATCCACTCCCGTGAGGAGCAGCTCGCGGCGTCCCTGAGCGCCTTCGGCCCGGTGATCGCGGTGGGCGACCCCGAGGAATCGCTGCCGCGACTCGGCGCGGCCCGGTTCTACCTGCCGACCGACGACTGGAAGCCCGCGGTCAGACAGCTCATGGACCTGTCCCAACTCATCGTGCTGCACCTGGGTTTGGGCGACGGCCTGTGGTGGGAGGTCGAGCAGGCACGCTCCACCCAGCCCCCACGGAAGCTGATCCTGCTGGTGCCGAAGGACCGGGAGGACCTGGCCCCCCGGCTGGACGTGCTGCTGCCGACACCGACCCGACTCGACGAGGTGACCGCAGGGCAATCCTGGATCTCCGCAGTCGTCTCCTTCGACGCCGAATGGAATCCCCAGGTGCACCCCGTGCACCGCCCGCCACGGGAGTCGCCCCGGCGCAGCTGGCTGGCCCGCCTCCCCTCCCGTTCGAAGTCCGCCTTCCTGGCGACGATGACCACGTTCACCCCGGTCCACCTCGTGGCCCGCGCCGTGAAGACCGCCCTCGCGTCGAACGGGATCCGCCGACGAGGCATGGTCGCCCGGGGCGACTACGCCGCACAGGCCGTGCTGTGGAAGGGCATCGAGCTGGTCACCGGGCTGGGCCTGCTGGTCTGGCTCGTGGTCCGGGTACTGCAGCTCTTCGGACTGTCCTAGCCACGATCGTGCAAAGAGCCACTAGTGGCTGTTCGTGTCATGACAATGCCTCTACCATCCGAAGTCCTGCTCGGCGGCTTTCAGGGGGACGGATGGACAGCCCACGGTCCGGCACAGCACAGCCCGCGAACACCACGAATGCAACCGGCTCACAAAGGCCCCGGTCGGTGACCCGCGCCGCGCAGCTGGTGACGTTTCTGATCGCGCTGTCGATCGTGCGCGAAATCGTGGTCCTGGCCGGGAACTGGCGCGACTACTTCCTGATCCACGACTACCTCGCGGGAACCGCGAGCGCCGCGGACCTCGAGTCCGCGAGCAACGACCTGCTCACCCAGCTGAGTTCGGAGTGGACCCTGCTGGTCTGGTTCGTGACCGGCGTGGTCTTCCTGGTCTGGCTGTGGCGCGCGCGGATCAACGCCGAGCTGCTACGCGGCGTCGAGTCACAGCGCCGCTCCCGGCCCTGGGTCATCGGCGCCTGGATCACGCCGGTGGCCAACCTCTGGTACCCCTACCAGGTCCTCCGCGACATCTGGCGGGCCAGCGCTCCTAAGCGGCCCGCGCCCTCGCTGACCCTGGTTCAGTGGTGGTGGGCGTGCTTCCTGCTCGACGGCTTCCTCAAGCCGACCCAGTGGCGGCTCGCCCAGCAGGAGGCCTCCGAACACGACGCCCTGGTCAACGCGAACGTCGACACGGTACTCATGCTGCTCATCCTGGGGGCCGGCGTGTTCCTCGTCCTCGTCGTCAGGCGGATCACCGCCTGGCAGACCGCCGGCCTGGTCGACTGAAAACGGCCCGCCCCTCCCCCGCGAAACGGGTGGAGGGGCGGGCCTTTCCGCTGAGCCCGGCAGGTCAGCCGCGGAGCGTCGCTCCGACGCGCGCGCTCGCCTCGGCGACCGCCGACTCGCGGGCCGCGCTCGCCTCGTCCGCGGTGAGGGTGCGGTCCGACGCGCGGAAGCGCAGCGCGTACGCCAGGGACTTCCGGCCCTCGCCGACGCTCTCGCCCCGGTAGACGTCGAAGAGCCGCAGGCTCTCCAGCAGGTCGCCCGCCCCGGCGCGCAGCGCCGCCTCGACGTCGCCGGCCGGGACCGCGTCGTCCACGATCAGGGCCACGTCCTGGGTCGCCACCGGGAAGGTGGAGATCTTCGGACCCTCCGGCTTGACCGCGCCGTCCTCGACGAGCGCGTCGAGGTCCAGCTCCATCGCGCAGGTGCGCTCCGTCAGGTTCAGCGCCTTGATGACGCGCGGGTGCAGCTCGCCCGCGTGGCCGACCAGCCGATCGCCGGCATAAAGGGCGGCGCAGCGGCCCGGATGCCAGGGGGCGTGCTGGTCCTGACGGACCGTCAGCGGGACGCCGGCCGCGTCCGCGACGGTGCGCGCGGCCTCGACCGCGTCGACCCAGGTCCACGCCTCGGCCTTGCCCCACCAGCCCTGCGGGTCGCGGCTGCCCGCGAGCACCACACCGACCCGGTACGGCTGACGCGGCAGGGCGGCGTCCAGCTGCGCGATCTCGTCCTCGGTGGGACGGCGGTCGATCGGCAGACGCGGCGCGCTGTAGAGCGTGTCGGCGGTGCCGTCGACGCGGAAGATCCGACCGAGCTCGAACAGCGCCACGTCCGTCGTGCCACGGCCGACGTTGCGGTGCAGCGCACCCAGCAGGCCGGGCAGGATCGTCGTACGGAGCGAGGGCTCCTCGTGGGAGATCGGGTTGGCGATCTTCACCGTCTCGCGGCGCGGGTCGCCCGCCTCGATGCCGAGGTGGTCGAGGACCGCCTCGCCGATGAACGGGTAGTTCTGCACCTCGACGTGACCGGCCGCGGCCAGCGCCAGGCCGATCCGGCGGCGCAGCCGCTGAATCTCCGTCAGGCCGGTGCCCGCCGGGACGTTCGGCAGCGTGGAGGGCAGGTTCTCGTAGCCCTCCAGGCGGATGACCTCCTCCGCCAGGTCGTTCGGGTCGGTGAGGTCCGGACGCCAGCTCGGCGGGGTGACCGTCAGCACGTCCGAGCCGACGACCGTGCAGCCGACCTCCTGGAGGCGGCGGACGACGGTCTCGCGCCCGTACTCCTGGCCCGCGACGCGGTCCGGGTGGTCGGCGGCGATGGTGATCGCGTGGACCGGGTGCGGGGCGACGACGTCGGTGACGCCCGCCTCGGCGGTGCCGCCCGCGACCAGGACCAGCAGGTCCACGGCTCGCTGCGCGGCAGCCTTGGTGGCCTCCGGGTCGACGCCGCGCTCGAACCGCTTGGCGGCCTCGGAGGGCAGCTTGTGGCGACGGGCGCTGCGGGCGATGGAGACCGGCGCGAAGTGCGCGGCCTCGATGACGACCTCGGTGGTGCCGGTGGCCAGGCCCGTCTCCGGGTCCACGACCGGGTCGGCGATCTCGGTGCCCGCGCCGCCCATGACACCGGCGATGCCGATCGGGCCGCTGTTGTCCGTGATCAGCAGGTCCTCGGGGTCGAGGGTGCGCTCCACGCCGTCCAGCGTGCGCAGCTTCTCGCCCGGCGTCGCACGGCGGACCGTGATGCCGCCGTCGACGCGGTGCTTGTCGTACGCGTGCAGCGGCTGACCCAGCTCCAGCATCACGTAGTTGGTGATGTCGACGGCCAGCGAGATCGGGCGCATGCCCGCCTTCTGGACCCGGCGCTGCATCCAGATCGGCGACTTGGCCGCCGGGTCCAGGCCAATGACGCTGCGCGCGACGAAGCGGTCGCAAGCGGCCTGGTCCTCGACCGTGACCAGCGGGCCGTAGGAGTTGGCCGGCGGCACGTCGATCAGGGCCGGGTCGCGCAGTGGCAGGTCGTAGGCGATGGCGGTCTCCCGCGCCACGCCGCGGACCGAGAGGCAGTAGCCACGGTCCGCGGTGACGGCGATGTCCAGCACCTCGTCGACCAGCTCCAGCAGCTCGATCGCGTCGGTGCCGGGCTCGTACTCCGGCGGCAGCACGATGATGCCGTCGTGGTCGTCGCCCATGCCCAGCTCGCGGGCCGAGCAGATCATGCCCTCGGAGGTCTTGCCGTAGGTCTGACGCGCCGCGATCGGGAACGGACCGGGCAGCACCGCGCCCGGGAGCACGACGACGACCTTGTCGCCGACGGCGAAGTTCCGCGCGCCGCAGACGATGTTCTGCGGCTCACCGGTTCCGTTGGCGACGCCGACGTCCACCTGGCAGTAGCGGATCGGCTTCTTGAAGCCCGTGAGCTCCTCGATGGCCAGGACCTTGCCGACCACCAGCGGGCCCTTGAGGTCGCCGCCGAGCTGCTCGACGGACTCGACCTCCAGGCCGGCCCGGACCAGCTTGGCCTGGATGTCTCGGCCGGTCTCACCGGCAGGGAGGTCGACGTACTCCCGCAGCCAGGAAAGCGGGACGCGCATCAGATCTCCATCCCGAAGGGAAGGGTGAAACGGACGTCACCCTCGACGATGTCTCGCATGTCCTCGACGTTGTGCCGGAACATGAGCATGCGCTCGATGCCGAAGCCGAACGCGAAGCCGCTGTACTTGTTGGGGTCGATGCCGCAGGCGACCAGCACCCGCGGGTTGACCATGCCGCAGCCGCCGAGCTCGATCCATCCCTCGGAGGAGCAGGTCCGGCAGGGACGGTCCGGGTTGCCGACGGACTCGCCGCGGCAGACGAAGCAGACCATGTCCATCTCGGCGGACGGCTCGGTGAAGGGGAAGTAGTTCGGGCGCAGGCGGGTGGTGAGGCCCTCGCCGAACAGCGCCTGGACCATGTGGTCCAGGGTGCCCTTGAGGTCCGACATGGTCAGACCCTGGTCGACGGCCAGCAGCTCGACCTGGTTGAAGACGGGGGTGTGCGTCGCGTCCAGCTCGTCGCTGCGGAAGACGCGGCCCGGGCAGATCACGTAGACCGGCGGCTCGGCGGCGGCGAGGAGGGAGCGGATCTGCACGCCGGACGTGTGGGTCCGGAGGACGACGGAGTCGGCGTCCTTGAGGAAGAAGGTGTCCTGGGTGGACCGCGCCGGGTGGTCCGGGCCCATGTTCAGGGCGTCGAAGTTGAGCCACTCGGCCTCGACCTCGGGGCCCTCGGCGACGGAGTAGCCCATGGCCGTGAAGACGTCCATCAGCCGCTCGGCGAAGGTCGTCAGCGGGTGCCGACCACCGCGCGGGGCACGGTCGTAGGGCAGCGTGACGTCGACGGCCTCCTCGACGAGCACGCGCGCGTCGCGCTCGGCCTCCAGCGCGGTACGACGCTCGGCGAGGGCCTTGTTGACGGCGCCACGGGCCGCGCCGACGCGCTTGCCGGCGTCCGCCTTGGCGGCGGGCGGCAGGGCGCCGATCTCACGGTTGGCGAGCGCGAGCGGGGAACGGTCACCGGTGTGGGCGACCTTGGCCTCGTGCAGGGCGTCGAGATCGGTCGCAGCGGCGAAGGCAGCGATCGCCTCGTCGCGCAGGCGCTCGATCTCCTCCGGCTTCAAGGCCTCGACCTCCACCGGGTCGTACGACTTGTTGGGTGCGGACATCTCTCTCTTCCCGTTTACGGCGAAGCGGCCAATGGCCGAGTCTAGTGGGTTTGCCGACGTTCCCTTTTCCCGGGCCAGGGACGATGCACTATCCAGGGGCGCGAGGAACTGCGCGAGAAACCACTGATGAGCGGATGGCCCTGCGCGTTCGGTGCTCGACCTGCGTGGGTGGCGTGTCGCGCAGTTCCCCGCGCCCCTGTGGTGGCTTACGCCAGAACCTCGGGAATCCCGGGCGGCAGAATAAATCGGAAACTCGCCCCGCCCTCGGGCCCGCGGTCGACACGGATCGTTCCGCCGTGCGCTTCGACGATGCCCTTGACGATGTAAAGGCCCAGGCCCGTGCCGCCGCGCTTGCTGCCGCGCCAGAAGCGGGTGAAGACGCGCGGGATCGACTCCTCGGGAATGCCGGGTCCCTGGTCGCTCACCGTCACCGCCGTCCCTTCGCGCACGCGGCCCGAGGCTTCCTCGGACTTCGTCGGTTCCACCATGATGGTGACAGTGCCCTCACCGTGCCGCACGGCATTTTCCAGCAGGTTCCCCAGCACCTGGTCCAACTTGTCGGAGTCGGCCCACAACTGCGGCAGCGGCTCCGCGAGCCGCACCGCGAAACGTTCCTCCGGCACGCCCGCCGCGACGAGGCCGTCCACATGACGCCGCACCGCCACGTCCAGCCGGACCGGCTGCCGCCGCACTTCCAGGCGGCCGGAGTCGATCCGGGAGATGTCGAGCAGCTCGGCGATCAGCCGGGTGACCCGGTTGGCGTCGGCGTCGACCGTCTCCAGCATCAGCTTCTTCTGCGGTTCGGTAAACCGCTCCCACTTCTGCAGCAGGGTGGCCGTGAACCCCTTGACGCTGGTCAGCGGCGAGCGCAACTCGTGGGCGACGGTGGCGATCAGCTCCGCATGGCTGCGTTCCGTGCGCCGTCGCGCCTCCGTGCCGCGCAACGCGACCACGACGCGGCGGACCGGGCCGGTGCGGCCGCCGGCGCGGAGGTAGCGCGCGGAGACCAGGACCTCGCGTCCGCCGGGGCCGGGCAGCAGCAGATTGCGCTCGGGCTGGCTGGTGCGGATGGAGAGGCCGCCGTACGGATCGGTCAACTGCCACCAGCGGCGGCCCTCGAGGTCTTCGAGCGGGAGCGCCGCGGCCAGCGGACGGCCGAGGACGGTTTCACGACGCAGACCGGTGATCCTGGCGGCGGCGAGGTTGAAGACCACGACGACGCCGTTCTCGTCGGCGATCAGCAGACCGTCGGGCAGGTCCTCGGGATCGACGGAGTCGTCCGTGGGAACGTCGTCTTTGGGAACGCAGGCACCGCGCTGTTCCGGTATCGGACTCCCCATGGCCGCGCCTCCCCTCCAGACCCCGTACGCCGAGCCCCGTGATCGCGGCCCCGCGACCGCGATTACGACAGCACGGCCACCCTAGCGACATCCGCCCTACCCACGGCAGTCAGGAACGACACCCTCCGGGTGCACGCTGGGCGCGCGCCGAGGCGTAGAGGCAGACGGCGGCGGCCGTGGCCAGGTTGAGGCTCTCCGCATGCCCGTGGATCGGGACCCGGACGACCGCGTCTGCCAGCGCCCGGGTCTCCTCCGGCAGGCCCCAGGCCTCGTTGCCGAAGAGCCACGCGGTGGGCGCGCCGAGGGCGCCCTCGTCCAGTTCGGCGTCGAGGTCGCGGTCGCCCGCGCCGTCCGCCGCGACGACCCGGATCCCGGCCTCGCGCAGTCCGGCCACGGCCTCCTCCACGGGGACTCCGACGGCCACCGGCAGGTGGTAGAGGCTGCCGACGGAGGCGCGCACGGCCTTGGGGTTGTAGAGGTCGACCGAGGCGTCGGTCAGCACGACCGCGTCGGCGCCCGCGGCGTCCGCGGTGCGCAGGACGGTCCCGGCGTTGCCGGGGTCGCGGACGTTGGCGAGCAGCGCGACCAGGCGCGGCTTGGCGGCCAGCACCGAGGCGAAGGAGGCATCGACAAAGCGACAAACCGCCACGATCCCCTGGGGCGTGACGGTCTGGCAGACGGCCGCGATGACCTCGTCGGTCGCGGTCAGCACCGGCACCCGCTCGTCGCGGGCGCGGCCGATCAGGTCGGCGTGCCGCTCGGCGGCCTCGAAGGTGGTGTAGATCTCGACGACCGAGTGGCTGCCGTCGGGCAGCGTCCCGAAGTCGACCGCCTCGCGCACGGCCTGCGGCCCCTCGGCGATGAATCGCCGCTCCTTGCCGCGCTGGGCACGCCGGGAGAGCCGCCGGGCGGCGTTGACCCGGGGCGAGCGCAGCGAGGTGAGCTCGGGCTGGGACTGCGAGTACGGCAGGGACATCGCGGTGATCACTCCACAGAAGACGGTCGCGCCGGGGGCGAGGGCCTGTTTGAGAACTCGCGGCGGCGCGGGCCCGGCGAGAGTTCTCAAACAGGCCCCGCCACCGCCGCAGCCACAGAACGGGCCCGCAGGGGATTACCCCCTGCGGGCCCACAGCACTACAGACGTGCGATGCCTGTCACTCAGGCGGCGTCAGCGGCGACCTTCGGCGCGTTGACGTCGGCCGGCAGGGCCTTGCGAGCGGCCTCGACGAGCGCCTCGAACGCGGCGATGTCGTTGACGGCGAGCTCGGCCAGCATCTTGCGGTCGATCTCGATGTTGGCAGCCTTCAGGCCCTGGATCAGGCGGTTGTAGGTCATGCCGTTCGCGCGGGCAGCGGCGTTGATGCGCTGGATCCACAGCTGACGGAAGTCGCCCTTGCGCTTCTTCCGGTCGTTGTAGTTGTAGACGAACGAGTGGGTGACCTGCTCCTTCGCCTTGCGGTACAGGCGCGAGCGCTGGCCGCGGTAACCGCTGGCCAGCTCGAGGACGACCCGGCGCTTCTTGTGGGCGTTGACTGCCCGCTTGACGCGTGCCACGTTTTACTCCTTCAAAGGGACCGCGGTCGTGTCACACGGTCCGGTTACTGATGTGGTCGAAAGGATCGGCGTGCCCTGATCGGGCAGCGATCACTTGCCGAGAAGCTTCTTGATCTTCTTCGCGTCGGCGGGAGCCACCTCGACGGTGCCGGCCAGGCGGCGCGTCAGGGTGGACGACTTGTGCTCGAGCAGGTGGCGGCGACCGGCGCGCTGGCGCAGCACCTTGCCGGAGCCGGTGAGCTTGAAGCGCTTGCTGGCACCGGAGTGCGTCTTGTTCTTCGGCATGTCGCCGTACTCTCCTCGTCGGTCCGCTCCCGCCCGCGACCGCCTCACGGCGGGACGAGCGGGAGCGCTTCGTGATTACTGGGGCCCTCGGGCGGGTGCCCGGGGGCCGGTGCGGTCGGGGCGCACCGGCGTCAGCCGGCCGCGGCCTCCGAACCAGCCTCGGTCGAGACCTCTTCGACGGCGTCAGCCTGCGGCTGCTCCTCCGCCTCGACGACCTCGACGATCTCGTCGACCTCGCCTGCCTCGTCGACCTCGTCGGTCGCGGTGCGACCGGTGCGTCCGCCCAACGCCGCCTTGCGGGCGGCCTGGGCCTCGCGGGCCTCGGCCATGGCTTCGGTCTTCTTCTTGTGCGGACCGAGGACCATGATCATGTTGCGGCCGTCCTGCTTCGGGTTCGACTCGACGAACCCGAGGTCCTGGACGTCCTCCGCGAGACGCTGCAGCAGTCGGAAGCCCAGCTCGGGGCGGGACTGCTCACGGCCACGGAACATGATCGTGATCTTGACCTTGTCGCCCTGCTTGAGGAACCGAACGACGTGACCCTTCTTGGTGTCATAGTCGTGCGGGTCGATCTTCGGCCGGAGCTTCATTTCCTTGATGACCGTGTGCGCCTGGTTCTTGCGCGCCTCACGGGCCTTCATGGCGGACTCGTACTTGAACTTGCCGTAGTCCATGAGCTTGCACACGGGCGGACGCGCGGTCGCGGCAACCTCGACCAGGTCGAGGTCGTATTCCTGCGCGAGCTCGAGGGCCTTGGCAAGCGGAACGATGCCGACCTGCTCGCCGCTGGGACCAACGAGTCGCACCTCGGGGACGCGAATCCGGTCGTTGATGCGGGGCTCGGTGCTGATGGATCCTCCTCGGTTGCATTCCGCGCCTGCCGGGTGGCAGTCGCGACAGCTGGCTTGGTACCGCCACGCAGAGCTTCATTCGCATCCGCGGTGTCGAAACTGCACCGCGGGCACGAAAAAAGCCCCGCATGACGCGCAGGCGGGGCTCCGAGGTACAACGAACGAACGCGCACCGCTGGTGGCACGCCATCAATGGCATGCCGGCGCGGAACGCCACGTCGGACCGTTGACCCGACGACCCGGAGGTCGATGCGGGTGGGAGCCTTGGAGCCTCCACTTGCGGGCCGGGACTGCTGAAGCCGTAATGGCAGAGCGGTACCTGGCCGGTCTCAGTCTGCAAGCATAGCAGCGTCCGCCGATACCGCAGAATTCCCGCTCTCGCGGGTGATTCCGGCAGACTGCGGGTGAGACACCGACCAGCGTAGACGAAGTGAGACCTGAGCCATGAGCGGCGAGACTCCCGAATTCGACGACCTGACCCGTGACATCGCGGACGTCCCTGCCGTGGAGGTCATCACGACCGTCGCGGTCCACCTGATGAGCGCGGCGGCGGTCAACCTGGGCCTGGCGGAGGGCGGCGAGGGCCACAAGGACCTCGACGAGGCCCGGAAGCTGATCACCGCACTGGCCGGGCTGGTGACGGCGGGGGCGCCGGAGATCAGCAACTTCCATGCTGCGCCGCTGCGCGACGGCCTGAAGTCGCTCCAGCTGGCCTTCCGCGAGGCCTCCCTCGTCCCGGACGCCCCGGGCACGGGTCCGGGCGAGAAGTTCACCGGTCCCGTGTACAGCTGAGGCACGCCTTTCGGCACGGGGGACGTTGCAGTACCCGGGGGCGCGGGGAACTGCGCGAGAACCACTGACATGCGGACGGCCCTGGACGTTGGCCCCGCCTCACCGGGTGGCCTGTCGCGCAGTTCCCCGCGCCCCCGGGTGTTGCATGGCTTGTCTCGTGCAGAAGCCCCGCGCCGCTGCCGGAGCGGCTACCTGCGGGAGCGAACCGTCAGCGTTCGTACAGCGGAGCCTTCGGCTCCGAGGGGCTCGGGGCGATGACGGCGAGGTCGAGGCCGCGGTCCAGGCGGATGCGCAACAGCTGACTGTCCGCCAGGTCCCCCGCCACCGCCTGGAACGCTTCCGCGGGAGCGCCCGGCTCGGCGATGAGGACGAGTTGGGCGTCGGTCTGCTCGCTTGCGAGCAGGTGCGCGCGCAACACGGCCGGGTGCTTGGCCAGAAGCGCGCGCAGTGCGTCCGCGATCTCCGGATCGTCCAACGGACGACGATGCGCGCGGCCCTCGGCGACAGCCCGCAGCGCCGCTCCGGACAGCTCGTAGGGGACCGGCCCGGCCAGGTCGATCAGCAGGGCCTCCGCCTGCTCGCTCCACGCCGCCTGGACGGCCTGCGCCGCGGGCACCGGTGCCGGGCGGGCGTCGGCGCGCCAGCGGGCGAGGGCGTCGAGGGAGGTGAAGGCCGGCAGGCCCTTGCGTCCGTCGGGGGCTTGGAGGGTGGGGACGGCCATGTCGCTGGTCTTCTCGTGGCGGTGACCGTGCTCGTCCGTCTCGACCTCGCCGAGGATCGCGACGATCGGCACCATCAGCCGGGCCTTCGCGAGCAGGGCGAGGACCCGCGTCTCCGCCTCAGGGCCGGGGTCCGCCGCGTACGCGGCGAACGCCGCTGCCAGCTCGGGGTCTGCTGAACCGTCGTCACCCGCGAACCCCGGGTCAGGGATGTTCTTGCGCTCCACCCCGCGAGCGTAGTCCAGTCCGCCGCCAGCGGAATCCCAGGCCCCGGCCAGGCTCCTTCTCTGCCGTCGACGGGATGGTCCGTCATGGTGCATGGCGTGTGCTCCTTGGGGTGGGGACGGTGCTCACGGCCGTCGTTCTGTGTGCGGTTCTGCTGCACGCTTCGGCCGCGCGGCGGCCGGAGGCGAGGCCCTCGGCCGCTCCTTCGAGGATCCGGACGAGGACGGTGAGATCGTTACCTGTGCCACGTCACTCCCCCTCCGCGCCGCCGACCCGCAGCGCGACACCGACACCACGTCCCACTCCCCCTCCCACATCGGCCCCGGCCCCGACTCCGACCCTGCACACCGACGGCATCGACGCCGCTCTCGCGAGCGCGGACGGGAACGCGGCGGTCGCCGCCGTCGACCTGACCACCGGCCTCTCGCTCGATCGCGGGGACACCGGGCACGCGTTCGTCACCGCGAGCATCGTCAAGGTCGACATCCTGGCCACACTGCTGCTCCAGCACCAGGACAACGGCACCTCGCTCGACTCGGACGAGCGAGCGCTCGCCCAGCAGATGATCGAGAACAGCGACAACGACGCGGCGACCAGTCTCTTCGACGCGGTGGGCGGTGCGTCCGGGGTGGACGCGGCCAACCAGCGCTTCGGCCTGAACGACACCAGTGCCGGGACCGGCGGCTACTGGGGTCTGACCACGACCACCGCGCGCGACCAACTGACCCTGCTGCGCCAGGTGTTCACTTCGCACTCACACCTGGACCGCGGCTCCAGGGAGTATCTGGACTCGCTGATGTCCTCCGTCGAGCCGGACCAGGCCTGGGGCGTCAGCGCGGCGGCCGACGACGGCGGGTCGTTCGCGCTGAAGAACGGGTGGCTGCCGCGCTCCGCCACCGGCCTGTGGGTGATCAACAGCATCGGCGAGGTCCACCGGGACGGCCACACCCTGCTGATCGCCGCGCTCTCCGACGACAACCAGAGCATGGACGGCGGCGTCGGCCTGGTGCAGCGCGTCGCTACGGCCGTCGGATCCGCCTTCGACTGACCCGAACTGGACCCGAGCGGGGTCGGTGCGGGGTCGGTGCGGTTCGGACGAGACGGACGGTTCGGACGAGACGGACCGACCCCTACCCGCAGGTAATTCCGTGTGGCAGGCTTCGCCCATGGTGCACCGTTCCGCTGGTTCCCTTGCCGTCGGCTCCCTCGCTGCCGACCGCGCACGTTACGACCGTGCCACCGCGCATCTCGACGCCCCGCTGGCGATCGTCGACCTTGCAGCGTTCGACGCGAACGCCGCCGACCTGGTGCGCCGCGCGAGCGGCAAGCCGGTCCGGGTGGCGAGCAAGTCGGTGCGCTGCCGGACGCTGCTGGAACGGGTGCTCGCCAAGGACGGCTTCCAGGGGATCATGAGCTTCACCCTGGAGGAGTCGATCTGGCTGGCCCGCGAGGGCTTCGACGACATCCTGCTCGCCTACCCGTCGGTGGACCGCGCGGGGTTCGCCGCGGTGGCCGCCGACCCGAAGCTGGCCGGGGCGATCAGCATCCTGGTCGACGACCCGGCCCAGCTGGACCTGATCGACGCGGCTCGCGAGGGCGGGACCGAGGAGATCCGGGTCTGCCTGGAGCTGGACACCGCGCTGCACCTGCTGGGCGGGCGCGTCCGGATCGGCGCGCGCCGATCGCCGCTGCGTACGCCCGAGGCGCTGCGCGGGCTGGCGGAACTGATCGGCCGTCGGCCGGGCTTCCGGGTGGTCGGGCTGATGGCCTACGAGGGCCAAGTCGCCGGGGTCGGCGACAGCATCGCCGGGCGGCCGTTCCGGTCCCGGGCGATCCAGCTGATGCAGCGGACCGCGCGCCAGGAGCTGGCGGCGCGGCGCGACGCCGTGGTCCGGGCCGTCCGCGAGGTCGCCGACCTGGAGTTCGTCAACGGCGGCGGCACCGGCAGTGTGGAGAGCACCGTCGCCGAGAGCTGCGTGACCGAGGTGGCCGCCGGCTCCGGGCTCTACGTCCCGCGCCTCTTCGACAACTACCGCTCCTTCAGCGGCCGTCCGGCCGCGCTGTTCGCCCAGCCCGTGGTGCGCCGTCCCGGTGTGGGCGTGGTGACCGTGCTCGGCGGCGGCTACCCCGCCTCCGGCGCGGCGGGCGCGGACCGGTCACCCGTCCCCTACCTCCCGGAGGGCCTGCGCTACGACCCGCAGGAGGGCGCGGGCGAGGTGCAGACGCCGCTGCTCGGCTCCCCCGCAGACGATCTGCGAATCGGCGACCGGGTCTGGTTCCGGCACGCCAAGGCCGGCGAGCTGTGCGAGCGCTTCGCCACGCTGCACCTGGTCGAGGGCGACCGCGTGGTCGAGTCCGTGCCGACCTACCGGGGCGAGGGCAGGACCTTCCTCTGACGTCGGATCAGCTGACGGCGGTGGGCCCCGGGGGGGGGGGGGCCCGGGGCCCCCCCCGGGGGGGGGGGGGCGGGGGGGGGCGGGGGGGGGGCGCGCCGCACCAGCCGCCCCCCACCCGCCC
>NZ_JBGCCL010000047.1:0-31827 GCF_041262505.1 Streptacidiphilus sp. MAP5-3
GGCCCCCCCCCCCCCCCCCCCGCTCCTCCGTCGCCCCCCGGGGGGGGGGGCGCCCCCCCCGGGGGGGGGGGGGGCGGGGGTCCCCCCCCCCCCCCCCCGCGCCCCTGGATGGTGCGACTCGCCCTATGGCACGAGCTTCGCGTTACCGCTCAGCCGTTGGTGCCGAAGCCGAGCGCCTTGTTCGCGGCGATCACGTACTGGTTGGTGTACGTGCCGGGGATGGAGACACCGCTGAGGTTGTCGCCTTCGATCTTCGCCGTGGTCTGGACGGTCGCCGGGCCGTTCGCCGGCATCATGCCGTCCGGGAGGAACTGGCTCAGGTCCTGCTGCAGGGTCGAGACGTAGTCCGCCTTGGAGGTCAGACCGTTGCTCACGTAGGACTGCGGCAGCTCGTTGGCGATGTCCGCGGCCGTGTGGGTGTGGATCCAGTGCATCGTCGCGACGAGCGCGTCGACCACCTTCTGCACGGTGGCCTGGTTGGACTTGACCCAGTCGGACTGTGCCAGCACCGCTGCCGCGGGCCAGGTGCCGCCCAGCCACTTGGTGGCGCCCTGCGGGCTGGAGAGGTCAAGGACGGAGACACCGGCCCCGGCCTTCTCGACCGCGTTGACGGTCGGCTGGGTCGTGATCGCGCAGGCCACCCGGCCCTGCTGCAGAGAGGAGAGCAGGGTCGCGCCGTCGCCCACACCCACCCGGTGGTAGTCGCTGGTGTTGAGGCCGTAGTGCGAGGCCAGCTGCTGGATCAGGTCGTCGGTCCCGGAGCCGAGGTCGGTGACGCCGATGCTCTTGCCCTTGAAGTCGGCGGGGGTGGTGACGCCGGAGTTCTTGTTGCACATCACGCGCTCGCCGGGGGCGGCGCTCAGCTGGGCGACGGAGATGACGTCCTTGCCCTTGGACTGGAAGTCGAAGGTGTGGACGTACCAGGCACCGGCGAAGTCGACCTGGCCGGAGGCCATCGCGTCCTCGGCGCCGATCCCGCCCTGGGTTTCGGTGCTCAGTTGCATGTTGACGCCGTACTTCTTGTAGAAGCCCAGGTTCTGGGCCAGCTCGTACGGCAGGTAGATCTGCTTGTCGATGCCGCCGACCATCATCGTGACGGTGGGCATGCCGTTGACCACGGGCGCGGAGCCGGCGCTGCCGGAGGAGCCACAGGCCGACAGGCCGAGGGTACCGAGCAGACCACCGGCGGCCACCAGGGCCAGGTTGCGGCGGGATCTCACGGAGAACTTCTTGGAGGACATCTTTGTCACTGCCTTTCGGGTGGGGATGCCGGGTGGGGAGGCGAACCGAAGGGGCCTTACGAACCGACGGGGCTGGCGAACCGAGGGGCCGGCGAACTGACGGAAGGTCACGAACCGACGGGGGCACGAACCGGCGGGGCTCACATGCCCGCGGTCTCCTGGCGGGCGGCCGGGCGCCAGGCGAGCAGCTTCTTCTCCATGAAGCTGATGCCGAACTCGGCGGTGAGGGCGATGGCACCGATGATCACCATCGCGGCGAACACACCGTTGGGGTCGAAGTGCCCCTGAGCGCTGGAGATCACCAGGCCCAGGCCCTGCTGCGCGCCGAGGAACTCGCCGACGATCGCACCGATGACGGCGAAGCCGAAGGCGACGTGGAGGCTGGCGGTGATCCAGGTGAGCGCCGAGGGGAGCACCACGTGACGGATGATCTGGAGCCGGGAGGCGCCGAGGACCTTGGCGTTGTTCAGGAAGACGACGTCGACCTCGCGCACGCCCTGGAAGGCGTTGAAGAACACCACGAAGAAGACCAGGACGGCGGCCAGCAGCACCTTGGCGGGGGTACCGAGGCCCAACCAGACCACGAAGAGCGAGCCGAGCACGATGCGCGGAACCGCGTTCACGATCTTGATGTAGGGCCCGATCACGTCGGCGAGGAACTTGAACTGGCCGAGTACGACGCCGAGCACCACGCCCGCCAGGACGCCGTAGACAAAGCCCAGCAGGGCCTCCTCCATGGTGACGCCGATCTGCGTCCAGATGGAGCCGAACTCGGTTCCGTGCTCGAACCAGTCCACCAGCTGCGAGACGACGCCGGTGGGGGTGCCGAAGAAGAACGGGTCGATGATCTTCTGCTGGGCGAGGATCTGCCAGCCGCCGAGAATCACAACTCCCAGCAGGAGCTGGGACACCCGGACCTTGATCTTGCGCATCCGGACCTGGCGCACGGCCCTGGCCTTGATCGCCGCCTCGTCGTTGGCGATCTCCGAGCGGAGCGCGGACTGGACCTGCTCGGACGACTGGACGCCGCGCTCGTTGTCCCGGGGCGGTGCGAGTCGCCCTCCGTCTGCCTGCGATGTGTTGTTCATGAGTGGACCGTCTCCTTACGCGGCAGACTCGGCATGGCCGGAACGGGCGTGGGCGCGCTCCACCTCGTCCTTGAGGGACTCCCAGATCTGGTGGTGGAGTTCGAGGAAGCGCGGCTCGAAGCGGATCTCCTGGACAGCGCCGCGCGGACGGGGGAGGTCGATGTCGTAGATCCCCTTGATCGTGCCGGGGCTGGAGGTCATGACCACCACGCGGTCGGCGAGCGCGACCGCCTCCTCCAGGTCGTGCGTGATGAAGAGGACGGAGGGCTTGAGCTCCTCCCACAGACCCAGCAGCTCGTTGGACATCATCGCCTTGGTCTGCACGTCCAGGGCGCCGAAGGGCTCGTCCATGAGCAGGATCGACGGCTCGTTGATGAGCGCGGCAGCCATGGCGACGCGCTTGCGCATACCGCCGGAGAGCTGGTGCGGGTGGTGGTCCTCGAAGCCCTTCAGGCCCACCCGGCGCAACCAGTCACGCGCGGCGGCCTGCGCCTGCTTCTTGCCCACGCCGCGGAAGACCGGGCCGAGGGCCACGTTGTCGAGCACCGTCTTCCACGGCAGCAGGGCGTCCTGCTGGAACATGAAGCTGACACCCGAGGTGATCCCGTCGACCTCGGCGCCGTCCACCCGTACCGAGCCGACACTCGGCTTGTCCAGACCCGCCACCATGCCCAGAGTTGTCGACTTGCCACAGCCCGAAGGGCCTACCACGGCGCAAAACTGCCCCGGTTCCACGGTGAAGTTCACCTCGCGGATCGCCGTGAACACTTTGCCGGTCGGCGACGTGAAGCGCCTTGTCACATTGGCGAGTTCAATTCCCGCTGCCATCGCGCCCCGCTCCTTTCGTCCTCGCCATCGTTCTGAGGGCTATGACGCTAAGGCTGCGAGCAGGTGACATCCATGTTTCGCGATTAAGTCGGCGCAGTGCGCATAACTCGGCTTTCTGCGCGTTCTGCTCAGGCCCGGGATCAGGTTCGGGCTCGGTTCTGGCTCGGGTTCTGGCTGCACCGGTCTTCCCGAAAAGACGTGTGGGGCCCGCGGCGATTCGCCGCGGGCCCCACACGTTCACGCACTCAGTGCGTCAGTCCATCACTGCTCAGCGCATCGACCCGGTCCGCAGCAGCGTGCGGATGACCCGCATCGCGACGCTGAGGTTGGCCAGGTCGTACGACTCCGACGTCCTTATGTCGTCGAGCGTCGTCCGGGCCCGGTTGACCAGCGTGGCGTTGGAGTCGGACCAGGCCTGGAAGCGCTGCTCCGGGGTCGCGCCGGGCTCGCCGTGGGCCAGCAGGTCCGCGGTGAGCGTGGCGTGGGCCGCGAAGAGGTCCTCGCGGATCGCCGCACGGGCCATCGACTGCCACCGGTCGGTACGCGGCAGTTCGACGATCCGGTCCAGCAGCTCGGCGATCTGCAGGCGCGAGCCGAGGTCGTAGTAGATCTCCGCGACGTCCAGGACGTCGGCACCGGTTCGGTCCGCCGTCTCGATGATGTCGAGCGTCGGGAAGGCCGAGGAGAGACCGGCGATCTTGACCGCCAGCTCCTCCGGGACGTCCGACTCCAGCAGTTCGTCGCGCACCCGCTCGAACCACTGCCGGTCCGAGCCCTGGAGCAGCTCCGGCAGCTTGCCCCAGACCAGGCGGACCCGCTCGCGGAAGACGTCGATGGTCTCCTGGATGTCCAGCGGCTGACGGCGGTTGTTGAGCAGCCAGCGGGTGGCACGCTCGACCAGGCGGCGGGCGTGCAGGCGCATCCGCGTCTGGACATCCGCCGGGACCTGGTTGTCCAGGGCCTCGATGGCCTGCCAGATGCCCTTCAGGTCGAAGATCGCGCGGGCCGCGGTGTGCGTGCGGACGATCTCCTCGAAGGTCGCACCCGTCTCCTCACGGAGGCGGAAGGCGAAGGACATGCCGCCGCGGTTGATGGTCTCGTTGACCACGACCGTGGTGATGATCTCCCGGCGCAGCGCGTGCGCGTCGATCTGGCTCTCGAACCTCTGCTGCAGCTGCGGCGGGAAGTAGCGGTGCAGCTTGCCGCGCAGGTACGGGTCGTCCGGCAGGTCCGAGGCCAGGATCTCGTCGGCCAGGGTGATCTTCATGTAGGCGAGCAGGACCGCCAGCTCCGGCTGGGTCAGGCCGCGCCCGGCCGCCGCGCGCTCGCGGATCTGCGGGCCGGACGGCAGGAACTCCAGCTCCCGGTTGAGGTGGCCGTCGCCGGCGAGCTTGCGCATCAGCCGCTGGTGCACGTTGAGCATGCTCGGCGCCTGCGCCACCGCGTTGGCCAGGGCCACGTTCTGCGCGTAGTTGTTCGTCAGGACGTGCTCGCCGACCTCGTCGGTCATCTCGGCCAGCAGGGTGTTGCGCTGCTTGACCGTCATGTCACCGTCGTTGACGATCTGGTTGAGCAGGATCTTGATGTTGACCTCGTGGTCCGAGGTGTCCACACCCGCCGAGTTGTCGATGGCGTCGGTGTTGACCTTGCCGCCCTCGCCGCTGTTGCCCAGCGACGCGAACTCGATGCGGCCGAGCTGGGTCGCGCCCAGGTTGCCGCCCTCGCCGAAGACCTTGACCCGCAGGTCGCCGCCGTTGACGCGGATGGCGTCGTTGGCCTTGTCGCCGACCTCGGCGTTGTTCTCAGCAGTCGACTTGACGTAGGTGCCGATGCCGCCGTTCCACAGCAGGTCGACCGGGGCGAGCAGGATCGCCTTCATCAGCTCGGCCGGGGTCATCCGGGAGACGCCCGCCTCGATGCCCAGCGCCTCGCGCATCTGCGCGGTGATGGTGATCGACTTGGCCCGGCGCGAGAAGACGCCGCCACCGGCCGAGACCAGCTCGGTGTTGTAGTCCTCCCAGGAGCTGCGCGGCAGGTCGAACATCCGCTTGCGCTCGGCGAAGGAGCTCGCCGCGTCCGGGTTCGGGTCGACGAAGATGTGGCGGTGGTCGAACGCGGCCACCAGCCGGATGTGCTCGCTGAGCAGCATGCCGTTGCCGAACACGTCGCCGGACATGTCGCCGATGCCGACGACGGTGAAGTCCTCCGCCTGGGTGTCGTGACCCAGCTCGCGGAAGTGGCGCTCGACCGACTCCCAGGCGCCGCGGGCGGTGATGCCCATGCCCTTGTGGTCGTACCCGGCCGAGCCGCCGGAGGCGAACGCGTCGCCCAGCCAGAAGCCGTACTCGCCCGCCACGCCGTTGGCGATGTCGGAGAAGGTCGCGGTGCCCTTGTCGGCGGCGACGACCAGGTACGTGTCGTCGGCGTCGTGGCGGACCACGTCCTTCGGCGGGACGACCTCGCCCGCGACCAGGTTGTCGGTGATGTCGAGCAGACCGGAGATGAAGGTCTTGTACGAGGAGATGCCCTCCTCCATCCACGCCTGGCGGTCGACCGTCGGGTCCGGCAGCTGCTTGGCGAAGAAGCCGCCCTTGGAACCGACCGGCACGATGACGGTGTTCTTCACCATCTGCGCCTTGACCAGGCCGAGGATCTCGGTGCGGAAGTCCTCACGACGGTCGGACCAGCGCAGACCGCCTCGGGCGACCTTGCCGAAGCGCAGATGCACACCCTCGACCTGCGGCGAGTAGACCCAGATCTCGAAGGCCGGACGCGGGGCCGGCAGGTCCGGGATGGCCTGCGGGTCGAACTTCTTCGACACGTAGGCGTGCGGCGCGCCGGTCTCGTCGCGCTGGAAGAAGTTGGTGCGCAGGGTGGCCTTGATCAACGAGAGGAAGGAGCGCAGGATGCGGTCCTCGTCCAGGCTGACGACCTGGTCCAGGGCACCGGCCAGCTCCTCCAGGATGCCCTCGGTCAGCTCGGCCGCGCTGTGCGTGTGGGCCGGGGACAGGCGGGCCTCGAAGAGGTTCACCAGCAGGCGGGTGACGTGGACGTTGTTGAGGAGCGCGTCCTCCATGTAGTCCTGCGAGAAGGCGACACCGGCCTGGCGCAGGTACTTGGCGTAGGAGCGCAGCACCATCGCCTGACGCCAGCTCAGACCGGCGCGCAGGACGAGGGAGTTGAAGCCGTCGTTCTCGGCCTTGCCGGTCCAGACGGCGGCGAAGGCCTCCTGGAACCGCTCGCGGCTCTCGTCGGTGATGGTGTCGGCGATCTCAGCACGCAGCCTCAGGCCGAAGTCGTAGACCCAGGCCACCGAGCCGTCGGTGCGGCGCAGTTCGTAGGGGTGCTCGTCGAGCACCTCGACGCCCAGGCGCGACAGGACGGGCAGCACCTCGGTCAGCGAGACCGAACCGCCCTCCCAGTAGATCTTGAAGCGGCGCTCGTCGCCCTCGGCGTCGACCGGCTGGTAGAGGTTGAGCCGGAAGTCGCCCGGGCCGGTCAGCGACTCCAGCTGGCGCAGGTCGGCCACGCCGGTGGCCGGGGTGAAGTCGGCGCGGTAGCCGTCGGGGAAGGCGTTGTTGTAGCGGCGCGCGGCCTCGGCGGCACGCTCCTCGCCGCACTCGCGGACCAGCACCTCGCTGAAGCCGTCCGCCCAGGAGCGGGCGGTCTCGGCCAGCTTGGCCTCCAGCCGCTCGATGTCGGCGTCGGTCAAGTGCGGCAGCTCGCTGCCGGCCGGGACGCGGATCACGAAGTGGAGCCGGGCCAGCACCGACTCGGTGTTCCAGGCGGTGTAGTCGATCGCGGAGCCGCCAAGCTCCTGCATCAGCTGGTCCATCAGACGCAGCCGGACGCGGGTGGTGTAGCGGTCACGCGGCAGGTAGACCAGCGCGGAGAAGTATCGGCCGTACTCGTCCTGGCGCAGGAAGAGACGGAGCTTGCGGCGCTCCTGCAGGTACAGCACCGAGTGGGCGATGGAGAGCAGTTCGGCGACCGGGGTCTGGAAGAGCTCGTCGCGCGGGTAGGTCTCCAGGATCTGCAGCAGGTCGCGGCCGTCGTGGCTCTCCGGGCTGAAGCCCGACTCGGCCAGCACCTCCTTCACCTTGCGGCGGGCCACCGGGACCCGGTTGACCGAATCGGTGTAGGCGGCGGCGGAAAGCAGACCGAGGAAGCGACGCTCGCCGACGACGTTGCCCTGGGCGTCGAACTTCTTGATGCCGACGTAGTCCAGGTACGACGGGCGGTGCACGGTGGCGCGGCTGTTGGCCTTGGTCAGCACCAGCAGCTTCTGCTCGCGGGCCTTGGCGCGGGCCGGCGCGGTCAGGCGGCCGAAGGAGGAGGAGTCGCCGGCCTTCGGGTCGGAGCGCAGGATGCCGAGGCCGGTGCCGGCGACCGCGTGCAGCGCGTCCTCGCCGTCCGGGGTCTGCACCAGGTCGTACTCGCGGTAGCCGAGGAAGGTGAAGTGGTCGTCGGCGAGCCAGCGCAGCAGGTCCCAGGTCTCGGCGACCTCCTGCTCGCCCAGGCCGGTGGGCGGGGTCTGCTGGAGCTCGTCGGAGAGGCGCAGCGCGGACTCGCGCATCTTGCCCCAGTCCTCGACGACCTCGCGGACGTCACCGAGGACGCGGCGCAGGTCGTTCTCGATGGCGTGCAGGTCGTCGCGGTCGGTCTCGCGGTCGATCTCGATGTGCATCCACGACTCGACCAGCGCGTCGGCCGGGCGCTCGGCCGTCGTGCAGGCGTCGGCGTCGAGGACCTCGATCAGCTTGCCGGTGATGTCACGGCGGACCAGCAGCTGCGGGTGGATCACCGTGTGGATGCCGCGGTCCTGGCGGGTCAGCTCCTGGGTGACCGAGTCGACCAGGAACGGCATGTCGTCGGTGACGATCTCGACCACGGTGTGGCCGCAGGACCAGCCGTTTTCCTCGGCGCTCGGGGTGTAGACCCGGACCTCGACGGCGCCCTGCGGGCGCTTGGCTGCGAGTCGGTGATGGGAAGCCGCCGCCCCGTAGACGTCGACCGGGTCGCGGTCGAGCAGGTCTTCGGGGGCCGTGTGCAGGTAGTAGTGCTTCAGGTACGAGGCAAGGGCGCCGTTGCCGAGCGCCTCTCCCTGAGCCGCCTTGCTGAGCAGTTCGGCCTTCGCTGCATCCAGCTGGGTCTGCATGACTATTTGGCTCCTGTCGCGCGCCGTTGCGTGACTCGGTGGGTGGCACGGTACGGATGTGCGGTTTGTTCTTGATCCACCGGGTCTGTCCCTATCTTCCCCCATTGGACGGGATGGTCGGGCAAGCCTTGGTGGTTCCGCTCGAGCCTAACTGGGGTAAGAGACACTGTCAGGGGCCGGATCGGTGCACTACGTCACGATCTTTGGTACTCGCTGTACGACTTGTCCAAGGGCAGATTCGCGACGGTTCACCCCATGTGCGGATAGCGGTGATCGGTGGGCGGCACGAAGGTCTCCTTGATGGACCGGGTGGACGTCCAACGGAGCAGATTCTGCGCCGCGCCGGCCTTGTCGTTGGTGCCCGACGCCCTTCCTCCGCCGAAGGGTTGCTGGCCGACGACGGCTCCGGTCGGCTTGTCGTTGACGTAGAAGTTCCCGGCTGCGAACCGGAGTCGGGCGGTGGCGCGGGCGATCGCGGCCCGGTCCTGGGCGATCACCGAGCCGGTCAGCGCATAGGGCGCGGCGGTGTCGACCAGGTCCATCGTCTGTTCCCAGCGTGAGTCCTCGTAGACGTGGACCGCGAGGATCGGCCCGAAGTACTCGGTCGCGAAGATCTCGTGGCGCGGGTCCGACGACGTGATCACGGTCGGGCCGACGAACCAGCCGATGGCGTCGTCGTGGTGGCCGCCGACGACGACGTCGAGGCTGTGGTCGTCGCGCGCCCGGGCGATCGCACCGGCGTTCTTGGCATAGGCGCGGTCGTCGATCAGCGCTCCCATGAAGTTGGACAGGTCGGACACATCGCCCACCGCCAGGGACCGCACCTCGTCGAGCAGATCCTCCTTGATCGCGCGCCACACACTCCGCGGCAGATAGGCGCGGGAGGCGGCCGAGCACTTCTGCCCCTGGTACTCGAAGGCTCCGCGGACCAGCGCGGTCCGGAGCACGGCGAGGTCGGCGCTGGGGTGGGCGAGGACGAAGTCCTTGCCGCCGGTCTCGCCGACCAGCCGCGGGTAGGCGGCGTAGCCGGCGATGTTCCGGCCGACCTGCTGCCACAGCTGCTGGAACGTCCCGGTCGAGCCGGTGAAGTGGATCCCGGCCAGCGCCCGATGGGCCAGCGCCACCTCGGAGACCGCCCCGCCGTCCCCGGTCACCATGTTGATCACGCCGGGCGGCAGCCCGGCCTCCTCCAGTACCCGCATCACGTACCAGGCGGAGAGCGTCTGTGTCGGCGAGGGCTTCCAGACCACGGTGTTGCCCATGAGCGCGGGCGCGGTCGGCAGGTTGCCCGCGATCGCCGTGAAGTTGAACGGCGTGATCGCGCAGACGAAGCCCTCCAGCGGCCGATGGTCGGCCCGGTTCCACACGCCGGGCGAGGAGACCGGCTGCTCGGCCAGCACCTGCCGGGCGAAGTGGACGTTCCAGCGCCAGAAGTCCACCAGCTCGCAGGGTGCGTCGATCTCGGCCTGCTGCGCCGTCTTCGACTGCCCGAGCATCGTCGCCGCCGCGACCGTCTCCCGCCACGGCCCCGCCAGCAGGTCGGCAGCCTTGAGAAAGACCGCCGCCCGGTCGTCGAAGGAGAGCGCCCGCCAGGCGGGAGCGGCCTTCAACGCAGCGTCCACCGCCCGACCGACGTCCTCGGTGGTGGCGTTGCCCAACACCCCCAGGCGCGCGGAGCGGTGGTGCGGCTGCACCACGTCGATCCGCTCGCCGCCGCCCAGGCGCTGGGCTCCGCCGATCGTCATGGTCAGCGGGGTGTCCTTGGCCGCGGCGAGTTCGTCCAGCTTCGCCACCAGCCGGGCCCGCTCGGGGCTGCCCGGCGCGTAGCCGTGCACCGGCTCGTTCAGCGGCGCGGGGACCCGGGTGACGCCGTCGATG
Source organism: Streptacidiphilus sp. MAP5-3 (assembly GCF_041262505.1). Taxonomy (NCBI): domain Bacteria; kingdom Bacillati; phylum Actinomycetota; class Actinomycetes; order Kitasatosporales; family Streptomycetaceae; genus Streptacidiphilus; species Streptacidiphilus sp. MAP5-3. Next base: position 10,194 of record NZ_JBGCCL010000047.1, read on the forward strand.
CCCGGAGCGCCCAGAGCGCCCGGGATGGGGCCGTTTGCATACATATCTGACATGCAGTCATCATGCGCACAGGGCCTCCGCCTGGGCCACCGCCTCAGCCAGAGTGTCGGCAACCGGCACCCCCACGCGCGACAACTCACGCCGGGAACCGGCTCCGCCGGTGAAGAGCACGGCCTTGATGCCCGCCTCGGCAGCCGCCGCCGCATCGTCCGGCACATCGCCGATCAGCACCGTGCGCGCCAGGTCCACCGAGGCCGACTCGGCCGCCAACGCGGCGAGATGGCGGACCAGATACTGGCCCTTGCCGCTCGTACCGGACGTGCCGTCGCGACCGTCCACCCGGCGGAAGTGGCCCTCGATCCCGAAGCTCCGCACCAGTGGCACGAGTTCGGTGTGCCCGTACATCGACAGCAGCGACTGCGACGGCCGGGCGCGGAGTATCTCCAGCGCACCGGTGGTCAGCCCGCATGCGTCCCGGCGGGCCGTGTAGTGCGCGTGGAAGACAGCGTCCATCCGCTCCCACTCCGTCTGGGAGGGCATCCGGCCCAGCCGGTCGGCATAGCACTCGATCACCGGGATCCGGTACCACTCCCGGTACTCGGCCACGCTCAACGGCGGCAACGCGTCGAGCTCCGCGAAGGCGGCGTTGCTCGCCCCGACGACGGCGTCGATGTCGTCGAAGAGGGTTCCGTTCCAGTCCCAGACGATGTGAGCGTGCTGTGCGTGCTGTGCGTGCATGCTCTGCACGTTATCTCCCACCTCTGACAGACGTCCGCTCAGGGCGCCCAGGGGTGCTCAGGCCAGCAGTCCCGGGATCTCCTGCGTCGCGTACCAGAGCAGCTCGTGGTCCTCGGCGCCGTCGACGGTGAACCGGGCGTCCTCGTCCCCCGTGTCCGCCGCCGCGAGCGCGGCGGCAGCGGCGGCGACGTCCTCGACCACCTCGGCATCGTCGTCGTCCGCGTGCACCGACGCGGCCTTCGCCAGCGCCAGCGGCTCGCCCAGCAGCACCGCACCGAGGGAGGCGGCGTCCTCGTGCTCCGCCTGGACCTGCAGCGTGACCGTCGCATCCGGCACGTCCGCAGCGACCACGACCCGACGCCGGGGTGCTGCGTCGTCCGCGGCCACCAGCCGCAACGAGGCCTGCGCGGCGCGGATCAGCGCGGCGTACTCCAACTCCTCGATGTCGTCGCTGAGGTACCACTCGCGCAGCGCCGGGGTGACCGCGTAGGCGCGCAGCGGGGCGGGGGCGACGACGCCGTCGGCGTGCGCCTGCGCGAGTCCGTTCAGGGTGAGAGGCACGTACACGCGCATCGCTGGCGCTCCGGATCCGGGAGGAGGAGAGAGATCTGAGGTCAGGATAAGCGGTCAACGGGACGCCACGGCGGTGATCGCGCAGCGTAACCGATCGAGTGGCTTTTCGTCGCACCCAGTGACCGGCCCTTAGCTCGACGCGCACCCGTCGTTGCAGGTCAGGGCGGGTGAATCACTCGGATAAGTGAATCTTCCCGAAGCGGTCTCGGGGTTGCAGGGCTGCTTGTCCTTGTCAGTGCCCGGCATTAGCACTGGTCGCGAGTTCCCCACCACGCCACGGAGGTGCCCCATGACGACCGCCACGCCCGCGACACCCCACCACGCGACGACCGCCGCCCCGACGGTCCGCCTCGGCCGGATCCACAGCCTGAGCGCGACCCGAGCGACCCACGCGGCAGGCCGGCCGCCGGTCCCGGGGACCACCCCGCACCATCGCCTCGCGGCGGCGTACGCACAACGCCTGCTGGAGGTGGTCACCGGTCGCCGCCCGGTGGAGCAGTTGCTCGCCTTCGCGACGGAGGACGTCTACGACCGCGTCCGCACGCTGCGTGCGCTCGGCGCGCTGCGCGGCGAGGGCGCGGTCCCTGTCCTGCAGCGGGTCTTCGACTCCGCACCGCGCAGAGACGTCCTGGAGGTCACCGCCCTGGTCCGCGTCGGCGACCGCACCGAGACCCTCGCCTTCCGCCTCGAATGCCGCGCCCTCACCCGCAGCCAGCTCGCCACCTGGCGCTTCACCGCCCTGGAGTCCCGGTGGTGACCAGAACCTGTGCACGAAGGGTCAGTTGCAGCACGAAGGGGCGCGGGGCTCTGCCGAACGGCGGCTCCGCCGCGCGGGCGCGACCAGGCGGAGGCCTTGCCGCCGCAGGCAGGTGCAGCACGAAGGGGCGCGGGGCTCTGCCGAACGGCGGCTCCGCCGCGCGGGCGCGACCAGGCGGAGGCCTTGCCGCCGCAGGCAGGTGCAACACCAAGGGGCGCGGGGAACTGCGCGACAAGCCACCCTTGGTGGTGACTCGCCGAACGAGCAGTGCCACCCCCACAGGGTGGCTGCTCGCGCAGTTCCTCGCGCCCCTAGTAGTGCAACTACTTCTTGCGGCGACGGCCGCCCTTCGCGGCCTTGCGGCGCTCGGCGCGGGTGAGGCCGTCGCCGACCTCGGTCTCGTCGTCGACGTCCGCGTCGATGTCGATGTCCGTCTCGACCACGCCGTCCGCCGTGTCCATCGTCGGCGCCTTGTAGTGCAGGCGGTCCGGACGCTGCGGCGCATCCAGGCCCTTCGCGCGGATCTCGACGTGCTGCTGCCCGGCGGCACCGCCCGCCATCACCGCGTCGACCGGCGCGGCCTCCTCGACCGGGACCTCCTCGACCTGCTGCTCGACCTGGACGTCGAGGTTGAACAGGTAGGAGACCGACTCCTCCTTGATCCCGTCCATCATCGCGTTGAACATGTCGAAGCCCTCACGCTGGTACTCCACCAGCGGGTCGCGCTGCGCGAGGGCGCGCATGCCGATGCCCTCCTGGAGGTAGTCCATCTCGTAGAGGTGCTCGCGCCAGCGACGGTCCAGCACCGAGAGCACCACCCGGCGCTCCAGCTCACGCATGACCGTCTCGCCGAGCTGGTCCTCGCGCTCGACGTACTTGGCGTGGATGTCCTCCTTGACCGCGTCCGCCAGCTCGTCGGCGGTGACGCTGGAGCGGTCGCCGGTCTCGTCCTCGAAGTCCTCGATCTTCAGGCTGATCGGGTACAGCTGGGCCATCGCGGTCCAGAGCTTCTCCCAGTCCCACTCCTCGGCGAAGCCCTCCGACGTCGCGTCACTGATGTACGCGTCGACGGTGTCGTCCATGAAGTGGTCGACCTGCTCGTGCAGGTCCTCGCCCTCGAGGACGCGGCGGCGCTCGCCGTAGATGACCTCGCGCTGACGGTTCAGGACCTCGTCGTACTTGAGGACGTTCTTGCGGATCTCGAAGTTCTGCTGCTCGACCTGCGTCTGCGCGGACGCGATCGCGCGGGTGACCATCTTCGACTCGATCGGCACGTCCTCGGGCACGTTGGCCATGGACAGCACGCGCTCGACCATGCCGGCCTTGAAGAGGCGCATCAGGTCGTCGCCCAGCGACAGGTAGAAGCGGGACTCGCCCGGGTCGCCCTGACGGCCGGAACGACCGCGCAGCTGGTTGTCGATGCGGCGCGACTCGTGGCGCTCGGTGCCCAACACGTAGAGGCCGCCCAGGTCCTGGACCTCCTCCTGCTCGGCCTTGACGGCCTCCTTGGCCTTGTCCAGCGCGGAGCCCCACGCGGCCTCGTACTCCTCGGGGGTGTCCACCGGGGAGAGCCCGCGCTGCGCCAGCTCGGCCGCGGCCAGGTGCTCCGGGTTGCCGCCGAGCATGATGTCGGTGCCACGACCGGCCATGTTGGTGGCCACGGTGACCGAGCCCTTGCGACCGGCCTGCGCGACGACCTGCGCCTCGCGCTCGTGGTTCTTCGCGTTCAGCACCTCGTGCTGGACACCGCGCTTGCGCAGCTCCTGCGAGAGGTACTCGGACTTCTCGACCGAGGTGGTGCCGACCAGGACCGGCTGGCCCTTCTCGTGCTTGACGACAATGTCCTCGACGACCGCGGCGAACTTGGCCGGCTCCGACTTGTAGATCAGGTCCGCCTGGTCGATGCGCAGCGGCGGCTTGTTGGTCGGGATCGGGACGACGCCCAGCTTGTAGATCTGGTGGAACTCGGCCGCCTCGGTCGTCGCGGTACCGGTCATGCCGGAGAGCTTCTCGTAGAGGCGGAAGAAGTTCTGCAGGGTGATGGTGGCCAGGGTCTGGTTCTCGTTCTGGACCTCCACCCCCTCCTTGGCCTCGATCGCCTGGTGCATGCCCTCGTTGTAGCGACGGCCGGCGAGGATACGGCCGGTGTGCTCGTCGACGATCATGACTTCGCCGTTCATGACGACGTAGTCCTTGTCCGCCTTGTAGAGCTCTTTGGCCTTGATGGCGTTGTTGAGGAACCCGACCAGCGGGGTGTTGGAGACGTCGTAGAGGTTCTCGATGCCCAGGTAGTCCTCGACCCGGGTGACACCGACCTCCAGGATGCCGACGGTGCGCTTCTTCTCGTCGACCTCGTAGTCGCGGTCGATCTTGAGGCGCTGCACCATCTTGGCGAAGTCGGCGTACCACTTGGTGGCGGCGTCCGCCGGGCCGGAGATGATCAGCGGGGTCCGAGCCTCGTCGATCAGGATCGAGTCGACCTCGTCGACGACCGCGAAGTTGTGCCCGCGCTGCACCAGTTCGTCCTTCGACCACGCCATGTTGTCGCGCAGGTAGTCGAAGCCGAACTCGTTGTTGGTGCCGTAGGTGATGTCGCAGTTGTACTGCTGACGGCGCTCGGCGGGCGGCATGTTCGCCAGGATGCAGCCGACCTCGAGGCCCAGGAACCGGTGCACCCGGCCCATCCACTCCGAGTCGCGCTCGGCGAGGTAGTCGTTGGTGGTGATCAGGTGGACGCCCTTGCCGGTGAGCGCGTTGAGGTAGGTCGGCAGCGTGCCGACCAGGGTCTTGCCTTCACCGGTGCGCATCTCGGCGACGTAGCCGAAGTGCAGGGCCGCGCCGCCCATCAGCTGCACGTCGTAATGACGCTGGCCGAGCGTGCGCTTGGCGGCCTCCCGCACGGCGGCGAAGGCCTCGGGGAGGATGTCGTCCAGCTTCTCGCCGTCCGCGAGGCGCTCCCGGAACTCGTCGGTGAGCGCGCGCAGCTCGGCGTCCGTCAGATTGACGAAGTCCTCTTCGATGGAGTTGACCTGTTCTGCGATCTTGGAGAGCTTGCGAAGGATCTTTCCTTCGCCTGCACGCAGGATCTTGTCGAAGACGGACACGTGGGCTGGCTCCTTGCCTGGGCGGACCGGGCGACTGGTTTCTGGCTCCTTGCTCGCGGGCGGATACACCCGCCGCGTGCCCATCGTATGCGAGGAGTCCATTCGGCCGGGAGGTCCGTCAGCACGCTGAAGGGTGTCGCCGGTGAGAGTGACATGAGTTTTATGGAAACAGCGGTAGAAAACGGACAGGTTACGGGCGTCCGAAAAATACGACGATCATCACCCAGGGCTCGGGGATACTCCTGCAATGGAACCGACCACGCTGGAAACGCCCCGACTGCTCCTGGGCCAGTTCGCCGAGGCGGACATCGACACCATCACCGCAGTGTGCCAGGACGCCCAACTCCAGCCGATGACGTCTGTTCCTGTCCCCTATACCCGCGCGCACGCCGAGGGCTTCGTCCGGGAGATCATCCCGCAGGGGTGGATCACGGAGACACTGCTGAACTTCGGCGTCTTCCGCAAGGACACCGGCGCCCTGGTCGCCTCGGTCGGTATCCACGGCCGCCAGTTCCGCACCGACGGCAACGCCGAGATCGGTTACTGGACGGCTCCCGAGCAGCGGCGCCAGGGCTTTACCGCCGAGGCGGTCGCGGCCGTCTGCGACTGGGCCTTCGCGGAGCTGGGCGTGGTCCGGATGGAGTGGCGGGCCGTCGCAGGCAACGTGGGGTCCCGCGCGGTCGCCGAGAAGGTGGGCTTCCGCTTCGAGGGCACCTTGCGCGGCGGCACCGTCCACCATGGCAAGCGCTCCGACACCTGGATTGGCGGCCTGCTCAGCAGGGACCGCGCCGGCAGGGAACACCCCGGCGGGGATCGCGTCAGCACGGATCACGCCACGCGTCCAGAGCGAGGTGCTTGAGCATGGCGCTGAACCGGAGCCGTCGTGCCTGAGGGCAGAAAGCGCTGGTCGGCAGGTTGTACTCGGCCTCGAACACCGCCTTTCCGGCGGCGACGAAGGGGGTCAGCTCGTCGCACTCCTGGTACTCGGCGCACTGCTCGTCGATCGCGAAGTCGAAGTCCGGTAGCAGCTGCGGGATCTGGTCGAGATCGTTCTTGAGCGCCACGGCCAGGCCCCGCGCGTGCGCCAGGCCCGCCACCATGCGGTTGAAGGCCAGCTGGTCGGCGGCGGTGAGCGGAAAGCCGGTGTCGTTGGTGTAGCCGTCGAGCTGGTCCGGCTCGACGGCGTCGAAACCCTTCGCCTTGCAGACGGCCAAGCGCTGCGCGATCAGCGGCCGCAACACGTCCAGCCGACGGACGTCCAACCACCGCTCGTCCGGCCAGCCGTCGAGCGGCTTGCCGAGCAGACTGCTCGGGAACCTCGCAGCATCGGGCCGGTAGGGCTCCCAGGCACCGACGTTGACGTAACAGACCACCTTCCGCCCGGCGGCGTGCAGGGCGGCGACGACCTGGGCGGAGTTGTCGACGGCGTCGATGTCGTAGACGTCGGCGACGACCGAGGTGTCGACGGGCGCGGTCAACTGCCACTGCCAGGTGAAGCCCGGCGGGGGCTGCCAGCGGCTGTCCCCCGCGACAGGCACGGGCGGCGGCGGTGGCGGTGGAGCAGTGGTCGGTCGGGTCGGGCCGGGAGCGGGCGCGGAGGTGGTGGGCGCGCCCGAGCAACCGGCCAACAGGCAGAGACAGCAGGCGACCAGTTGGAGCAGGCGCGCCTCGCGCCTCGTCATCTGTGCCTCGTGGCGGTGCCCACCGCCTGCGCGGTGGCGAGGAGCAGGACGAACGCCGCCACCGCGCTCACCGTCGACTGTGCCACCCCGGCCGGGACCCCGGCCGCCCGCGCGGCAAGGACCGCCGCTCCCGCCGCCGCCACCGCGATCGTCGCACGGCCCAACAGACCCAGGGACTGCAGTAGTTGGGCGCTCCATATCGCCGCAGCCAACGCCGCAAGGGCCACCACCCCCGGGCCGCCCGCCCCTGGCCACAGCAGCGCCGTCGCCGCCACGAGCGCCGCAACCAGCAAAAGATAACCGCAGAGGCAGCGCACCAGTGCGCTCAGCACAAGCCGGTGGAACCTTCGCTTCGAACCGGTCCGGCTGAGCGCCAGCTCGGTGGTGGCGCGGCAACGGGCCAGAAACCACTCCGCTCCCCCCATGCTCAACGTCAGGGCGACCGTCGTCGAACCGATCTGAGCCAGCGTCAGTACAGCGACGCCCAGCCCGAAAACGCCGGCCGCTGCCGCCTGCCACCACTCCGACCGGCTCAGCCCCAGTCGCACGTTGTCGGCTCGCACCGGCCGGAGCATCGGGACGGTCTCCTGCCAACCGGACCACAGCGCCAACCCCAGGGCCAGCATGATCAGCGTCGCGCCCACCCAGCGCGGTGGCTCGTCGCCGAGACGCCGCGACACCACCACCCACACCGCACCGAGCGCGACCGGCGTAAGCGCCCCCAGCAGCCGCCGTTCGCGTCCGAGGACCAACAGCGTCGTCGCGGCGGCGAAGTACAGCGCCTGACCCGCCGCGTAGGCGACGGTCGGCGCGGTCGCGCCCGGCATCACCGCCGCGGCCAGCGGAGCCAGCACGACCCCGGCCGCACCGCCGCGGACCAGGAAGGCGGCAGCGCCCACGGGGTCCCCCTGGCCACGCCGCAGATAGGAAAGGTGGGCCACGGCCTGGCTCCAGCCCCAGCTCAGCAGCAGGGCTGCGCGGATACTCCCGTCCAGGCCGTGCGGCGGGCGATAGAGCAGGTAGGCCAGCCCGGGAAGGGCGAAGAGGACTCCACGCAGGGCACAGCGCGGTGCCGAGACGTCCCACGCCGACGCTCCCACCGAGTGGAGCCGGCGCGGAAGTTCCTTCGGCGCTTTCCGCGCGTTGGGGGCGTTCGGCGCGTCGCGCGCGTTCGGCGCCGCCCCGTGGTCCCCGGCGTCACCAGGCTCGCCGTGCGCCTGGCGGAACAGCTCCTCGCCCAACTCGAACGCGTCCCGTCGGCCGTAGCGCTGCTGGATCTGCTGGTCGGTGAGCCCCTCGGCCTCGATGGCGGCCACAACCTCCAGCGGGTGCACGGAAGTTGCGACAAGCTCGCCGAACCGTTCCGCCAACTCGTCGGCAGGGTCCGCTGCGACGGTGGGCAACCGCGGCCCGGACACCGGTTCCAGCCGCAGGCCCGGCAGCAATTCCACCAGCCCGCTCATGCGGCCACCCGGTCATCGGCGTCCGTCGCCCGCCGCGTCGCAACGCCCGAGCCTGACGCGGCAGCCGAACCGACGGTCGGGTCGGCAGTCGGGCCGAGAGTCGGTTCGGCAGTCGGGTCGACGATCGAGCCGCCCGCCAACTCCCGGTACAGCGACCGGAACTCGGACACCGTGCGCTCGACGGTGAACTGCTGTTCCACCCTTCGGCGTGCCGCCGCGCCCAACCGGGCCCGCTCCACCGGGTCGCGAAGCAGGGCGAGCGTCGCCGCCGCCAAGGCCTCGGGCTCACGCGACGGGACGACCAGGCCCGTGTCGCCCACCGCCTCCCGGACACCGCCGACATCGGTGGAGACCGTGGCACGTCCGCAAGCCATCGCCTCGATCAGGCTGAACGGGAACCCCTCCGAGATGCTGGAGAGCAGCACCACCGAGCCCGCCGCATAGGCGTCCTTGACCGCGTCGATCCGGCCTTCGAACACGACGGCGTCCGCCACGCCGAGCTCGACGGTCAACGCCTTCAGCCGCTGTTGGTAGGCCTCTCCCCCGGCCGGGGGATCGCCGAAGAGACGCAGTCTGGCCCGGGGCAGGTCGAGCCGGACCAGGGCGAAGGCGCGGATCAGCGTCTCCAGGTCCTTGATCGGGTCGATCCGCCCGGCCCAGCTGAGCGTCGGCTCCTCGGGTTCGTCCCCCGCGACGGGGAACTGCCGCAGGTCGACGCCGTTGTAGACGGTGCGGATGCGCCGCGGGTCGCACCCACCGTGCTCCTCCCAACGGCGGTTGTACCGGTTGACGGGCGCGACCACGTCCGCACAGCGGTAACTCTCCGCCGCCAGCATCCGGTAGAAGCCCAGCACCAGTGTCTTGACCGGCCGGGAGAAAGGCGCGGCGCGAAAGCCGAGGAACCGTTCCCGCAGATAGATGCCGTGCTCGGAGAGGAGCAGCGGCACACCGTGGAAGCGGCGCGCGGTCAGGCCGGGCAACGCGGCCAGCCCGCCGGTCGCGACGTGGACCACGCCGCGCGCGGGCGGCTGCACCGCGAGCGCGCGCAGCGCGTGCTCCAGCAGATCCGTGGCCTGCAGGGCGTCGCGAAAGCTGGGCCGGTCCCGGCTGGTCGCCACGAACGGCAGCCGCCACACCCCTTGCAGCGAACGCAGTGCCCCCTCACTGCGCAGCGCGGCGGTCAACGACCCTCCGGTGAGTGCGAACTCGGCTATCTCGTACAGCTCGTCGGCGAAGTAGGGCTCGAAGTCCGGGTCGAGCAACGAGAGCAGGAAGCGCTCGTACCCGGCGAGGAAGCGGCGCAGCGCACGTCCGCGCGGCGCGCGCCCCCCGTCGGGCGGTCCCCAGAGCGGGACCGTGCTGTGCGAGGCGATCTGTTCGGGCAGCGGCCAGATCACCGGCTCCCGGCCGCTGCCGGTGATCCCCAGGATGTGGAAGCGGACGTCCGGCATCCCGCGGACCAGTTGGTCGCACCAGGTGCTGACGCCGCCGTGGATGTAGGGATAGGTGCCCTCCGTCAGCAAGGTGACCTCCAGCGCCACCGGGCTGTTCATAACGGTGTCCCCCTCAGGGCAGTCAGGGCGTTCATCAGCGCGTTCATCAGGCCCTCATCAGAGCGGTCAAACGTCGAAGCGACGCGGCAGGTCAGGCGTGCGGCAGATCAGGCGGTGCGGCAGACGGCAATCCGGCGGCAGACCGCGCCCGGGACGGCGAGTCGCTGTTCGCTGTCCCGGACGCGGTCGTGGCGCGGCGGTGCCACCGCCCTGGGTGCCGCCCGCGATCCGGCTACCCGGCCGCGCGCGGGAGCTTGGCGACTCCGGATGACGTCAGCGGGACCTTCCTTGCGACGGACGCGAGTTGCTGCGGCGTGGCCGCCGCGGGAGCGGCCTGCGCCGCGTTCTCCTTCACCGGGCCGCGCATCGGCGGCACGATCGGCGTGGCCGCCGAGCTGAGTCGGAGCGTGACCGCCGACTGCAGCCTGCCGGGGCTCATCCAGCCGGAGAGCTCGCCCGCGTAGGACGTGCCGACCGCGCCCGTGCCGAGCAGCAGCGACTGCGTCGTGCCGGCGGGCATCGTGACCGGGATCTTCACCCCCGCCGGCGCCTGCAGCGTGACCACGTTGCCCACCCGGTACGCGGTGACCCGCCCCGAGGAGACGGCGCTCTGCCAGGCGGAGCGCTGCTGCAGCTCCGTGCCGATGGCGGACTCGCGCAGGTCGACGATGGGTGCGTCAGCGGCCGTCAGGTTGGCGTAGTCGCTCAACAGCGTGTCCAGCACCGGGTAGAGGATGCGGTCCTCGGCCAGGTTGGACTGGTGGGCGTAGTGCGGGTCGGGGTCGTCACCGAGGATGTGGCCCATGTCGATCCGGGCCTCCAGCGGCACGATGTAGTCCGCATAACCGGTCGTCTCGTTCAGCGCTGCCGGCAGGCAGGTGGTGGTGGCCGGGTTGGCCGTGCAGATGCCGCTGCCGCCCTGGGCCGTCGCGGTGTAGAGCCAGTTGTACTCGTCGACCTCGTCGGCGGCCGTGCCCGCGTTGTAGTAGACGCTCATCGGGTAGCGCGGCACCGTGAGCGCGCTGCCGACGGCCCGCTGCTGCGGCTCACGGGAGTGGTCGCTGCCGGTCCACTTGACGCCGGCGGCAGCCAGCGCCGGGGCCAGGTTGGGGTTGTCGACCGGCTGCTGCGGCAGCGTCTTCAGACCCGAGTGCTCACCGGTGACCAGCTCGGTCGGGTCGATGCTGATGCCGTGCTGCTTGGCCCACTGGACGTTCTGCGTGATCGCGGTCTGGATGGTCTGCTGGCTCACCCACTCGGTCGCGCCGCTCGTGCTCGCGGTGCAGGACCAGGGCACGGTCGCGGTGTTCTGGACGCAGCCCAGGAACGGGTGGTCGTAGGTGTGGTTCATCCAGCGGAACGAGCTCTTGTCCGCCAGCAGCGCGTCCGTCAACGGGTCGTCGACGGTGCCGTTCTGGGTGGCGTCGTCACTGCCGCCGCCGTTGAAGAGGAAGTCGAAGGTGAAGCCGTGCGCCTGCTCCCACTGCTTGGCGTAGGCGACGTCGGCCGCGCTCATCCGGATCTCCGACGGCGCCGGGGTGCCCTTGCACGCGGAGGCGGCGTCGCCCGGCGTGCACTTGGCGGTGCTGCTCCACCGGTCGTCCGGCAGGAAGACGTCGTCGATGTCCTGTTCGAAGTAGTTGCGGTCGAACCCGATGTGGACGCCCTGGGTCATCCAGTCGACGATGCCGCGCGCGAGCAGCCGGTACTGCTGCTGGTACTGGTTGTAGGCGAAGGTGAGCACCAGCTCGGAGACGCCGCTGTGGTCGTACTCGCCCGCCAGCACCCCCTGCGTGCCGCCCGCGCCCGGGATCGGCATGGTGACCAGCGGGGTGAAGGCGGCGCCGGCCGCCTGCGTGGCCAGCGGGGTGGCCAGGTAGCCATAGCTCTCGACGACGTTCGGGTCGTTGTTCTCGAACGGGACGCTGCCCTTGAGATACCGGAACGGGCCGCTGAGACCGGCCGTGGTGACCTGGCCGTTCATGCCGTCCAGAGCGCCGATGTAGCCGGGGTTGGTGGCCCAGTTGAGCCCGACGGCGGGCTGGGCGTAGGTGTAGGCGTCGACCTGACGGATGCCGAAGGTCTGCTCGTAGCCGACGAGTGCGGCCATCTCGGCCGAACCTGCCGGGAACGGCGCGTTGTTGGGCAGCACCACGGACTGGTACTTCGCCTCGGTACGGCCGAGGGAGTCGGTGCCGCTCAGGAACGCGGCGGTGATGGTCGGCCGCTTGGTATCCGAGAGGACCACGCGCGTGTACGGCGTGCCGGTCAGGTCCAGCTCGTTGACGATGGCGGCGACCGAGGGGCCGCCGTCGTCGACCACGAGGACTTTGAGATCGATGCGCTGCGATCCGCTCACAGCCTGCGCCCCGACCGTCGGCGCGGCGAACGCCAGCAGCCCCGCTGCGGTAAGAGCAGCGGCCCAACGGGTCCTGCGACCCATGTCGTCCCCTCCCGGGCACGCCGATGCCCGGGGAGCGGGCAGGCATGCCGAAGAATCCAGTGAAGAGTGAAGTCGAAGTGCGATGTGCCACGTTCGAGATGTGCGATGTGCGAAAGCAGACGTGCCAGTGCAAAGTCGAAACACCCGGGAGGACGGACCTCCGGGACCCCCATGAAGCAGCTCCCTCGCTGCGGAAACCAGGCTAGGAGCGCCGACAGCGGCGCACCCACCGGGTTGGCCGATCTCCACTCTCTCCAGTGAGATTCTGAACGCCAGTTTGATTGCCATCACTTGATCAAGTGAGCGGTGTCAGTGGTCGGGCATAGGCTCCCCGACATGACGACCGAGTCGCAGTTGCCCGAACTCTCCGCCGACCAGGCGCGCCGGATCGCCCTGCGCGCCCAGGGGTTGCTCGGCGCGCCCGACCGCCGGGCGGGTGTGCGCGGCATGCTGCGCAGCCTCGGTTCGGTCCAGCTGGACACCATCTCGGTGCTCGCCCGTTCCCACGAGCTGATCCCCTACGCCCGGCTCGGGGCGGTGGGCCGCGACGCGGTCGAGCAGGCCTACTGGAGCGACGGCCACTCCTTCGAGTACTGGTCGCACGCCGCCTGCATCCTGCCGGTCGAGGAGTGGCCGCTCTTCGCCTTCCGACGGCGGCGCTTCCTGGAGCGCGGCCACCGCTGGCACCGGATGGAGGACGCGGAGCGCTCCTGCGCCGAGATCATCGCCAAACTGCGTGCCGAGGGCTCGCTGACGGCCACCGACCTGGGCGGCGCCAAGAAGGGCGGCGTCTGGTGGGACTGGTCGGAGTCCAAGATCGCCGTCGAGTGGCTGCTGGACACCGGGGTCGTGGTCTGCGCCGAGCGGCGCGGCTGGCGTCGCGTCTACACCCTGGCCGAGCAGGCCGTCCCCACCGAGCTGTTGAACACCGAGCTGGACGACGACGCGTGCCTGCGGCAGCTGGTCCGCCAGTCGGGTACGGCCCTGGGCGTGGCCACGGAGAAGGATCTGGCCGACTACCACCGGCTCAAGGTCGACCAGGTCACCGCTGCACTGCCGGAGTCCGGCCTGGTCCCGGTCCGCGTCGCCGGATGGGGGCAGAACGGCGGCCGGAACAGCGGTCTCACCGGCGGCCGTGCCACGGCGGGCTGGACCCGCGCCTGGGCCGATCCGGCCGCCCTCGCGCAGGAGCCGCGTGGTCGTCACCGGACCACCCTGCTCTCGCCGTTCGACTCGCTGATCTGGGACCGGGCCCGCACCGAGCGCGTCTTCGGCTTCACCCACCGCCTCGAGGCCTACACCCCCAAGCACAAGCGGGTCCACGGCTACTTCACCATGCCGCTGCTGTCCGGCGGCCGACTGGTCGGCCGGGTCGACCCGGCCCGCGAGAAAGGCACGCTGGTGGCCCGTCAGGTCTCACTGACCACCGCCAAGGCGGTGGAACCGCTCGCCGCGGCGCTGCGCGAGGCCGCCGAGTGGGTGGGCTGCGACGCCGTCCGGGTCGAGCAGCTCCACGACGAGTCCCTGCGCACCCCGCTGGAGAAGCTGCTGGCGAAGTGAACCGCAGGCGGTGGTCGGCTGGTCGGTCCTGGCCGGCCGGTCAGCTTATCTCGAGGATCTTCTCCCGCATCGCGTAGACCACGGCCTCCATCCGGGAGTGGAGCTGCAGCTTCTCCAGGATGTTGCGGACGTGGTTCTTCACGGTGTTCTCGCTGATGAAGAGCTGCTTGGCGATGTCCCGGTTGTTGAGTCCGGTGGCCACCAGCTTGAGGACCTCCATCTCACGGTCCGTCAGGCGCGGTGCGGGCAGCAGCTCCTGCTGGTCCGTCCGCTTCTGGATCATCGACTTGAACTCGGTCAGCAGCTTGGCCGCCATCGACGGGCTGATCTGCGACTGGCCGTCGGCGACCGCGCGGATGGCGGTGGCCACCTCGTCCGTGGAGATCTCCTTGAGCAGGTAGCCCGTGGCACCCGCCTTGATCGCCTCGTAGAGGTCGGCCTCCTCGTCGCTGATGGTCAGCATGATGATCTTCGTGCTCGGGGCGACCTCCTTGATGGCCGTGCACGCCTCGATGCCGCTCCGGCGCGGCATCCGCACGTCCATCAGGATGATGTCGGGCAACAGATCGGCTGCCTTGACCACGGCCTCGGCCCCGTCCCCGGCCTCGCCGACGACGGCGATGTCCTCCTCCTGGGCAAGGACGATCTCCAGTCCGCGCCGAAAAAGCGCGTGGTCGTCCACGACCAGTACCCGGATCGGCTCCACCATCCGGTCCCTCCCCCTTGGTGGGCGGCTTTCTGCGACATGATTTCACGCTTCGCGGATGTCGCGATCACCCGCCCACAGCGGGTTCCCCCGGAAGTGTGCCCGGGGGAACCCTTGATCTCCGTGGTCGTCCCTCCGTGAGCGGAGTACGTCAGCCGTCAGCTGCGTCAGCCGCAGGCAGACTACGTCCGCGGAGATCTACGCTCCGACCTTCAGGTGGATCACACCGTAGTCGTAGGCGTGGCGGCGGTAGACCACGCTCGGCTGCTTGGTCTCCGCGTCCACGAACAGGTAGAAGTCGTGGCCGACCAGCTCCATCTCGTACAGCGCCTGGTCGAGCGCCATCGGCTCGGCGGGGTGGGTCTTCTCGCGGACCACAAGTGGCCCGTCGCCCTCCACCTCCACCGATCCCTGCATCGTCTTCCTGAGCTCCGGGCTGAGCTCCTCGGCGGTAGCCTGCCCGGGAGTGTCCGACAGGGCGGCGGTCGCGGCCGCGACGCTCAGCGGCGCCCGCGGGCCCTTGCAGATCCGCCGCCGGTCGGCGGCCTTGCGCAGTTGCGCGTCCAGCTTGGCCGAGGCCAGGTCAAGAGCGGAGTACGGGTCGGAGGAGCTGGCCTCCGCCCGGATCACCGGGCCACGGCTGTGCAGCGTGATCTCCACCTGGTCGGAGTGCTCGGCCTGGCGCGGGTTGCGCTCCTTAGAGACCTCGACGTCGACGCTGATCACCTTGCCGTCGAGCTTGTTGATCCGCTCCAGCTTCTCGGCGACGTGCCTGCGGAACCGCTCCGGAACCTCGGTCTTGCGACCCTTGACGACGATGTCCACGCAGAACTCCGATCCTTCGCGCTTCATGCCCAGGGACCCGAAGGTCCGCCGGGCCCATCGAGAACGCAGCGCCGCCCGCTCGGAGTCGGGCGGTACCGCCCCTCAGTCCCCTTCATCCCCAATCGGAACGGTGGGAACCCCATGGAACAACGGTTCCCGGGGTTCCGCCCGTCCGACATCGAGGCGAAGGTCCCGACTGAGGAGCCATACGTCCTGACCTCCCAAACTCGCCGCGCTCACGGGGCTTGTACAGCCCCCGCGCGGCTCCTACCCCCGTTCGGATGAACATCACGTAAATGTCCCTCGTCAACGAGGTGCACGCGGCACTCTGAGGACTCCCTTCAACCTTCTCTCGGAGTCGCCGATGGAGCCATTCGTAGCGGCATTTCCGGCCACGGAATCAGTGGCCGTGTCGCCGTCGACGCCGGTGCCGAAGCCGCCGCTCCCGGTCCGGCTGCTCGACGCCACGCTCGATCTGCTGCTCCCCGCCGCCTGCGTCGGCTGCGGCGTCGCCCGCACGCAGCTGTGTCACGAGTGCCGGCGGCACCTGACCGCCGCCGAGCCACTCCGCGCGCGTCCTGCGCATCCGCCGCCGGGGCTGCCCGAGATCTACGCGGCGGTCCGCTACGGCGGCCCGGCCCGCCAGGTGCTGCTCGCGCACAAGGAGCGCGGAGCGCTGCGGCTGGCCACCCCACTGGGCCAGGCACTGGCCCTGGCCGCCCGCGCCGCGTTCCCTGCCACACCCAGCACGGAACGCCCGCTGCTGCTGGTCCCGATGCCGAGCACGACCCGCACCACGCGCGCCCGTGGCCACAATCCGACGGTGCGCGTCGCCCGCGCGGCGGCCTCAGCGCTGCGCGCCGCGGGCATCCCCACCCGGGTCGTTCCCGCGCTGCGTCACGGCCGGGCCGTGGCCGACCAGTCCGGCCTCGACGCGGCGGCACGACAACGAAACCTGCGCGGCGCACTCACCGTTCACGCCCACCGCACCACGCTCCGCGAGGGCCACGTCCTGGTGGTTGACGACCTCGTCACCACCGGCGCCAGCCTCTCGGAGGCGACCCGTGCCCTCGCCGAGGCGGGCGCGGACGTCCTCGCGGGCGCCGTCGTCGCAGCGACGCAGCTCCGCGACTGAGCTGATCCCACCCCGGAGCCGTGCAGCACCGCGGAAGGCCCTTGAAGGCCCGGCAGGAGCCGGGTGTCAGCCCGGGAAGCGAGGAGCGCTGCCCTTGTCCGTGCCGGAGGTGCCGTCACCGACGGGGGCCCAGCTGGCTGCGGCCAGCATCCGGAAGACCGACTCCGACGATGAGGCCACCAGTCGCGGCGTCGGCCCTGGGAAGGCCGTGATGTCGCCGATGCCGTTGAGCGCCGGGAGGATCCCCCCGTCCGTGCCCGAGGGCGAGCCGTCGATCTCGACCGAGATCGGCGTCAGGGTGCGCGTCGTCGACGGGAGGCCCAGGACGACCAGGCTGTCGCCGTCGGTCCACGCCATCGACGAGACCGAGCTGATCGACTGGGCGATCGTCCGCAGTCCGTCGATCGCGAGCTGCGGCGACGCCTCCGTGCCGAGCCGATGGACCCGCCCGATCACCACCGTGGTGTCCGAAGTGTTCGGGTCCTCGACCAGCAGGGCGATCCGGGCTCCGTCCGTGGCGACGCGGACCTGCTTGACGGTCCCCTGCAGGCCGGTCACGTTCACCGGGACCTCGTGGCCGTTCTCGACCGCCCGCAGCGACGGGTTGTTCGGGTCGGAGTCCACCGCCCACAGCGTGCCCGTGCCGTCCCAGCTCGGCGAGGAGAGCCCACCGGACGCGCTGGTCAGGACCGGCTCGGTCGGCGCCGTGGACGCGTGCAGCGAACTGACGTAGACCGCACCGCCGTTCTTTGTCACGGTCGCGACCGCACCGTCACTGCGCGGCGACACCGCGAAGCTGCCGATCCCGCCGCCGGCGGCGGACGCGGCGGCCGACAGCAGCGCACCCGACACCGGCTGCGGGTCCGCCGAGCCACCGGAACCGGAGGCCGACGGGGGAACGCTGACCAGATGACGGTCGGCGTTCAGGTAGTACACCGTGCCGGACGGGTCGAGCGGACTCATCGCCTGGTAGAGGTTGCCGCCGTCCGCGCTGCACTGCTCCGGGCCGTTGTGACCCTGGTAGAGCGCGACGGACTGCACCGCCACGGAGGGCTCACCCGAGGCGGAGACGTCGACCTCGCTCAGCGTGTCGTACAGCTGCGCGGCCATCGCCTGGCACGACACGTCGGCCCACTGCGCGCCCTGGCCCAGCGTGAGATACGCCTTGATCTGGGAGCCGCTGGTGTCCAGGTCGATGGAGGAACCCGGCGGGAACGCGTTGGCCACCACGGGCGACAGCCACTTGCTCGGCCCGGCCAGCAGTTGGCGGGCCGCGTACGTCATCGGGTCGATGTGGCTGCGGATGTAGACCGGATCGGCCACCAGCGGACTGCGGCCCCCGCTGGTGGTGCCGCCGTCGGCCGGGTAGTACAGGTTGACCGACTCGTATATCCCGGGGAAGTCCTGCTCGGTGAGCAGGATGCCCTGCGGCAGCGAGGTGATCCGCCACTGGCCCTGGGCGTTCTTCTGGAAGACGAAGTTCTCGCTGACCGTCTGCTGGTCGCCCGGAGCGTACGAGCCGTGCGCGTCCAGGGTCGCCATCCGACGGCCGGTGACCGAGACAGTGACCTGCTTGCCGTTGTCCGACGTCTGCGACGGCGAGCCGCGCTGGTCCAGCACCGTGAGCTGAGCCCCGGGTTCCCAGGACGTGCCCGGTGCCAGGTACTTACGGGCGTTGGTGTAGTCCGCCTCGTCGCTGGCGAGGTCGTCGAGGAACCCGGTGAGCAGCGCCGACGGCGACTCGTTGTCCTTCGGCGGCACGGCGATGAGCTGCACCGTCGAGTCCTGCGCGGTACCGGTCTGCTGGCCCCCGACGGAGGGGATCGGCCCGCTGGAGGGCATGGCGGCGCATCCGACGACCAGCAGCGCGCTGCCGGTCACCGCCACCATGCTCACCGTGCGACGACGGCTGTTCGCCTGGCCCATCTCACTTCTCTCCATCGTTGCCGCCGTTGCGGGACGGGGCTTCGCTGCCTGCCAAGCCGACCGGTGCGGCGTCCTCCGCCGGAGCTGCGGTCGCCGACTCGCACGCCTCCTTGGGCACGACCACCTGCGCTCCGCCGGAACCGAGCGCGAGCCCGGGGACCGTGCCCAGATCCGCCGGATTGCTCGCCGGTCCCTGCCGGGCCGGACCCGGCAGCGCGGGGATCACCGAACCGTACCCCAGCACCCCGCCGAGCCCCGGGCCGAGGCTCGGCTGCTGCCCGGACAGGTCCGTCTCGCCGACGCCACCCACGCCGCCCACACTTCCCGCACCCGCAGCGCGCACGTGCCCCGAGGCACGGCCGCCGGTGGCTCCTGCCGCCAGCACCGCCGTCGCCCCGGCCGGACGGGCCCGCCGGTAGGGACTGCCGGACACGTCGAGACCTCGGTTGCCCCGGGAGTCCCCCGGCTCCAGCGGGATCGGCGAGCGCGAGATCTCCGCCCCGGCGTTCCGCGGGATGGTCAGCCGGAACTGCGAGCCTCCGCCCGGCTCACCCCACGCGTGCAGCCAGCCGCCGTGCAGCGCGGCGTCCTCCAGCGCGATGGACAGACCCAGGCCCGTGCCGCCGGTGGTACGCGCCCGAGCCGGGTCGGCGCGCCAGAAGCGGTTGAAGACGCGGGCCGCCTCACCGGGCTTGAGCCCGATGCCCCGGTCACGCACGGCCACGGCCACAGCGCCGTCGCCGGCGGCGAGCCGGACGTCGATGTCCCGGCCCTCGCCGTGCTCCAGGGCGTTGACGACCAGGTTGCGCAGAATGCGCTCGATGCGCCGCGGATCCACCTCGGCAACGACGGGCTCGTCCCCGCCGACCACGTGGATGGTGCTGCCCTTCCGCTTGGCCAGCGGGTCGGCGCCCTCGATCACCCGGGCGACGACGTCGCGCAGGTCCGCCGGCTCCGAGTCGAGGATGGCCGCGCCCGCGTCGAAGCGGCTGATCTCCAGCAAGTCCGCGAGGAGCGACTCGAAACGGTCCAGCTGGTTCTGCAGCAGCTCGGCCGAGCGGGCAGCCGCCGGGTCGTCGAAGTCCTCGCGGGACTCGTAGAGCAGGTCCGCGGCCATCCGAACGGTCGTCAGCGGTGTCCGCAGCTCGTGCGAGACGTCGGAGACGAAGCGACGCTGCACCCGGGAGAGCTCCTCCAGCTGCCGGATCTGCGCCTGGAGCGCCCCCGCCATCCGATTGAACGATTCTCCAAGACGGGTGATGTCGTCGGTACCGGAGACCTTCATCCGCTCCTCGAGCCGCCCGGAGGCGAGCTGCTCGGAGATCTCGGCGGCCATCCGGATCGGCGTCACCACCTGGCGCACCACGAGCCAGGAGATGGCTCCCAACAGGATCACCACGAAGACCCCGGCGGTCGCCAGCGTCCCCGAGACCAGACTGAGTGTCTTGGTCTCCTGCGTGAACGGAAAGACGTAGTAGAGCTGGTACGAGCTGACGTCCGGAACGGCGATCTGCTCGCCCACCACCATCCCCGGCTCGCTCGGCGTGCCGTTGAGGTAGGTGACGGTGGAGAAGGAGCCCTCCGGGGTGCCGTTGGCCGCGGCGACCCGCGTCTGGAGCTCCGCCGGGATCGTCTGCGGATCCACGTGGCCGGTGTCGCGCACCGCCCGCAGTGCGGGGCTGGTGTCGCTCGCCACGGTGTCGCCGGGCAGCATGCCCAGTACGTAGTAGGAGCCCGCGCCACTGGCCGCCAGCGAGTGGACCTGCTCGGTCATCACGTCGCCGACGTCGACCGAGTAGGTCGGACCGCCGGCCGTCGCCGAGCCCGCAGCGGCCTTGTGCGTGTCGGTCCCGAGGCTGCTGGTCGCGGCCTTGGCCGCGGCGAAGCCACTGTCGGCCTGCGTCTGCGCGGACTGCAGCTTGGCCTGGAGCAGGCCGTTGCGAACCTGGTTCATCACCACGATGCCCAGCAAGGCGACGACGCCCACGGACAGCACCAGGGTGGTCGCCACGACACGCAGCTGGATGGAGCGACGGTACAGACCCACAGCACGCCGGAAAGGGCTGCGCAGGCGTCGGCCGACCAGGACGAGCAGCGCACGAGT
This sequence comes from Streptacidiphilus sp. MAP5-3, assembly GCF_041262505.1. Taxonomy (NCBI): domain Bacteria; kingdom Bacillati; phylum Actinomycetota; class Actinomycetes; order Kitasatosporales; family Streptomycetaceae; genus Streptacidiphilus; species Streptacidiphilus sp. MAP5-3. The sequence continues at coordinate 30,763 of NZ_JBGCCL010000047.1, forward strand.
GCTGCCGTCCGTGGCGGCCCGACCGCTCCTGCTTCTCCGACCGTCCGTGCTCTTCCGGCCGTCCGCGGTGTCCCGGCTGTCCGCAGCGTTCCGGCTCTCGTCGGTGCCGGTCGACTGCCCGCCGTCCTGGTCGGGCAGGACGGCGGGCGTCTGACCAGTCATCTCAGTTCGGTCCCGCCTTGTAGCCGACACCGCGCACGGTCACCACGATCTCGGGACGCTCAGGGTCCCGCTCGATCTTCGACCGGAGTCGCTGCACATGGACGTTGACGAGGCGGGTGTCCGCGGCATGGCGGTAGCCCCAGACCTGCTCCAGCAGCACCTCACGGGTGAAGACCTGCCACGGCTTGCGCGCCAGCGCGACCAGCAGGTCGAACTCCAGCGGCGTGAGCGGGATGCTGCGGCCGTCACGCTTGACCGAGTGGCCGGCCACATCGATGACCAGGTCACCGATGGCCAGCTGCTCCGGGCTCGGCTCCTCGGCACGACGCAGACGCGCGCGCACGCGGGCGACGAGCTCCTTCGGCTTGAACGGCTTGGTCATGTAGTCGTCCGCACCGGACTCCAGACCCACGACCACGTCGACGGTGTCCGTCTTCGCGGTCAACATCACGATCGGTACGCCGGACTCGGCACGGATCTGCCGGCAGACGTCGATCCCGTCCCTGCCCGGCAGCATCAGGTCCAAGAGTACGAGGTCGGGTTTGACCTCACGGAAAACGGCCAGGGCCTTGTCACCATCGGCAACGAAGCTCGGCTCGAATCCCTCCCCCCGCAGCACGATGCCAAGCATCTCGGCCAGAGCAGTGTCGTCATCGACGATCAGGACGCGTCCCTTCATAGTCTCCATGCTCTCATCTCTGAAACGTGACCTGGGGCACAGTCGGCGAGACTTCCGCCACTCGTTCGAGCAACGAGCGGGTGACGGGCCTGACAACGAGTGTGACAGGTGGGACAGGTGACACTAGTGAAACGCAGTGAAGCCCCCTGACACATGGTCAGGGGGCTTCACTGGAAAGATTGTTCGGCGGCGTCCTACTCTCCCACAGGGTCCCCCCTGCAGTA